>JAAYLQ010000001.1 GCA_012521805.1 Bacillota bacterium
AGCGGTGAACAGCCGGCAAAGATTGGGGATCTGCTGCAGCGCCTAGCTGCTGGTGAACCTAGGATCGCTGCTGAACTTGAGTTTGTGAAAAACGATCACAAAATTATTGTCAGCTGCCACGGCATCAAACTGAATCAGCCAGAAAACCATTTCTTACTCTACGGCTATGATATAACAGCTTTCCGCCAGGCTCAGGCCGAACTAGCTTTAACCCTAGATAACAGCCGCTTTGAGCTGGAGGACGTTCTCAATGAGATTGAAATTGAACGGGAGCGGATGAACGCAATTCTCGCAGGCATCAACGACGGAATTGTAATTACCGATATGTATAACCGCGTAGTTAAGATGAATCCTAAAGCAGAGGATATTCTAGGTATCCGCTTAAGCCAAGCGCTGGAACGACCGGTACATTTCATTATCCGCAACCACGAAATTGTTGGACATATCCAAAAAACAGTGCGGGAAAAACTGTATAATCATGAGTTCACCATCGATGTTTCAGTCCCCTATGACCATTCCACCAATAAATTAGCATGCTCTACAACAGTAATTCACGACCGCAACCTGCACGATCAGGGCGTAATTATCCAGCTGAGGAAAGCTGACGCCTCGTAAATTAGATTATTAAAAACCCGCTCTTGGAAAACAGGAGCGGGTTTTTTATGCTTAATGGCTGTATTAGCTTTTGGATTAGTAGGGTTCGGTGAACAGCTCGAAGTGGGCTTGCGGATGAATGCATGCCGGGCAGGTTTTGGGTGCTTCTGGACCTTCGTGCAGGTAGCCGCAGTTGCCGCACTTCCAGAGAACTTTGTCTCCTCTCTTGAAGACTTGTTCCTTCTCGATATTTTCAGCTAGCTTTAAGAATCTTTCTTCGTGTCCTTTTTCGGAAACAACAATTGCTCTAAAAGCAGCTGCTACTTCCGGAAATCCTTCTTCTTCGGCAATGTCAGCAAATTGCGGATAGAGGTGTGACCACTCATCATTTTCACCGCGAGCAGCAGCTTTCAGGTTGGTTAAGGTGTCACCTTGATCTACCGGATAGGAAGCGTTGGTAATTTCAACTTCAACCGGCAGCTCACCATCAAATCCAGCCAGCAGGAGCTTCCAGAATCTTTTTGCGTGTTCTTTTTCATGGTCTGCAGTTTCTAAGAAAATGTTGCGAATCTGCTTGTAACCTTCTTTGTCTGCAATTGATGCGTAGTATGTATAGCGGTTACGAGCTTGACCCTCTCCTGCAAACGCTTTAAGCAAATTTTCTGCTGTTCTCGTTCCTTTTAGACTCTTCATTTGATTACCTCCTCAAATACAGTAGTTTTATTCAAACCATCAGCGTCTAACAACGAGACGCTGATGGTTAATGCCGCTAATCTTCCGAACATGCTATTGAAACTAATAATTATTATTCGGGTTTGAGGAGGCAATTCCTGCTTTTTCCAGCAATTTTTTTGACTGCCGCAGGAAAGTCTTACTCTACTGAACCTAAAAACAGCTCCAGATCTTGATCAACAGTGCCAATGCCGCTCAAACCGAATTTTGAAACCAGGACCTCGGCTACATTGGGAGATAAAAACGCTGGTAGGGTTGGTCCTAAATGAATATTTTTCACACCAAGGTATAATAAAGCCAGCAGAACAATTACCGCTTTTTGCTCATACCAAGCAATATTATAAACAATTGGCAGCTCATTTATATCATTCAGCTCAAAAATTTCTTTTAGTTTGAGAGCAGTAACCGCTAATGAATAAGAATCATTGCACTGTCCCGCATCTAATACTCTTGGGATATCCCCAATAAAACCGAGATCAAGTTTATTGTAGCGGTATTTCGCACATCCTGCTGTTAAAATTACTGTATCTGTTGGTAATTTTTCCGCAAAATCACGGTAATAATCCCGGGATTTCATCCGACCATCGCAGCCTGCCATAACAAAGAATTTCTTGATCGCACCTGATTTCACTGCATCGACAATTTGATCCGCCAAGGCAAACAACTGAGCGTGGGCAAATCCACCAACAATTGTCCCCTGTTCAATTTCCTTCGGTGCAGGCAGTGTTTTAGCGAGCTCAATTATTGGTGAAAAATCCTTGTTACCATCAGCATCAGCTTCGATATGAGTGCAGCCTGGATAACCTGCTGCTCCTGTTGTGAAGATTCTCGCTTTCACGCTTTCGCTCTTTGGAGGTACAATACAGTTGGTGGTAAACAGAATTGGACCATTAAAAGATTCAAACTCTGACAGCTGCTGCCACCATGCATTGCCGTAGTTACCGACGAAATGCTCATACTTTTTAAATTTAGGATAGTAATGGGCCGGCAGCATTTCACCGTGAGTATACACATCTACACCAGTACCTTCAGTCTGCTCTAACAGCTGTTCCAAATCAGTCAGATCGTGACCAGAAATTAAGATCGCCGGATTATTCCGCACACCGATATTAACTTCTGTCATCTCTGGATTGCCATATCTGCTGGTGTTGGCTTCATCTAGTAAAGCCATCACTTCCACACCATATCTGCCGGTTTCCATGGTCAGATTGATTAGATCCTCAACACCTAAACTGTCATCAAGGGTAGCAGCAAGGGCTTTATAGATAAAGCTGTAGATCTCCGGTTTTTCCCGATCCAAATTGACAGCATGGTGAGCATATGCCGCCATACCTTTAATGCCATAGGTGATCAATTCTCTTAAAGAGCGCACATCTTCATCTTTAGTCGTCAGGATGCCTACTAAACTTGCCTGTCCTAACATTTCTTCGCGGGTAGTGACAGAAAATGTAGCGGCATCATGCAGATTTCGTGCATTTGTTTCTGCCCGCAGCCGATCGCGAACCTCCAGAACACTTCTAATTGCGGCTTCAATAACGTCAGAATCAAAGTTGGCATTGGTAATGGTCATAAACAAGCCGTCAATCAACTGATGGTTAACAGCACCAAGTCCAGCTGGATCCAGACCTGCCTTGACCACAACATCAGCAAGTCCTTTCAGAGCATAAATCAGCAGGTCCTGCAGCTGGGCAGTTTCAGGGGTTTTTCCGCAGACACCTTTAACGGTACACCCCTTTCCCTGAGCTGCTTCCTGGCATTGAAAGCAAAACATGTTCATTTCCCATCTCCTCCTTGAACTTTAGAATTTATATATTAGTAAGTAGGTCAGTATATTGTATTCGCTGGAAATTTTGCTTTTCCTGCCTCGACTTAGTGTAAAGTTACTGTAGGACAGGAAATCGGCTTAGAAAAAAAGAAGAAGATCTCACCGTCCCGGTCGGACGAGTACAAAGTACTCTGAGGTGAGATCTTCTATGCAATCAATATTCGATGAA
>JAAYLQ010000029.1 GCA_012521805.1 Bacillota bacterium
AGATCACTTCGCGCTGTTTTGTTTTGCGAATAAAACCCTTCTTGTTCAACAGAACTCGCTCCTTGTAAATAAATACTACTATTACTATTGTATGGATAATTATTTGTGCTGTCAAGGTGCGAAAACGCAAAAAACCATTGCAAAACTTCTCCATTCATGTTAAAATAATATTTGTCGCAGGCAAGATGCCGAAGTGGTGGAATTGGCAGACACGCACGACTCAAAATCGTGTGGGCTCAGCCCATGAGGGTTCGACTCCCTCCTTCGGCACCATAAAGAAATGTACCCCAGCAAAGCTGGGGTTTTTTAATTTAAACTTGCAAGCTCCAAGGAATGCACAATATCCGTCTGCATCGCTCATTCCACTGAGATGTAAAAGCCAAAAACAGGGCGCTAGCGTACCTCGTGAGCGGAAGTGAACACCACTTCTATTTCCGGATCAACTTCAATATTAGTCATCACAAAAGTGCGCTCGCCATTCCGCATGAGTACATCATAGAAGCAGTGGGAACTATTGGTGTATACAGTAATTCGTCCCCCTTCGTCAATGCTGTTTACATGCTCCAGAACCTCAATCCATTGGTTATGACCTGCGGGCGAAACATAAACCTGGAAAATAGGGCAGCCTGTATGGTTGCGAATATGCAGCTTCCTAGATTCCTGCTCAGGTCTATCTGCCGTTAAAGCAGGAAATTCATGCCACTGAAAAATTGGGTAAGCGATCTTCCACTCCGTCATCCAAATATTTCCAAAATCCCAGTCGACAAAAGTTCCGTCCTGAAATATCATCTGAATCGTGGTTCGTCCTTCACCCTTACCAGAATCTTTTTGACCGGTTGTTTCCAGATTGTAGTAGCTGCTGTACACAGTATCTGAGGCATCATCTAACTCGTAGTCAGATACATTGACCCCAATCAGCCCACCTATTCCCCACTGTCCCATCACCTGTCCGAGAGCATAGCAGTAGGCTATATAGCCGCTGTTGAGTCCCACCAATCCACCAACGGCAGTTGTGCCGGTAACAGTTCCTGTGGCGTAACAGTTTGTAATACTGGCTGTGTTGAAACCTACCAAGCCGCCCATACTGCCTTGAATATCCGTTGTGATGCCGAATACGGTAGTGGTCCCAGGTACTTCTTTAACATTTGATGCTGCATTACTGGTTGCAATCACCGCCCGATCCGTATTGAGTCCAACCAATCCTCCAACATTCATCACTCCACTTGCAGAACCGCCAGCAGAGGATTTTTCGATCCTGCCGCTGCCTCCATTCACACCCACCAGCGTCCCTACAGAGCTGTGTCCCCGGACTTGACCGGATACATGGCAGTTATAGATTTTTCCGCCAATATTGTGGCCCACCAAAGTACCAACAGTCCTATTTCCTTCTACTTCCGCCCGGTAAATGTTCACATTCTTAATAACTCCATCGCGAACAGAGCCAAATAGACCTACTGAACGTTTGTTAGGTGCCTTAATTCTAAGATTAGTAATGGCAAAGCTGCTTCCATCATAGGTACCGGTAAATGGTGTGCTGCCGCCGATAGATTCCCAACCCTCGCCGGTGGTGAAATCACTCAGATCAATGTTAGCTACCTGCCGAAAATGGCAGTCAGGAAACTGGCGCACATTGTTGAGCTGTTCAGCAGTGGCCACTAAGTACGGCTCGTCAGCAGTGCCTCTGCCGCCGGCAAACAGCTGCTCACGGGATAAATAGTCGTACCAAGCTCCGGCACTAAATTTGGTTCTGTAGTCCTCAACACCCCTGCGGATAATATCCTTCCAGAAATTATCCAGCTCCGCATCGATGGCGTCACAAACAGCGCTCCGATTTAATGGCTCGAGAACCGTCATCCAACCATATGTATCTTCCCGTTCTGCCCAGACAACTATATCCCCCACGTCAGGAAGGCCAACAGTGCGAAATTTCGATCCATAGGAACTAATGAAATCAAGGTCACCAGGAAGAGTAAATTCTGTACTTCCTTCAAGCACAAGCACCCAGTGCAGCGAATCTTCGCCTGTTATCAACATATCATGGCTTGAGTACATATTTATCTGGGCGACTACCACTCCTATGGCAGAGGCAGAGTCAACAAACGCCATAAAATCATTGTAATGCCGAGCAAAGGTAGATACGTTAAAGGGAAGCGTGCGGCCTCCTATTTCAAGCATATAAGGCTTCTCATCAGGAGGCATCATTAGGTAGCCATCAGGATCATGTGCCCAATAATAACCGTTACCGATCTTTACATATACCCAATTATCGGCCATTCTCTTTACTATGTCTTCTGCCCCAAACTGTCCTAACCCCACCATTTCACCCTGGCGTGTTCCATACAGCTCCCAATACGCCTCGGCTGCTCCGTTTAAAACTACCAACACTAAGAGCACTATTAATACTGTTCCTTTTCTCTTGATCAGCACTTCCCTTTTAACCCCCTCTATGCCAGCCTCTCCTAAAGTCTTCAAGATAGTTTCAAGAAAGAACTCGGCAACTCCATTTAGTCCATCAGAGATGAATTCAGTTTGATGGTGCTTCATCAAGTAAGATTTCTTTGTTTGGAGAGCAAAGGCACCTTACTTGAGATCTATTTACCTGATTTTACCAGTCTTCTTTCTCCTGCTGTGCAAATCCTCCAGATATAGCTGGTATTTTTCAAATTACCTTAGCAAATGATGGGATTTTGTTTTTTGGCCAAAATCATTTTTTGCCCAACAAGAACATAGAGCACTAATCCATTCATTTATATATGCCAAGCTTTTGAACAAGCCCAGAGCAGTATGCAGGGTAAATTTGATGCCATGGTGAACTTAGTCTCCAAGTCCCATTCTTGGCACTGCCCGTGCAAGCGGTTGTATAAAAAAATCATTTAGTATGGTTATGACTATGGATAGAGATAGAGCTCTTGCTGCTGTTATTTCCAGAGGAAGAATAGCTATGGTCAAAGTAGTTAAAGAGAATAGATCTTTTTGGACCCTTCCTGGAGGAGGAGTTGAAAGCGGTGAAAGTCATGAAGCAGCGGCAGTTCGGGAGGCTAAAGAGGAAATAAATCTTGATATCAAGATCTTAAGATTCTTATTCAAGCGAAAGTATTCAGCCGGGACTGAATACTGTTATCTTGCTGAACCTCAAAATGATGAGCAGCCCATAAGAGTTGGGTATGACCCGGAGTTGGATGCAAATAAACAGGTTCTCAAGGAGGCAGCCTGGGTTCGAATAGATATGGTTAAGGATGACCTCCATGTCTCCAGGGTGATAGCATCATTGAGCCAAGAAGAACTAAAAAAATACTATATCATCACATAGGCACCTATTCCTACTGAGGAAATACCGTTGGCCACAAACAGCGATCTGGCTTGAGTTCAGCCAACCTTCATCAGTAGGAATTGTGATTAACCTCAAGATCTGAATCTAAAACAATACTAACTCCAAATTATCAGGAGGTCAAAAAAACCTGTTGGGAGAATCAAGTCCCCAGCTGCAATGATGCTCATCACCTTTTCCCCGCAAAAGATTTTATAACGTCCAGCAAGAAATCCATCGCATCAAAAGAACCGGTCAGCAGCAATTGACGATGACTATTCGTGTCACAAAACCATGCTTAGGATTTAACTGTCCGAACTAAGGAAGAAAGGGCACCAAAAAGCAGTCCAGCAATGGGCCAAACCACCCAAGAGATAGCCCAATTGCCGGTATAAAAGCTCCAACCCAAGTAAACTGCAACGACAATCGGCCAGTAGAAACCAGTAAAGCGGGAGATTCTTTTTTGCTCTTCCTGCTCCCGCGGAGCATACTCGCCTTCTCGAAGTAATTTTTGAAAACTACCGTTGATGGTGCTGGTAGTGATCAGGAAGTATAAGCCAATGGAT
This sequence comes from Bacillota bacterium, assembly GCA_012521805.1. GTDB lineage: Bacteria > Bacillota > Limnochordia > Darwinibacteriales > DTU012 > DTU012. Next base: position 3,874 of record JAAYLQ010000029.1, read on the forward strand.
AGAATCACCAGTAGGAGTGCGGTTAAAAATACATATACTCTTTCAGAAGCTCCGAAAATACCAGCGGTAATCAGCGGCAAGCTGCACAGGATAAACAATACTACGCCGATGGCAATATTTTGTCCGTATGTTTTTGAATATGCCTCTTGCTTCTACCTAATAATCCCTGCTAAACCTGGAGCCAGCTGAAAATCACCTTTTTCTATATACTCAAACTGTTTCATTTTAGCACTAGTAGTGTTAGCTCTCAGATTGGAATAGCTTTTTTTCTCGCGCTGTTTGGGACATTTTAAGCTAAGTTAAGGGCAGCCATTCTCGCATTGTTTTGGTCGCTGGAGAATGTTTCTCAAAATAAACCGGCCTAATTGTTTAGAAAAGGCCATCTTGAAATTTCAAGATGGCCAAAATTGATGTTGCTTAGACTTGCAGTTCATTGGCGGCCTGGTAGACACATTCTTCA
>JAAYLQ010000167.1 GCA_012521805.1 Bacillota bacterium
ACAGCAACATTCCCGACCTCTTGGCATTCCCTTAATATCTGTTCTTTGAATTCTTGAGTGTAATCCTTTCTTGTCATGAAACATCCCCCTGATTTGAATGATAGCAGATGAAAGGATTTTCTCCAAACCTATTAGGGGGCTAAATAGCACACAAAACCCCGCACGCAAAGAACGTGCGGGGCATAGTTTGAATCCTATCTTGGTCTATCTATCTTCAAATGATAGATAAAATTATTCGACTGGCCATCCAGCAGCTGTCTTGATGTCAGCAAGAGTTGTATACTTCACGAAATCTTTATCTGTTACCTTAGCGTACATCTCTTCTGCTAGCGGTAATTGCGCATCCAGCCCAAGATTCGCGTAGTCTTCATTAATAGCACTAAGCGCATCAATCATGTCGAACTTGTCCGTAGCATTGTTAACTGCATCAATGAGACCCAAGTAAACTTCGATCTCGGCTTCAACAGCTAAAATAAAATCTGCAGACGACTCATATGCCTCGTATCCTTCAGCACTTCTAGCATCAACCAATCTCTTTGCAACCTCAGCGCGTTGAGCAGTGGATAAACCCATAAACTCCTTAACTTCAAGTTCATTGATAATAAGGGTAGCCAACGAAAGTGTGTCTTCTTCATTAATTCTCTTGACTAAATTCTCTTCTTCGGCCTTCGCAAGCAACTCCTCCGCTTTGTCTATGAGCGCCTGCAATTCCGCTGTACTCTTACTTCCCTTATAAGCGTTAAGTGCTTTTTGAGCAGCCTCAATAGCGGTCTTGTCTGCAGCAAGAATCAGTTCATCATCGTCGTCTTTGACAAACTTGCCATCGTCATCCAATTTAAACAATTCTTTGATCTGTTTATCGACGGATTCAAAAACCACGTCATCTACTAGACCTTGAGCCACTGCAATCAGATCTTCTAGTTCTGCCTTCAATCCAGCAATTTCAACGTCTGCAACTAGCTTATTAACAGAGTCTATCTTTGCTTGATCGACACCTTCTGCGAGTTCAAGCTCTTTCGCGTCCATATTAGCGAACAAAGCCTCGACTGCAAGTCTCACTGACGCACCATCGATAATGTTTTGAAGGTCCTCTAGAGTAGCAGATGGATATTTGCCAATCAATTCGACATAGATTTCCGCATCGTCAGAATTTACACCCTCTAACAAACCTAGGTCATGCAGCTCTTCCAAACTGTCTACCAACATTTTAGAACTTCTTGCATCATTAACGAAATCAATTAAAGAGCTAACCGCTTTGTTTACAGGATTGATTACGTTTTTCTGAACTTCCTCAGCTGTTCTCATGAAGGGGGCATTAAGGGGTAGAAACTCCCATGCACCAAACTTATCAAAATCTTTAGCCTGATCGTGATAAAGTGCTGCATATTCCTCTATGACATTGTTGACTAATCCAGCTTCTTCAAGTGCTTGGAGAGCTTCCAAGAACGCTTCCGTGTCCTCACCTTCGGACGCCTCCACGACAGCCGCAACAAGTTCTTCTTCAGTTGCTCGCTCTTCTTCAATTTCCTTGAAAACAGCAGTCAGGGTCTTATCGCCATCCATAATGATTTCCCAGACTTCGTCTTCATCATTGTATACAGGCTTAACCTCGCCAGTCCACTCTACAAACTCATAGCCTTCAGCGGCTTCGAGTGTGAATTGAGCAACAGCTTTCTCGTCATACTTGTCTGCCACACCCGAAACTGCAGCAGCACCTTCAGGATTAACATTAACAGTCAATGTGAAGGTCTTATTTCCACTGCCGATACAGCCGGATAAAAGAACAGTGACCATCAGTATTGCTGTAAGCGCAAATGTGCTCTTAAACTTCTTAACCAATATCTCCACCTCCATAGTTTCTTAGAAAGAAAACATCCGTGTTACCCCAGGCCCCTGCGAGCGAGCACGTTGAGTGCCACTATCATGTACTAAGCAGCAATCCACCTCGGTAACTGCATTACTTCAGATTACCTTATGCTCGATCCTCCCTTCTTCCAATAAGAGTGTCCCACCTAGTTCAGGGGAGCAGTGACGTTCACTGCTTATATGTGCATCCATATCCACAGGGTGTGTCCTTGTTTCCACCTTGTAGATATGTTTATGCCGAAGCTTATTTGGGTCTCAGCCACCTCCCTTGGGCTGTAAATGGCTGAGATACCTATTACCGCCTGCACCCACAGTGCAGGGTTGTTCTCCTAATTCTGAGTACTAAAATTCACTGCGACCTGACTCTACTGCGTCCTGCAGCTGACATCAAGTCCTAGTGAATCGTCCCTGATTATAAGAATTCTTATTATCCATTACCCTTTAAAACAAGCTAAACTTCGGGTAAATGGGTTCTTCATTTGTATTCTCCATGCCCCAGATAAATCCTTCTTTGTTCATGGGAATATTTTGCATATCCAACATGAGTAAATCACTCACTCAACTTGGCACTAAAAATGCTCCGGTAATACATTAATTCCCTGCTAGTACTTTCAATTCTAGACCAGCTAGAACCATCTGTCAAGTAAAGGAAATCATTCAGAAAATATTCATAAAATCAATGAGAGACGTACACAGAAAGATCTTTTACCCTTCCCTTTCTGCTTGTTATTCCTATTCTTTCTCTTCTGGTTCTTGTCCCCTTGGTCCCGAAAGGTATGACGAAAACAGTTCTATTAAGCCCCCTAATTGATTTGGACAAATAGTGTGTGTCTGATAGAATCAATTTGGGAGTGATTTAAGTGACCAGACAGTATACTAATGAGTTCAAGGCTCAGGTACTAAAAGAAGTCCAGGA
>JAAYLQ010000168.1 GCA_012521805.1 Bacillota bacterium
AAAGATATCATTGGCGATCGGTATGGAATTTCACAGCTTAAACCGCTTAACCCCTATCAAAGGGTTGAAGCCGAAACTATCGCCTGGCAAAAAGGCATCACTACTGAAGAGTGCAGTGCACCGGGAGGTTACGTAGCAAGTATCAACCTCAATGTGACCAATATTGATGATGGTGATTGGCTGGCAGTAGCGAATGCTGATTTTGGAGCAGACGGTCCTTCAATCTTCTCAGCAAATGTTGCTGCATCGGTTGGAGGTCAAATCGAAATCCGGATCGACAGTCCAGAAGGCAGGGTAATCGGCACCTTGGACATCGAATCCACTGGTGGAGATCAAGAATGGAAACTGCTCCAGTGCGATGTGGAAAACGTTACCGGTGTTCACAACATCTTCTTTATGTTTAAAGGTACAAACGAAGCTAAAACCAACCTGTTTAAATTTGACTACTGGCAGTTTAAGTAGCTGAGTGAAATTAGGCTGTTTCCCTACAAATTTCTGTAGGGAAACAGCAATTCTTTAGTAAAATAGGCATTTAAAGGGAGGAGTTCAGTTATGAATGCAGCGGAAATGAAAAAAAACTACCATTACAACAACCCAATAATCCAAACAAATTATACAGCAGACCCAGCCCCGATGGTGTATAATGACCGCGTTTATCTATATACCTCACATGATGAAGATGGATCAACATGGTTTACAATGAACGATTGGAAATGTTACTCCTCATCCGATATGGTCAATTGGACGGATCATGGTTCCGTGCTCCATTTTAATGAGTTTAGATGGGCTCGGGGTGATGCATGGGCGGGCCAGTGTGTTGAGAGAAATGGTAAATTTTATTTTTATGTTCCAATTAATAAGAAGAATGGTGGCATGGCAGTAGGGGTTGCTGTTTCCGACAGCCCACTTGGTCCATTTAAAGATCCCCTCGGACACCCCTTGGTGGAAACCGGCACAGGAGACATTGATCCGACAGTATTTATTGATGATGATGGTCAGGCATATTTATATTGGGGTAATCCTTATCTGTGGTATGTAAAGTTGAATGAAGACATGATCTCATACGATCAGGAAGTAGGGATTGTTCAGGTTGAGTTAACGCCAGAGGGTTTTGGTAAAAGAGAAGGGGATGATCCTAAACGGCCTACTTTATATGAGGAAGCTCCATGGTTCTATAAACGCAATGGTTTATATTATATGGTGTATGCCGCGAGTGGGATACCTGAAAATATAGCCTATTCTACCAGCACTTCGCCTACCGGGCCTTGGACCTTTAGGGGCATCATTATGCCTACCCAGGGAACCAGTTTTACAAACCATCCAGGAGTCTGTGATTTTAAAGGCAGATCTTATTTCTTCTATCATAATGGAGCGCTGCCGGGCGGCGGTGGATTTACCCGCTCTGTCTGTGTCGAGGAATTTGAGTACAATCCAGATGGAACATTCCCAACTCTAAATATGACAACCGAAGGTGTTTCTCCGGTTGCCAACTTAAATCCATACATTAGGAATGAAGCCGAAACTATCGCCTGGTCTTATGGAGTTAGAACAGAACCATGCAGCAAAGGCGGAATGAACGTTTGTAATATCGATGATGAAGATTATATTAAGGTTCGCAGCGTTGATTTTGGCTCTGTTGGCGCGGAATCGTTTACTGCTTGTGTGTCGAGCGTTAAAAACGGCGGAATGATCGAACTTCGCCTAGGTAGTCCAGATGGAAAATTAATCGGGGTGCTCAACGTACCGAATACTGGCGGTTATGATAATTGGAAGTTGTGCAGTACCAGTATTGAGAATACCCAGGGAGTTCACGACCTGTTCTTCGTCTTCAAAGGTGAAGCCAAAAACGACCTGTTCAAATTTGATTTTTGGCAGTTTGAAGAGGCGCAAAGCAGGAATGGAGAGTGATTACTTATGGTGAAAGAAATTAAGATCCCCAGCTCAGGTAAGCCTTTTATCAATAATGCAACCTACTGTGTGGGTACAGGAAGATTGGGCCTGGCGCTCCAAAAAGAGTATGTGGATCATCTGCAGTTAGTGCAGAAGACCATAAAATTTAGATATATCCGGGGACATGGTCTGTTCTGTGATGATGTGGGAATCTACCGGGAAGATAAAGTTGATGGTGAGCTTCGTCCGTTTTACAATTTCACATACTTAGATCGGATTATAGACACTTATTTAGAAAACGGTATCAGGCCATTTCTTGAGCTTGGTTTTATGCCAGAAAGGCTAAAGACTGGAGAGCAGACAGTATTTTACTGGAAAGGCAATGTTACACCTCCGTCATCTTATGAAAAATGGGCAGATTTGGTCAAAGCAACACTGGAGCATTTAATAGAAAGATATGGTAGAGACGAAGTTGTTACCTGGCCTGTTGAAGTATGGAACGAACCGAATATTCCATTCTGGGCTGGCACAATGGAAGAGTATTTTAAGCTATACGATTATTCAGCTCGGGCAGTTAAAGAGGTTGATCCTGATATCCAAGTGGGTGGACCTGCTATCTGCGGAGTGGAGACGGAGAAGTGGCTGCGAGGATTTATTGAGCACTGCATAGAGAATAACTCACCATTGGACTTTATCAGCCGCCACTGTTACACTGCAGAGCAGCCAACTAGGCAGGGACACTATATTTATCATAAATTGAATGAACCAACGTATATGATTGACGAACTTAAAGAAACGAGAGCGATCATGGCCGATTATCCTTTAACAAAGGATATGCCGCTCCATATTACCGAGTTCAACAGTTCCTATAATCCCCTATGTCCGGTTCATGATACAACTTATCAGGCAGCGTATATAGCCCGTATCCTCAGTGAAGCGGGAGAGTATGCTGACTCGTACTCATACTGGACATTCAGTGACGTGTTCGAGGAGGCTGATGTGCCCAAGTCCCTGTTCCATGGTGGATTTGGACTTGTTGCACTTAATTCAATTAAAAAGCCTACGTTTTATACTTTTGAGTTTTTCTCGAAAGCTGGAGATGAGCTGCTTTATCGCGATGCTAACCTAATTGTAACTAAAAAGAATGATCGCTATGTGATTATAGGTTGGAACTGGCACAGCAGATGGAGCGATACAGAGCCGGTTAATCAGGATTACCGCTTGCTGCTGCCTTCCGTTGGTCAGGAAGCGATTATGGTTAAGAAGTTGGTGGGTGGAGCATATGCCAACCCCATCCAGACTTGGATTAACCTTGGCATGCCCCGTAGTTTAGATAATGAACAGCTGGAGATTCTGCAGGCATCCTCGCTGCCGCTGCAGTCAGACGCTAGGCTGACAGAAAATGACGGTCAGTATGCGGTTGAGCTGGCTATTGAACCCAATCATGTGCAAATGATTGAGATTATACCAGTTAAAGATTTAGCTGATACGTACTTAGGATTCGATCCAGATTTTTATGGGATTAAATGATGGAATGAAAATAGGGGTGTTTCCTCAGTGAGATGCCCCTTCCTATCACAATTAGTCCGGTTGTTTTCAGAATATAATGGCGTCAGGTTCTTTTCAGAGATATCAAAGGTGGTGGTGCCTATACAGCAGACATAACGAACCGCTAGCTTTTTAAATTGACAACAATCAGAAATCAGGGAGGAAAAATTATGCCAAGAAAGTTTAAAGTATTACCTAATATTTTTCTCTTGATTTTATTTGCTGCATTGTTAACTGGATGTGTAAATGAAGTATCTGGTGTTGTAGTGGATGCTGATGGTAATCCGATGGCAGGGGTTACTGTGGTTATTGATGGAAGTAGACGGGTAACTGTGGAAACTGATGAGGATGGAAATTGGTCAGCTCCGGTTTCCGGTAAAGAAGTAGCAATTACTGCAGTTAAGGATGGGTACGAATTCGACACTGTAGTTCTCCAGACTGAAGAGTTGGAACCTGTTACCATAACTGCTAAACCAGGATTGACTGTAAAACCAGCTGCAGGATACTATGAGGATGTTGTGTTGGCAGCTCTCACAATTGCCGGAGATTATACTATTTACTATACGGTTGATGGAAGTGAACCAACTGAAAAAAGTGCTGTTTATTCCGAGCCGATTATCATTGAGGAAACAACACTGCTAAAGGCTATCGCTGTTAATAATGCGGATAAAACTGATGTGAAGGAATTAAGCGCTAAGTATGATGTTGATTTGAAAAACATCTTGAAAAACGGTGGATTCGAACTTGGACTTGATGGTTGGGAAGGCAAAGGCTGCGACATCAGCTTGAGCGAAGATGCATATTCAGGTTCATACAGTGTTTTAGCAACTAATCGCAACGATACTGGCTGCGGACCTCAGCAGCGCCTTTATGATTCCATTCAACCTGGTAAAACATACCAAGTCTCGGCCAGGGTGAAGTATGTTGGCGATTCAGCTCCAGATACCCGCTTCTTCTTCATCACTTTCCAGGATGGGGACAGCTGGGTGACAGCTCACAACGGCCCAGGCGCTGATATCACCAAGGGTGAGTGGGGGCTGATTGAGGGCACTTACACACCTCCAGTAGAAATTGATCGTGGAGACACTGGTGTATTTCCACTTACATTCGAAGATATGCGGGTCTTTATCGAAACCTCCTGGACCGCCGAACAAGATCCGAATCGAGACTTAATGGATTTCTATGTAGACGATGTTACTATAATACTCCTTGAAGATTAGGATTTGTTTTTCGTGTAGAAATAAGGCGGTGGATGCAGTCTTCACCCCCTTTTGATGTATTATTACTTGCGGCTAATATTTGCAAAATAATATCATTCCATGACTATTTGTTAATTATTATTAAGGAATTAAGTAGGAGTTTTGGCTTAGAGATTGAATTAATAAATTGAGCCATTATTTGCTAATAAAATATTAGTTAGGAGAATGTGCTGTGAAAATGAAATGGGTTTGGCTGATTACATTTGTTCTGATGTTCGCTTACCTACCTGTATGTTTTGCTGATAACCCCATTGTTCAGACAATCTATACTTCGGATCCAGCTCCCCTTGTCCATAATGGTGTTCTATATGTTTATACTGGACATGACGAACCCGGTTCCACATATTTTACGATGTATGATTGGAGATTATTTTCCACAACAGATATGGTGAACTGGACAGATCACGGTGCTGTTTTTGCACCGACAGAGTTCAGCTGGGCGAAACCTGGTGATGCCTGGGCTGCTCAGTGCATAGAGAGAAATGGTAAGTTCTATTTTTATGTTACTGCGACCCACAGAACTCTCAATCGTCCGGCAATAGGAGTCGCGGTTGCAGATTCTCCTTTTGGTCCGTTTGTTGATCCTATTGGTCGCCCCCTTGTTGCCCACGCCTGGGGAGATATCGACCCAACTGTATTTATTGATGATGATGGTCAAGCGTATCTTTATTGGGGAAATCCCAACTTGTGGTATGTGAAATTGAACGAAGATATGATTTCTTATGATAAAACTGTTGGTGTTGTCAGAGTACCATTAACAGAAGAAAGTTTCGGAAAACGCTATGGGGATCCTGACAGAGCAACATTATACGAAGAAGGTCCGTGGCTGTATAAACGGAACGGAATCTATTACTTAATTTATGCTGCCAGCGGCATACCAGAAAATATTGCCTATTCTACCAGTGATAGTCCTACCGGGCCTTGGACATTCCAGGGAATCATTATGCCTACTGAAGGACGCAGCTTTACTAATCACCCAGGAGTTGTAGACTATAAGGGCAGAACCTATTTCTTTTATCATAATGGTGCTCTACCTGGCGGCGGAGGCTTCACCCGCTCTGTATGTGTCGAAGAGTTCGAATTTAACGAGGACGGAACATTTCCAACTATTAGAATGTCCAAAGAAGGGCCTGAGGCAATTGAAAATTTAAATCCTTATCAAAGGACAGAAGCAGAAACAATTGCCTGGTCTTCTGGTGTGCAGACTGAACCCTGCTCACTTGGCGGAATGAACGTCTGCAGTATCAATCATGGTGACTACATTAAGGTGAAAAATGTTGACTTTGGCGAGCAAGGAGCTGCTTCCTTCTCAGCTAGCGTTGCCAGCGGCTCAAATGGAGGAGTAATAGAGCTGCGGTTAGACAATCTTTATGGGGAAGTGATTGGAACTCTGCCGGTACCTTATACTGGCGGCTGGGATGTCTGGACAACAAAAACCACTGCCGTTACCGGCGCTGCAGGTGTCCATGATCTGTTCTTGGTTTTCAAAGGTACAGAAGATGAACTGTTTAAGTTTGATTACTGGCAGTTTGAACCGATGAGCAGTAGTTCAGAAGTTTTAGCAATCAGTGCTGTTATCGATCAATATAAAATTGATCAAGCTGATGGTAGAAATACAGCAAACATTACTGTAACTGCTGTTTATGCAGATGGAACCAGTAGAGATGTAACAGCTGAGGCAGAAGTGACTATCGACCAAGAAAATGTTGTCGATGTTAGTGGAGGGATCGTTACAGGTATTGGTTACGGCGAAGCAGTACTCACCATAAGTTATGAAGGTCAGACTGATCAGCTGCATGTTGTTGTACGGGATTTAGAAAGTGAGTTGACTGTCAAGCAGCTGATTCTTGACCAGCAGGATTTTGAGCTCTATGTAGGAACCAATGCGTTCTTTACGGTGACTGCTGAATATCTTGACGGGCGGCTTGAAGATGTAACTGATAAAGCGGTGTACCACAATTCGAATCCTCAAGTTGCTTCAGTCAGCAGGGGAACCATTCTAGCCAGGTCTGCCGGTCACACTGATGTGACGGTAAGTTTTCAAGGCAAAATGGGAGAGCCAGCAGAGGTTACAATTCCAGTGACAGTTGCCAATCGGAATCCGTATGCCCGCAACGAGGCAGAACTATTTTCCTCACAGTCAGGTGTACAGACAGAAGACTGTTCTGAGGGTGGACTGAATGTAGGTTATATTGAAGACGGAGACTGGATTATGTTCAGAGGTGTGGACTTTGCTGATGGTGCAGCAGCATTTAGCGCACGGGTAGCCTCGTCTACAAGTGGCGGCACAATTGAGGTTCGCCTCGGCAGCCCCAACGGCCAATTAGTGGGAACGTTGGCGGTAGGAAACACCGGAGGATGGCAGAATTGGGTGACCAGAACTGCCCGCATTGATAATATTAGTGGTGTGCATGACGTCTACCTTAAGTTTACTGGCGGCAGTGGTTATTTGTTAAATATCAATTGGTGGCAGTTTGAGCCCGCCGAATAGCACAGGGTAATAGGCCAGCACTGCCACAGTCAGTGCTGGCTAAAATTCGCAGGAGGTGTCTTATGAAACGCTTGGGTGGATTAAAAGTTTTAGTTGTGCTAGTCTTAGTCTTTACCATGACTGGATGTTCATGGGTGAAGCGGGTCTTTGGGGAGGAAAAACCGGTAATTGTAACTGACCCAGCTCATCTATTTGAGGACATTGAAATTGCAGAAGCTTATAAACCAATTGGTCAGCACAATCCAATCCTGCCTCACAGATTCGGCGCCGATCCGTACGCTCTTGCGTACGAAGACCGTGTGTATGTCTATTCTACTAATGATGCCATTATTCGTGACAGCCAGGGCAACGTGCTTGACAATAACTATGGTTTGATCCGCTCCATTAATGTTGTTTCATCAGCTGACTTGGTTAACTGGACAGATCACGGCTGGATCGACGTTGGTCCTCCTGCTAGAGGTATAGCGGTATGGGCTGGTAACTCCTGGGCACCAGCAGCAATTTATAAGGAAATTGATGGTAAGGATCAGTTTTTCTTGTATTTTGCCAACAGTGGAAATGGCATAGGGGTCTTGACAAGCGACAGTCCAGTGGGTCCCTTTGTCGATCCGATCCGCAGACCACTAGTATCCCGCAGTGTGCCGAATGCCAATGTGATGTGGCTGTTTGATCCTGCTGTTGTTCTCGATGATGAAGGTAATGGTTACCTCTACTTTGGCGGTGGAGTTCCCCAAGGCCAGGGAGAAAATCCGGGTACTGCAAGAGTGGTGGCCCTCGGCGACGACATGATCAGCTTAGCTGGAACTCCTCAAGCGGTGGAAGCACCGTGGTTTTTTGAAGCAGCTTTTGTGATGAGAATTGACGACACTTACTATTACACCTATTGCACCAACTTTGAAAACCGTGCTCGCGCAACCGGGGATATTATGACTGACCAAGGGGAAATCGTGTACATGACTAGTACCGATCCCATGGGTCCATGGGAGTATCAAGGTTCAATCTTGAAGAACCCAGGGGCGTTTTTCGGAGTAGGTGGAAATAACCACCACAGCATAGCGCAATTTAACGATCAATGGTATATTTTCTATCATGCCCGCACCTTAGAACAAGCAATGGGCATCGATGGTGGTTACCGCAGTACCCATGTGGATAAACTGACCATTACCGAAGATGGAGTTATTCTGTCCACCACTGGTACGCGCAAAGGGGTTGACCAAATTAAGTTTTTGGATCCTTATCAGATTACTGAGGCTGAAACCATGGCATGGGCTGGCAACATCACAGTAACACCAACCAGCGAAAGAAGTGCAGTTTTTGGTGAAGCCAATACTGTAGTTACTGATATGGCTACAGGTAGTTTTATTGGATTAAGTGGAGTAGATTTTGGCAGTTCCGGTGCTACGCAGTTTACTGCCAAAGTAGCTTCTACTGAGGATATCAATGCGATTAAGATTACCACTGGTAGTCCTGAAAACGAAGCCTATGGATATTTAGTGGTACCAAACACAGGCAGTCTGGAAAAATTTGTGGAGGTTACCGTTGAATTAGAACGTCCAATTACTGGTGTAAATGATTTATTCTTCATATTCGCCGGCGATGGTTTTGCCTTTGATGCATGGCAATTCCATAATTAATTATGAATACTGGTGTTGACTTTTAATTATGGACCGCGCTGGGTTTTGATTATGTTGCTGTCGAGAAAAGATTATGGATGGTCATGATGTCGAGAAAGGTTCTACTTGTCGTAGGTTTAGTGGTTATTATAAGTATTGGCGCCTGCTTAAGCGCTGCAGCAAGTGATCGGATCGGAATTAGGCCGACTCCGCCGCTGCATGTTGAAGGAAATCAATTAAAGGATCCTGCTGGAAATTCAGTTTTGCTCCATGGTTGGATGCAGCCTACAGCCAGTTACTTTAATGGACATGGTAAGTGGTACCTTGATCCTTGGGATTGGAACCGGCTGAGATCGCCTTTAACACGCTCAGGCGTATCTGATTTCCTCGGATTTTTAGAAGAAGTCGCTATCTTGATGACTGACCCTAGTCCCAGGTATGGACGGGAACATGGATGGCACTGCAGTTTTGTGCGCTTAAACACTGATGGAGTTGGTGGTTGGTCTAGTGCTGGCGGTCTGGAAGATCCGGAGCAGTTTGATGCCTGGATTAATAACTTCCTTGTTCCCTATGTCAACATTCTGAGGAGCAGAGGCTTATATTTAGTGCTGAGCGCAACAGGACCAATGATTGTGAATGTTGATGGAGATTTATCGAAGAATGCGAGCATAGGCACTCAGGAGCGACTGATGATTTTTTGGGAAAAAGTTGCCAGTGCTCCAGGCATTAAAAATGCCGATAACGTCATGTTTGAGCTGATGAACGAACCAGTGATGATCGAGACCGAGCCAGGCAATAACCGCTGGGGAATGCAGAATAAGGTTTACTTCGAGGCCTTTACCAAGTGGCTGCAGCCTATTATCGATGTGATCCGCAGCACTGGCGCTAACAATATTATCTGGGTTCCCACTTTAGAATGGCAGGGTTCTCCCCAGCAGTGGCCGTTCTATCCATTTAGTGGTGAGAACATAGGAGTTGCAGTCCATTATTATCCAGCTTACGGCGGTGTATTCGATAAACCCGCAGCAATCCAAAGCCTATGGGATAGACAGTATAAGCCTGCGGCAGATCGGTGGCCGATGATTATTACTGAAATGTTCTGGACTCCAATGCCTGATGATCCCCGCAATCTGGTTAATGGGACAACTGAGAAATTCGGCAACAGTATTAGAAAAGCGATTGATAATCAAGGTAATGTATCGTTCCTTGTTGGTTTTATCAGCGATCTGCTGGACGATTTAAATCACAGCAGACCGCTAGACTGTGAGCTGAGTGAACGGGAAGGCGCGCAGGCATACTTTGATTGGATGCCTGAGTTGGCCGAGCTGAGCATCAGATCTTATGGCTATCAAGCTGTTCCCGGTAGGATTGAAGCAGAAAGATTTGAGTTGATGGCGCCAGGAATCAGAGTGGCTTCCAATTCTGATAATCCGTCTGAACGGCACCTTGGCAATATTAAATCAGGTAATTGGATCAGCTATTTAGTCGATGTGGCTGAGGCTGGCAGTTATCTGATTAAATTCAGATTTGACGCTGACGAACAAGCTGATGTTGATATTGTTGTGAAAGACCAGTCCGGGGATACTGTGGGAGTCTATACCGTTCATACCGCTCACTTAAACAAAGATCATGGCTGGTATCTAGATGGAGTGGTTGTCAACCTGCAAGCAGGAAAGCAAGAATTAGTAATCGAATTTGCAGGGGAAAATGCTGATGCGACCAGCATTGATTGGATGGAATTTGAATTTGCACAGTAGATTACACGCGGATTTACAAGTAAGAAGCAAGCCACCACTTCTGTCAAATGTTTAGATTGCAAATTAAGAATTTAGGAGGTTTGGATATGAGAAAGAGTTTTATGTTGATGCTGGCTTTGGTACTGTGCCTGAGCATGAGTGCATTTGCCGCTGAATATGAAGCTGTTATTGATTTTAGCTACGGTGAATCGGGTTGGGGACCGATGGGCGGAGCAGTGTTCTATGTAACTAACGAGGATGCAAGAAGTGAATCGCTAAGCTTGGCTGTTGTTGGCAGAACACAAACTTGGGAAGGCACAATCTTTGAACTGTTTAATGTGCTCGAAGATGGCGGAGTATACAACTTCAGCATCTGGGTTAAAGCATTGGACGCTGCCCCAGGATCTCAAGTATGGATTACCTGCGTACAGATAGATACCGCTGGCGATGCTCATTACACTCGTCTCTGTGACCCAGTCGAGATCAGCACCACCGAATGGGTAGAATTGGTTGTGGAAAACTTTGAATTTACTAAGGAAGGTTATACCGGCACAGCAATTTACCTCGAAGTTGATGACGAGTTTGCTTCCTATTTAATGGATGATTTTAAAATTACTGGTAACAAGCCAATCCACTTATAATACTTTATCAACAACGAACAGCAGTGCGGCAGAGGGTGGCTTGCGTGTAATACCATCATTAAGATGGGGAAGTGGCAGTTAGGTTAGGATGCACAAGGGGTGTTCTAAAAGGAACACCCCCACTAGTTCTAGGCTGAGTTAATGGATTTGGAGGTGCTTCTTGTGGCAGCAGGAAGCAGACTGTGGAAATTGTTGCTGATATTTTCTTTAAGTTTGGTGCTGGTTTTTGCTTCGGCATTTCAGTTGAAAGCTCTTGACAATGGTCTAGCGTTAACGCCGCCGATGGGTTGGAATAGTTGGAATGCTTTCCATGGAGACATTGATGAGGTGAAGATTAGAGAAATTGCCGAGGCAATGGTCAGTTCTGGTATGAAGGATGCTGGCTATGAATATGTCATCCTTGACGATAACTGGATGGCCAATCCAGCTCGCGATGCAGACGGTAATCTGATGGCAGATCCTGTCCGTTTTCCCAGTGGGATTAAAGCGTTAGCAGACTACATCCATTCCCTTGGTCTGAAGATTGGCATCTATGGGGATCGAGGCTCAATGACCTGTATGAACATTCCAGAGAGTGGCAGTTATGGATATGAAGAGCAGGATGCTAAAAAATTTGCGGAATGGGGTATTGATTACTTAAAATACGATAACTGTAACGTTGCAGCAGGAAGCTGTATCAGCTGTGACTATAAAACAATGCAGGAAGCTTTGGCCAACAGTGGAAGGCCAATTGTATTCAGTATTTGTGCGTGGGGGTTTCAGCCATGGATGCCTGAGGTAGGCAACCTGTGGCGGACTACAGGTGATATAGTTGATAAGTGGGACAATGGAAACGATTGGTTTGTCGGAATTATAAATGCAATTGACATCAATATGCGGTATCGGCAGTATGCCAAACCAGGAGCGTGGAACGATCCCGATATGTTTGTGATCGGAAATGGCGGCTGTACGACAGAAGAGTACCGCACCCAGTTCAGTATGTGGGCAATGATGGCAGCTCCCTTGATTGCTGGTAACGATCTGCGGACAATGGATGAAGTAACAAGGGAGATTCTGACTAACAAAGAGGTTATTGCAGTAAATCAAGATCCCCTTGGGATACAGTGTATTAAAGTTCGAGATGATGGGGATCAAGAAGTTTATGTCAAACCACTTGCTAATGGCGATTATGCTGTTGCACTCCTGAATAGAGGCGAAAGTGCGGCCAAAATTCGGGTGACTGCTGAAGAAATCGGGTTTTCTGCTAAACCAGAATCCGGATACTTAGTTAGAGATCTTTGGCAGCACAGCGATTTTGGTTCCTTAGGCGAAATTGAGGCCGATGTACCAGTGCATGGAACTGTGATGTATCGGGTGAGCCAAGTTCCGGTTGAACAGCTGCCGGGATATGTCGAAATAAATCTCAGCGCTGACCAGTCAGTTTCTGCAGAGGCTCATTTCGAGTTTGCTGTTAACCTGGTAAATAGTGGGGCTAAAGACGTGGTAAATGTGATGATTAGTTTACAAGTACCCGATGGATGGTTGGCTGAAGGCCTAACGGATTCCGGCTTCAATCAGCTTGCTGTTGGTGATTCTATAGCTGCTAAATGGAATATTTCGCCTTCGTTAGCCGCAGATGGCTTCAGCGATATTGTAGTAACTGTAACATACCAGGATGAGCTGGGGGAACGGGAGTGGCAAAAAGGTTTTAGAGTACTGGTGCTGCCGCCAGAGGGCAGTATTTACGTGAGTGATCTGCAGGCTCTCACTTCAGTTAACGGCTGGGGACCAATGGAAATTGATATGTCCAACGGTGAAATGGCAGCTGGAGATGGTCGCATTATTACAATTAACGGCTCCCAGTATCAAAAAGGCTTGGGAGTTCATGCCTACAGCGAGGTTGTTTACGACATTGGCGGGCAGTTTTCAACATTTATTTCTGATATCGGTGTCGATGATGAGGTAGGAAACCGCGGCAGCGTGATCTTCCAGGTTTGGGGAGATGGTGCTAAGCTGTGGGAAAGCGGTATTGTAACGGGCGCATCTGATCCAGAAACAGTAGTTGTTGATGTTGCAGGGATAAATACCCTCAAGCTGGTCGTGACAGATGGTTATGATGGCGATGCTTACGATCACGCAAACTGGGCTGGAGCAAGGTTGCTCAAGTAACTATTGAAAAATGGAAGGAGATGTACAGGTGCAAAAGAAAACTCTATTTAAGCTAATCGCATTTTTAATGGTTTTTGCTGTTGTAGGTTCCGCTACAGCACTGGCAGATGATTATGTGCTGCCATCCCTTCGGGAAATTTATAAGGATTACTTTCATATTGGTGGTGCAGTATCAATTGCAAGCTGGGCACCAAAAACTCTGGTTTCCCACAGGGATATTGTTCTATCGCAGCTGAGCAGCTTAACTGCTGAAAATGCTATGAAACCTGATTATCTGCAGCCCCGGGAAGGTGTTTTCAATTTCAGGGAGCCAGATAATATGGTGGCGTTTGCCAAAGAACACGGCATGGTAGTCCGTGGTCACACTTTGGTTTGGCATGCCCAGACTCCAGATTGGTTTTTCCGGGATAAGAATGGTCAATTGATTTACGAGAAAGATGTAATTACCGATGAAGACCGTGAGTTAGTTAAATCGCGTTTGGAAGCACACATTGAAGCGGTTATGACTCATTTTGGCGATGATGTTTATTGCTGGGACGTAGTGAATGAAGCTGTCAGCGATAACGCAGCGCACATCCATCGTCCTGATTCTCCGTGGGTCAGAGTTTTAGGTGATGAGTTTATTAAAATTGCATTTAGAAAAGCACGGGAAGTAAATCCCAATATC
>JAAYLQ010000169.1 GCA_012521805.1 Bacillota bacterium
AAATCATAGAATATTAGAATCAACAGTACTATAATCATTGGAATTTAGGAAGTTGAAAGCGGGGAGTACTGATGGATACGCGGAATCCAGATGTTAAGTTCCTAGCACACTTTCGAGAATCAGATGGAGCGGAACAGGGATTATGGGAACATCTGCGCAATGTGGCCTGCTTGGCTTCGGAATTTGCAGACAAAGTTGGATTGAGGGAAATTGGACAGATTTTGGGACTGCTGCATGATTTGGGCAAGGGAACTCGAGAGTTTGATACGTACATTAGGACTGCAGTTGGGTTAATTGATGGAACTAATGAAGTCAGTGAAGGAAAGCTAGATCATTCAACTGCTGGTGCGCAATATATATTGTCATTTTTAAAAGATGGGATTGGCCCACTCTCTGCACAGATAATGGCATTAATTATAGCCTCTCATCATTCGGGATTAATTGATTGTTTAAATCCTGATGGAGTTGATTTGTTCAGCAAGAGGCTGCAAAAAGATAAATCAGAAACAAGGGTTGAACAAGCTGCAGCGAATCTAGAACCATCTATTCGTGATGAAATAAGTAAGTTGGCTGCCTTAAATTTAGACAGCAAATTAAGGGAGTTTTTCCAGAACGGGCATGATCCGTTAGATAGCAGGGAAGAAATCTGCTATAAGCTTGGACTCCTGACACGCCTTCTATTTAGTTGCTTGATCGATGCTGATCGGATTGACACAGCTGATTTTGAAAATAAAGATACAAAGCAGCTGCGGCAGCGAAGCCAGTATCCTGACTGGTCAATACTGATCGGACGTTTAGAGGCTAGGTTATCAGAATTTAAGGTGCGCTCCTCTATGGACCTTATGAGGCGTGAAATCTCTGAGAAATGCCGCAATATTGCAGTAGGTGATAAAGGATTATACCGACTAACTGTTCCCACAGGTGGCGGCAAAACACTGGCCAGTTTGAGGTTTGGGTTACATCATGCTCATGAGCACAGAATGGATAGAATTATCTATGTTATCCCTTATACCTCTATTATCGATCAGAATGCCAATGAGATTAGAACAATAATGGAAGTAAACGAAGAGGAAAAAGGAAGAGTTGTTTTAGAGCATCACTCTAGTTTAACACCCGAAAAAGAAACGCAGCTGAACAAGATCTTATCTGAAAACTGGGACGCTCCGATTGTTTTGACAACAATGGTTCAATTTTTGGAAGCTTTGTTTGGTGGGGGTACGCGCAGCAGCAGACGCATGCACCAGCTCATAAACTCCGTTATCATCTTCGATGAAATACAAAGCATGCCAATACAATGTGTACATCTTTTCAATGTTGCAATTAGATTTTTAATTTATAACTGCAAGTCGACAGTAATGTTATGCACAGCAACTCAACCTCTATTACATCAAGTAACTCCCCGAACTAGAGCCTTACCATATGACCCGCATAAGGTTGTTTCTATCGATACTACCAGCGTAAAAGATGCCCTAAGCCGGGCAGACATCATCGACTTAACTACACAAGACCCCCTGTCGTTTAGTCAAGCAGCTGTTTTAGCATCTGAACAGCTCAATTTGTCAGATTCGGTGTTGATGATTGTTAACACCAAAAAAGCTGCTTATGAAATTTTTAATCATCTACC
>JAAYLQ010000170.1 GCA_012521805.1 Bacillota bacterium
CCTCGGCTTCCTCCAGACAACACTGTTACCAGTGTCGCCCTTGCCTGCTGGTTGTCTTCCCGCTGGTTAGGCGACAGGGCTTCTTTCAGCCCATCGGCGCAGTAAGCATGCCAGGCACACATAGAAAGGCTGTGTCCTTCTAAAAGGACACAGCCTAGGACACAGCCTTAGTATTAGTACCAAATTACACAGATGCACCTATCTCATCAGCGAGGCTGAATTCCAAAGCAGCTTTTTTGTACACTTGTCTGCGAGCGTAAAAGAAACTAATCACCTGGCCAATTCCAGCCAAGGCCCAAGTAACCGGATAGCAGATAAAGAGTATATTAGCCGTAGGATACCACCTAAAGACAGTAACAAGCCACACAATCCGCATTAAACATGCCCCAACTAAAGTACAGAGCATCGGTAAAATCGAATAACCCATACCGCGGGTAAGTCCTGGATAGACATTCATAATCCCACAGGTAAAATAAGCTGCCATCATTATTTTTAGGCGCATTATGCCTAACTCAATTACTTCAGGGTTATTTGTGTAAAGAGCCAGGAATGTTTCTCCGAAAATCAGAGTCACACCACCTAAAACAATCCAGGTTGCAAAAACTAACATAGTACAAATCTTGGCAATGGAGTCTATCCGCTCATACCTTTTAGCCCCCATATTCTGCCCAGTAAATGTAATCGCAGCGTTATAATAAGCGTTCATAGTTGTGCCGACAAAACCTTCAACGTTACCAGCTGCTGAACTGGCTGCTACCATAGTTGAGCCAAAAGAGTTAACCGCTGATTGAACCAACACATTTGAGATAGAAAAGAGCAGGCTCTGGAGACCAGCTGGCAAACCGATTCTAACAATATCCTTAAGCTTCTGTTTATCTAGTCGAATTTGATGGGGAAATAAACGGATTGCTTTATCAGTCCTGTATAAACAGCGGAGAATCAGAAAAACCGAAAGGTACTGAGAGATAACTGTCGCCCATGCCACACCGGCCACACTCATATTTAAGGCAACCACGAAAAAGAGATTGAATACCACGTTTACAATTCCGCTGATAATTAGGTAATTCGCTGGACGGCGGCTGTCACCGATAGCACGCAGAACTGCAGCACCAAAATTATAAACCATACTGGCTGGTATTCCTAAAAAATAAATTCTCATATACAATTCCGAAAGATGGATAATGTCAGCTGGAGTGCCCATCATGAGCAGCATTGGGCTGCAGAGCAGAAGTCCCAACACCATCACTACAAATCCAGCAATAATGCTGATCGCTATTGAGGTATGAACTGATCGGCTGACCGTTTGGGGTTTGCCTGCGCCATAGTCTTGTGCTACTACTACACTCGTCCCAACAGATAAACCCATAAATAAGTTAACAATCAAGTTAATCAGTGATCCCGTTGCGCCAACCGCCGCTAATGCCTCACTACCGGAATACCTTCCTACAACAACCATATCTGCTGCGTTAAACAACAGCTGCAGAATATTCATTGCCATGATCGGCAGGGCAAAAATCAGGACTTTTCCAAAAAGCGACCCCTTGTTCAGATCCATCTCACTGCTTCGTACGGCCATAAGCCCACTCTTCTTTCACGTTTTTTACTTAGTACAACAATGCCTGTTATATCTATGATACCATATTGGTTCACACATTACTATCTTCGATCGGAAAACAAAAGAGGAGCACTTAAATGCTCCTCACGTAGTCACAAATTACATTTTGCGGCTGTTATCGGTCTCTAGTCTTAATGCCCTCCCTACCTGTTTATAAACCAAGAAGGTGATGATACTGTTTCCACTGGCTTTAATCAGATTGAATGGCACAATAACCTTTGGAAGCATTGCGACAACCACAGCCCGCTCCACTCCCATGAAGTAAACGGTAAAGATTAGGTTGAGAGGAATCATCATCAGAGTCATGGCGATACTGCCGCAGATTAATGCCAACACAGCACCTTTCCGAGTATGTTCAAGGCGGTAAATTACACCTGCTACGATGACAAATGTGCCTGTAGCAACAATATGCATGATAATTCCAATCCAGCCGCTCTGTGCTGATACTGTTAAGCCCTGCAGGATGGAAACAGCAACTGTTAACAATAATCCGCTTACAGGACCAAACAGAAATGTACCGATCAGGATTGGGACATCAGCCATGTCGTATTCTAAAAAAGGTGCTGACGGAAAAATTGGAAACCTCACCAGATACACCAACACAATTGATATGGCTGTCAAAATAGCCAGCTGAATCAATTCTTTTGCGGTTCTTTCTCTCATGCTTATCTGCTCCTTTTTAGATATTTGGGGCATTAAAAAAGCCCCTAAAAGTAGGGGCAGAGGAAAAAGACACAGTTAATACAACTGTATTGCGCTTCTCCCATCCGGACTGTACCGTCGGCGCTGGATTCTAACCAGCTCAGCTTTCGCTCGCGGGCTTGTCGGCTCCTCGGCCGCTTCACCGCCGGTGGGGAATTTCACCCCGCCCCGAAGCTTTTATTAATATTATTATATATGCATGCTATGTATCAGTCAATGCATCTTCGGAAAAAACCTTACTCAAAAAAACCGAGAATAAAGATGCCAAGCATCACTAATGCAATAAAGAAATACTGCGCTTTTGTTAGCTGCTCTTTCAAAAATATCCTGCCTAAGATCACAGACACGATACTGTAACATCCAATCATCGGTGCCACAATCACAGAGTTAGTATCCAATGCAAATACATAGAAATATTGTCCCGCCGTTTCAAAGATCGCAGCCAAAATACGGTCTCGTTCGTTATAGAGCTTGAACTTACTTTTCTTAAAACCAGCGAGATAAATGAAAGCAGCAACAGCACATAATAAAAACGTCAGCTCATAAGAGACCAGAGCCTCTTCAGGACTCATCAGCTTGGTAAGATATACATCGTCAAGAAAAGTGCCCAAGGCATCTATAACTGCATAGAGAATTGGAAAGGCTAAGGCCAGTGCTCCAAGCTTATATTTGCGGTCGATAGCAACTCCCTGTTTTTTCTGTTCCTCTTCTGCAAGATTCCGCTGAACAACACCAATCGCCACAAGTCCTACTGTAATCATCGAAACAGCCAACAGCTGCCATCCATTCATCCTTTTCCCCAAAACGAGAAATGCCAGCAGTCCCGCAACAGCTCCGGATGTATTGCTTACCGGTGAATTGATCGAAACTTCAAGATACCTCAGGCCAACATAGCCGATCGTCATTGATAAAATATACATTATAGATACAGGCAGATATTTAACTATGTTGAAAAAATCGTACTGCCAACCCATTTTGTAAAGCTCGAAAAATGCCTGAATCCCCATAGCTAAACCGACCATTACTACAATCCGCAGATGGCTGTATCTATCGTTCGGATCAGTTCCTTTTTTATAAAAAGCGTCTGCAATTCCCCAAAGCAATATAGATCCGATTGCTGCTGTATACCACGTCAATGTTACCACAAGCTCCTTGTCTTTAATTAAGTACTATTTTATTACAAACATAACAATTATATCCTATACCTGGTGCAGTGGCAAGGTCTTTAAGGTATTGGGGGCTAAATAGGTTGATTGGCACGGAATTCTTCGATGCATTCTGGCCACAGTTCCTGTTTGGTTTTATTGCCCATAAAAGATCAACTCTTCTCTCCCATGATGGATAGATTATCTAACCGCAGTAAAGCTGAGTGTAGCTGGGGTAACTTTGACGCCTATGATTGACCACTTTTTGCAGGTAACTTGCCTCAAATACTGTAACAAAAAGGCTATCTAGATTTGTGAATTAACAAATCGGAACAACAGATATACACCCTTATTGTTGGTTCTACAGCCCTATCTAGAGCCTTTCATTCGTTACATTTCCTTTACAAAGATTCTTGAACTTTTTCTATAATTTCGGCATTTTCCTCACTACCTTTTTGATAGTAGTCTTCACCACCTCATAGTATTCAAGATCAGAGTAACGCTTGTATTCTTCGTAAATATATGTACCAAATATCTCTGACAGGTCGAACTTCTGATCGTATAATTCTCTCCACCCTTGGTCAAAAATCTCAGCGTAGAATATACCGTCGGAAAAGGACTTGGAGTACAGCTCCTGGAGCTCATAAGTGGGACTGTAAAACCTGCCAGTGAGCATATCTTCCAGGACTACTATTCGTACATTAGTTAATAGGCTCCCCACAGGAAAGAAACTTCCAGGCAACCGCGTTACGCTCCAGCGATCACCATCATTTCTAATGACTGTAATTGCCGCCATGTAATGCTCTATTCGCTCATTACCTGGACGCTGTTCGAAATCCTTATATATCACATAGTCCACACCGTTATAACTTAAATCCCACCTTGCCACAACATAGAACCGTATTGGCTCGCTCAGAATGATGCTGCGGCCAGCAAAAACCGTGATATAAAACTCCTTAAAACCAGGACTAAGCTCTTCGTTTCTATTAAACTCAAGCCATTCAATGGAAGTACAAGATAAATCAGAAAGATAAACCCCTTCTGGTGTGGTAACATCAGCTTCTTCCATAGAAGCAAGCACTTCTTCAATAACCACCGGATCAGCATAAACAGTGAGCTTATAATCGATTTTTTCGTCGTATCCATTAACCACTGTACCCGTATACACTCGCGCATTTCGAAGTCCTTGCTCGAAATCTCTTATTACGACTTGATTTAGTGTTTGAGCAAAACAGCTAACACCACAGACTACAAAAATCACACATGAGATAACAACCTTAACAAAACACGGTTTCAATTTGCTCACTCCTCTAATTATTAATCCCAGGATGGTATCTTAAACACAGATTCTGGTATAGAATCGCCTTCATAAATAGTAACTGTCTTATCAACAGGACATAGTCTCCAACTCAGCAAATGCACTGCACCAGTAACACCAAGATGCCTATTTCTAAGCCTAGTAATACTTCGTTAGTAGATCCTTGGTACTCCACAGTTGCTGAAATATGATTGCGCCTTCCACACTAAGATTGAAAAGATCACAATCTTCCATGATTTACCTTCACAACTGTCAAAATCCTGTCCACATCTCAATTGGCTACTCGATTCTACAAATGATTGAAAATTCCTTCTAGATGCAGTTTGTTTTATTTTATTTTAGATTCTTTTTACTACCCCAAATTATCTTTCGAAACATCCTGGCTGCTAACACACGAGCTATATCTGATTAAAACCGAACTGAACTCAGTATAGGTAACCATCATCTCCAACTGCGGTGTTTGATTAATATTTTCCATATAAAGTTTGAATCATAGTTTGTTTCCTGGACTATCATGACGTCACCGATGATGTAGTAATCCACGAATTCGTAGGTTGGTAACAATAAACGGAGTACCTAGGAGTACTCCGCTTGTAAATTATAAGTCAACCTGTTCAAACCGCTTGGCGGCTGTATGATAGGTAAAGAGCATGCCGCTAATATAAAGCACCACTCCCACAACCAAAATTGGCAGCTGTCTCAGCATCTGATCCAGCTCAATACTGTCAAGCCATTCAAAACCCGGCAGATGCACTATTACTTCCATAATCACTACCCCAATTACTGCAGGGACAATTGCTTTCAAGAACGAAGCTCCAACCTTATGAGCGGTTTTAAAGAACTGAGTTAGAAAAATTACATTGAATACAGTATAAACCATGAAACCAAAGCCGTAATATGCCACATTTGCCTCAATTCCAGCAGGGTTTCCCCCCGGAAGCAGTCCAGCCCTTAAAAAAGCAAACGGCAGAGATATAAGCAACTGCCCGATTTGTGCAGCAACCATCATCAGACATTTAGCTTTAACCGTATCCTTCTTCTTAAGGGGCAGCAGTGCGGTATAGTAAATATCATTAGTCTCGCGCCCATACATAAAGGTAATAAACGGACCAAGACAGCCAAAAATAAACACCATTCCATAAGGATATGCAGGTACAATTACCACTGCCCCCAGCAGTGTAAAGATAAATAGATTAGGATGAGCCGCCAGCCGCAGTTCTTTATACAGCAGTTTAAACATCATAACTGCTCCTTTCTGTTCGAATCATTATTTCTTCCAAAGTCAGTTCACCTTTCTCATCTGGTCTACGTAAATGCTGAAAGGACTGAACAAACTCAAATTTTTCAGCACTTTTCAGCAGTGTACCGTCCTTAATATAGGCGATGTCATCGGCACATTTATCAAGATCAGATGTGATATGAGTCGAGAAAAGAATACTCCTCTCGCCGGTTTTTACCAGCTGTCTGAATAAATGGAGCAGATCATCCCTAGAAACAGGATCCAAACCGCTTGTAGGTTCATCGAAAATCAACAGTTCAGCATGGTGTGACAGCGCTAACGCGATCATGTATTTAACTCTCATCCCTGCAGATAGTTCTTTAACTCGTTTCGTGGGATCGAGCTCAAAGGTATCAAGATAGCGCTGGTATGCTCTCTCATCCCAATTTGGATAAAACCGCTTGGTAACAGCAGTAATATCGGACAGTTTCTTATGCATGTAGAAGTCAACCCCACCAAGAACGACACCAATTTTCTGTTTGCACTGCTTTTCGTTTCGGTGAAAATCTTGCCCAAACATCTCTACATAACCCCGGTCAGGACGAACCAGATTCAAGAGCGATTTTAAAGTAGTTGTCTTGCCTGCTCCGTTTTTACCGATCAATCCCATTATTCTGCCCCATTTCAGGGTGAAGGTTATATCCTGAAGCCTAAACTTAGGGTAGTGTTTTGTAAGTCCGTTTACAGCTAGTATGTTCACTTTTCCCCGCCTCCTTTAGGATTAAGAAATGCATCAAAGGCATGTCCAGTCATACTGAGGAATGTTCTGCTGTCAATCAGTGCAATGCCAGCGGTCGCTGGGTTTGTATCACCTAGAACCACTAAAGTATCTCCTGGCTGCAGCTTTAAAGTATCCCTAGCTTTCTTTGGCAGCACTATCTGCCCCCGCTCTCCAATTGTGACGATGCCAAAAATATGCTTGTCCTTAGGCGGAATCGGCATTCCTTCCAGTTCTGGATCGTGGCGGACCAAATCGTTTAAAGAAACATTATATAAATCTGCCAAAGCCTCACAGTTGATAATATCCGGCAGTGACTCGCCGTTCTCCCATTTGGCTACCGCCTGTCGGCTGACACCGATCTTTTCGGCTACTTCTTCCTGAGTCATGCTGGATGAGCTGCGCAGATAGCGAAGATTGACAGCGATGTTATTTCTCGTACTTTTCATGTTTTTCATACCCCCTGTTTATATCATACACTGAGTTGCACCGGGATTAAACCAACTGATCTTAACTATTCTTGTTAATGTTGGTTGCGAACCAAAAAGAAAAAACACCGACTGCTTCTGGCTAAAGCTGTCGGCATTTACTATTAGATCTTCAATAAACCGCGAAAACCTCTGGAGCTGTAATATGAGTCGGCACC
>JAAYLQ010000171.1 GCA_012521805.1 Bacillota bacterium
GCACAAGAGCTGTGCCAGATCAGTAAAGAATATGAGTCCTGCGATCTGTATAAACTGCTGATTTATGGCATGGTGCATGATATTGGTATCCTCGCCCTGGATTACTGCATGCCCTTTACACTGAATCGAATCCATAATCTAGCTAAGGAAGAGCGGATTCCGATCCTGAGGGCAGAGGCTAAAATTTTTGGTAAGCTGACCCATGATGTGGTTGGTCACTGGGTGTGTGAACGCTGGCATCTGCCCCAGGACATCGCCCAGGTAGTTCGCTATCACCACAGTCCGAGGCTGACGGAGGATTTTCAGCCGGAAGTAGTTCTTCTTTATATTGCTGATATGATCAGCACCAGCTATTATGATTCGCTGCTGGAAAACGAGTTTGATTACAAGGTCGATCAGAAAATGCTGGAATTATTAGGTCTGACCGAAATGGATGTGGAAGCAGTGCGGAACAGCCTGCCAGCACGAGTGGATAAGGCCTTAAGAGCAGTCAATTTTAACGCGCTGGATCAGGCGAATTTTGATTGAGCTAGTAATGATTACAAACCTTTCTGACCGGAAATATTAAATGTACGGACTAATATTCCGATGAGAAAGGAGTTTCAAAGTGATTTTTACACATACCAGGAACAAGGCTGCCAAAGCGCGGGATCAGGTTGGGGCAGAAGAAGCGCACCGGATGTGGAGAATCGTCAAGCACCGCTACTTGATTATTGACCATACCAATACACTGGTGAATTTTATTCATGATTTGGAGTTTAAGCTGATCCTCAACCGCCTGGTTCAGGATTGGTCGAAGGACATTAAAATCCTGGAAAATGAACTGAACAAATACTCGGTACCGAGCCCAATTCCAAACTTGAGTGATGTGAACGTGTCCGGCAATCCGGAGATGATTAGGGACTGCCAGACAGCTCGGATAGTGCACATGTTTCTAGCTCGTGATGTTGATATTCTGATCGATTCTTTTAGAGATGCTTACGTGAACGATGATGTCTTTAATCTGTTTAAGGAATTAAGTGAAAAGGCTTTCCGCAGATTGGATAAGTTTATCCGCTATGTGAAGGTAAAAGGCTGGATTGACTTTCCGCCCCAGTATGTCAACCATCAAGCCGATACACAGGAGAGGATTGATTCAACAACAATCTTTAACCTCTGGCATCATCTGTCATTTCGCTATATTGCGATTCACTTAACTAAGCTGTCCCTTTCCCTGACTAATGATATGGACTTTAAGTTTGTTTTGACTGAAGGGATTGATCACATGCAGCGCCAGACTAAGCTGTTGGAAAAGGAGCTGCTGAAATATGGTGTGATGCTGCCGGAGCGGTATCCTGAGGTAATGCCAACTCCTGATTCGTCTGAGCATGTTGAGGATAAGTATTTGTTTACCCTGATTTTAGAGGGAATGAAAAATGCAGTGACACTGCAGGCTATGGCGATTAAGGAAACGATTACTAATGACCGGCTGCGCAGGCTGTTTGTTAACTTAGTATTTGAGGAGCTGGACCTAATCACCCTTCTGATTAAATACGGTAAGTTGAAGGGCTGGGTGTTGAAACCGCCGATGTATCGTCCTTAAATAAACTAGAAAAAGTTTCCTTTTTTGATTAAAGTTTGTTTATTGACGAGCCGATGTATTTAATAGCTAGTAATATTTCCTTGCGCAGGGAGAAATTGTACAGCTAGCCAAAAAAATGTTCAAGGATGAACAAAAAAATTATCAAGGAGGAGAAAACTAATGCGGATTAACAACAACATAATGGCATTAAATGCTCACAGGCAGTTGGCTGTAAACCAAACCAACGCCAGCAAGTCCATGGAGAGACTCTCCAGCGGTATGAGAATTAACCGTGCTGGCGACGATGCAGCAGGCCTGGCTATCTCTGAAACAATGTGAGGTCAGATTCGCGGTCTGAAGCAGGCTCAGAGAAATGCTCAAGACGGAATTAGCTTGATCCGAACCGCTGAAGGCGCACTGAATGAAATCCATGCTATTTTGCAAAGAATGCGCGAGTTAGCGGTTCAGTCCTCCACGGATACAAAC
>JAAYLQ010000172.1 GCA_012521805.1 Bacillota bacterium
AAAGAAAATGCGGACGAAATGGTATTTAACGACTTCGAGTTTGATCAAAATGGGATGATCTATATCTTGACTGGTGCTAATCAGGGCGGCAAAACTGCAATTACTTATGCTGTTGGCATTGTGCAGGCTTTATTTCAGCTGGGATTCTTTGTGCCAGCGCGTTCAGCCAAGCTGAGCCCAGTGGATAACCTATTGATTCATTTTCCTTCTACCGGAGCTGCGGTTGGGAAAGGCCGCCTCGGCGAAGAATGCGACCATCTCCGTCAGATTCTTTCACGTATTTCCGAGTACAGCATGGTACTGATGGATGAAGCATTCTCAAGTACAAGCGCTGTGGAAGCCAGCTATATTGCCGGGGAAGTGCTTTTAGGGATCAGTTTGATCGGCGCCCGGGGTATCTTTGCCACCCATCTTCACGATCTAGCACAGCAGGTAGACCGGTTAAATGCCCATGGAGGCAATAAAGCTATGCTTGATAACTTAGTGGCTGAAGTAGAATCTGAGTCTACCAAGCGCACCTTTAAGATCAGCCGCATCAAACCTGACGGTTTAAGTTATGCCCGCAGCATCGCTGAGCAGTATGGAATTACCCTAGAACAGATTTTAGAGAACAGAAGAAGCAAGAGAGGAAGTTGATGTTTTGAACCTATATTTTCTCGGTACAGGGGCAGGCAGACCTGCCGTTCACCGCAACACTGCCGGGATTATTTTACAGCCTTCCGAACAGAGCCAGGAAATTTGGCTGTTTGACTGTGGTGAAGGAACTCAGCAGCAGATTCTGCGTTCTCCATATAATCTCCGCAAGATTACCAATATCTTTATTACCCATCTGCATGGAGATCATGTTTTTGGATTGCCAGGCTTGGTCAGCAGCAGATCGTTTACTGCTCAGGATCAGCCCCTCAGCATTTATGGCCCAGCCGGTCTGAGGGAATTTCTCCTGACCGCATTAAGGTTGAGCGGAACCAACTTAACTTATCCCCTGGATATCCGGGAGATTCAGCACGGCTCTGCTCTGGAAGTCAACAATTATACGGTGAAAGTGATGGAAGTAGAGCATGTTCTGCCTTCGTTTGGATATCGGATTGAAGAGCCAGACCGGCCGGGCAGACTGAATGTGGAAAAGCTTCAGGCCTTGAACATTCCCCCCGGTCCTATCTACGGGCAGCTGAAAAGCGGCGCAGTAGTCACTCTGCCGGGAGGGGAAGTACTCAGAGGCAGCGATTTTGTTGGACCGCCTCAGCCGGGCAGAAGAGTGGTGATAGTTGGTGACAGCCGCAGCTGTCAGGCAGCAGTTGATTTAGCTCAGGGAGCGGATGTTTTAGTTCATGAAGCTACTTTTGAGGCAGCCTCCGGTGAAAAAGCGTTCGCCTATTTTCATTCGACCACAGCTCAAGCTGCTGAAATTGCCAAAAAAGCCGGTGTGAGGCAGTTGGTCCTGACCCATCTAAGCTCAAGGTATACAAAACAAGCAGAGCAGAAATTGCTGGCAGAAGCCCAGCGAGTTTTTCCCAACACAGTGATTGCCTCGGATCACCTCAGCGTTCCTGTTACTAGAGCACCTCTTGGGTTTTAGCCGCGAGAGGTGTTTTTTTGATCCAGCTAGGAAATTTTAGCCAAATAGTATAAAATAGAGTGACCGGGGGGATATGAATATGCAGTTGCAGTATCAATTAGTAGTATTAGATCTTGATGGAACAATGCTGTCTTCTGAAGGCGAGCTTACAGCAGCTGTCAGACGCAGTATTGCAGCAGTTCAAGCTCAAGGAATCAAAGTTACACTGGCTACAGGTAGGCGGCTCTGCCGCACCCTACCCTGGGCACAAACGCTAAATATTGACGTACCGTTTGTGGTCCACAATGGAGCAGTGGTGGTGGAACCAGATTCAGGTGCAATTGTTTACCAACAGGGAATTGCCCTGCCAGCGGCTAAAGAAATACTTAATGAGCTGCAGCAGTTAAAAATTCCTTACTTAGTTTACCGCGGCGAGGACCAGGGAGAAATCGGACTGCTTTTAAGTCAGTTTGCGCAGCATCGATCCGAATTTTTAACCTATATTGATGATCAGGTCCAGAGCGTTGATGAGCTGGTGCTGGAGTCAGATCCCATTAAGATTGCGGTATTAGCCGCTGAGCATCGGCTGAAACCGCTGCTTGATGATTGGCACCGCCGCTATAGTTCTGCTGCCAATTTGATTGTCTATCAGTCTGATAATTATGTTGGCGTCGATTTTATCGGCAGCGGTTGTTCGAAAAAATCTGGGATTGGGTATGTGCTGAAGCAGCTTAACCTCGACTTTGACGATGTTTTGGCTGTGGGCGATGATTTCAATGATCTGACTCTGATCGAAGCAGCAGGTTTTGGCGTAGCCATGGAAAATGCACCTGTGCCGGTTAAACGGGCTGCTGATTATGTTGCACCGTCAAATGATGAAGATGGAGTGGT
>JAAYLQ010000173.1 GCA_012521805.1 Bacillota bacterium
AACCAGGATCTGCATGGATTACAATATCGATGCCTAATTCTGATTTGATTTCAGACTCGATGCGGTCAATCTCCGCATGAATGTTTTCAACGTGAGCGTTATGAGGCACAACCACATGAATCGAGCCGCTGATCCGACCAGGACCGTAATCATGCAGTTTAAGATCGTGGGGGTTAGAAAAACCTGTGTTGGCTTCGATAATCGAGATAATCCGAGCGGCGATCTTAGGATCGGGAGATGTTCCCAGCAAAAGATTGACAGCTGATTTCGCTGTTATAAATCCAGTATAAATAATCATGCAGGAAATCAATAAGCCGAGAATTCCGTCAATAGGTATACTGACAAATTGATTGATGATCACGCCGATAAAGACAGCAGCTGTTGCTGCTGCATCGCTGATACTGTCTAAAGCGGTAGCATGATTGATGCTGGAACTAATCAATCTTCCGATGTGGCGGTTGTAGAGAAACATCCATAATTTAATTCCAACTGAAATCAGCAGCAGCAGTGCAGTGAGCAGATCCATCTTAACTGCTTGAGGCTGAATAATCTTGGCAACCGAACCACGTACTAACTGCAGTCCTACCAGCATTATCATTAACGAGATAACTAAAGAACAGATATACTCAAAGCGGCCGTGACCATGAGGGTGTTCCTGATCCGGTGGACGGCTGCTCAGTTTGGCTCCAAGGATTACGATTGCTGATGAGCTTAAATCAGTAAGATTGTTAAACGCATCGGATAAAACTGCAATACTATTGATTACTAAACCTGTCCCTAACTTAATTAAAAACAAAAGAAGATTACATACAATCCCCAATACCCCGGACAAAACTCCATAAGCTTCCCTCACCCGGGTATCCTTCACATCGTCATAATTGGCAATAAAGCGCCTGATCAGAAATCCAATCAAGTCGATTCCTCCGAATCTCACTCTTTCTCTTCAAAAATATAGCCATGATACACATCGCCTAGCTCCCTATACTGTTCTGCCTCAGTAACTGTCCAGGCTAGACACAAAGGCTTAAAAAGCTTGCGGCAGATTTGGAAACCGAAAGCGCGGTCACCTGCGCGGTAAGCTATAAAATCAGGGCGTCCTAAGAAATTGATCAGAAGATGTTTCATCACAAAAGCTTCAAAGAAATTTAGTCCTTCCCGCTGAGCTATAAAGTCCATTGACAGCTGACCGCGGATGATATCTGGACGATTTTTCTTAAACCACCGGACGATAAATGGACTGAACGATTCAATCCAAACCTCGCCCGCATACTGCGCAATTTCACGGCAGACATATTCACAGATTTCGGTATTTGTATTTCCATTATGCGGCTTGAGTTCACAGATTACTGGCACATCAACCAACAATTCCAGGACCTCCGAAAGCAGAGGAATACCTTGGGAGGATGTGCCTAAACGGTACTGTTTCAGCTCCGCGTACGTAAGCTCATTTACCTTCTTGTCAACTCCACACATCCGCTTTAAGTCTGGATCATGGAAAACTACAACTTGTTTATCCCGTGTCAGCTGTACATCTAACTCTACACCATACCCCGACTGTTTAGCATATGCAAATGCGCTCAAAGAGTTCTCTGGAATTTCAGCTCCGTGCAAACCACGGTGAGCAAACATCTTTGTAGGCAGCAGCCCTATCCGCTGAGAATTCGGCTTGATTAGAAACAGCAGTAATCCAATTATAACAACAACCAGCAGCACCGCCATTTTAGTCTCCCACATCCAGCATTTCTAGTTTGTCCTGAGGCAGCCTCGGTTTATGATCGCCGTGTTTGACCAGCAGCATTGTGCAGAAAGCCAGTGCCATTAATACGGCTGCTAAAGGAAATAAAGTCCAGTATCCAACATGTTCCAAAAAAGCACCTGAAAGGACAGGGGTAACAATCTGACCTGCCATTGAGAATGTATAGTAATATCCAGTAAACTTACCGATGCTGGCACCGTGGGCCATCTCAACTACCATCGGGTATGAATTGACGTTAATTGCTGCCCAGCCAAAACCTACAAGACCAAGCAGGATATTCATAAGGGGATGATAGCTAGTGAAGAAGTAGGCAGCGGAGAATGCAGTAAACATAACAACAATACCGAGCAGTATCGTGCGTTTCCGTCCCCAATTACCGGCAAAAAGTCCAACCGGAATGAATGAGAGTACCGCGGTCACAGTGGCAACCAGCAGAACATTTGCGAACTCTCCTCCTGCTAGACCCAGCACGTCTTGAGCGTATTTTGAAAAGGATGTCATAACTCCGTTATATGCCATATACCAGAAGAACACTGACATGAGCAGTAAGATCAGGCTGCGCCTAACAGCCTTAGGCATTGCTGTCACTGTCTGTTCTTGAGAATCGATGGTACTATTACTTTCAGATTCCAATTTCTGCAGTTCTGCTGTTAGTTTTTTCTCCTTCACTGTTGCAAAAAGAACAAGCGTTGCAACCACCATTACCCCTGCCACTAGAGCGAAAATTGGAAAATAATTTGGCTTAACTCCCTCCGGTACCAAAATCCGGATAAATACTAAAGCGATCACGACCCCTAAAGCTCCCATCAAATTAATCACCGCATTGGCCTTCGACCGCAGAGCTGCGGGGGTTATATCCGGCATTAAAGCTACTGCTGGTGAACGGTAAGTGCTAATCGCAAGCAGGGTAAAAAATAATGCTGTCATAAACAGCGGTAAACTTCCAATATTATCGCTCAGGGGTAAAAACAGCATGGCAACCACTGTCAGTGCTGTTCCAACTAAAATGAAAGGCATTCTTTTTCCGAGAGGTGTATCGATGCGATCTGAAAGAGCCCCAAAAAATGGCAGCATAAATAGGGCCAGAATATTATCCAAAGCCATAATACCGCCTGCCAGTGTATCACCAAGACCGAAGGTATTTTTTAACATTAAGGGAATGATATTGTCATACAGCTGCCAAAAAGTACTAATCGCCATAAATGCCAGACCAACTAAAAATGTCTGGCGGTAGTTTAGTTTCATCAAAGTATCCCCCATACAATTTTACTGATAAAGTTACCGCTTAATTATAACATCTGATTGGTGACATTTCTATACCTATTCTATCCTAGGCTAATAATTCCTCGGATTCTCATGCTTGCAACCACAAGTTCGGCAGGATATAATCAGGTCAGATTCTACAGTTGGGAGCGATATTATGCCCAGACTTACTGGACAGCAAATTAAAACTATTGCCATTGTGGCTATGCTGCTGGATCACATCGCCTGGGTTTTTCTAGATCTGCACAGTTTTTGGGGTCAGCTGCTACATATAATCGGCAGGATCACAGCACCAACTATGTGTTTTTTTATAGTGGAGGGTTATCACCATACCCGCTCTGTTCCCAAGTACCTAACCAGGCTGTTCCTATTCGCACTTATCTCCCACTTCCCATTCGTCTACTTTCTCTACGGCAAATTTACCTTCTTTCCATTCAGCGTATTGTACACCCTTGCCCTCGGTTTGTCAGCGGTATATTTATGGGATCGATTGCAGAACAACCCGTGGCGCCTTCCGCTAATCATTGCTATTGCGGTCCTATCACTTCCGGGAGATTGGATGTGTTTTGGCATTGGCTTTTGTCTCATTTTCCATATCTACCGCCGCAACTTCAGCCAGCAGGCGGTGGGCATTTCCTATATCGCTTTGGTATTTGCCCTTTCCCAGTTTTTCGGCAGTTTAACAACAGGAGCAAGCTGGCAGTCAGCGCTGCTCGACAGCGGCTTTCAACTGGGTCTAATTCTCAGTATTCCCCTGTTAGCCTTGTATAACGGCGAGCGGGGCGGAAGCAAATACAGCAAATGGATATTTTATTGGTTCTACCCAGCCCATTTATTGATCTTAGGTTTCCTAATCCATGCAGTCTGATTAGAATTCTTTTCGCTGATAGATCCGAATTGAAACAAATATTGACAGCAGCAACATGCCGACAATCAGCAAGGGCAAAACATACGGCAGCATGGAGAGCAGCTCAGGAGACGGAGTGAGCTCAAAATTCGGCAGCATGATTATCAATAGAGATGGTGCTAAAAAGATGATCACCATGATCAGCCGGGCCTTCTCCACACCAAACTGGTAAAGGATGGGCAGCATTACAGCTAGGATAACCAGCCCAGCACCGCTGATTCCAACCGCAGTCGCCATTACATCCTTTAAGTCGTAATCCCAAAAATACACGAATACAAGGTTAGCTAAACAAACCAAAATGCAGACACCCAAATTTAACAGAATTCCTAACAGGTATTTGCTTAATACAATTTTTGAGCGGGACAGCGGCATAGAGAGCGCATATTTATCCCACCTGCACTGTTCATCGTAGGCCATTGCCGTGACAGGCAGAATAACAGCATACATGATCGAGACTGTGGAAAACATACCCAAATTTTCACTTGCGACTGAAAACACGAAATAGATAATTGTGATTACCGAGAGGACCCTCCATTGTTTTTTCAGCGCAAATAGATCCTTAATTAGGAGTCCAATCATTGTTTTTCCCCCCTCAATGTAAAGAGCATAATATCTTCGATTGTGGCCGCATCGATTACATGGCCTTTAAACCTCTGTTTCTCAACTAGTGCTTCTACCCCAAAGCGATTTTTGCGGAAGCCCTTAACAAACCGGCGATCCAGCTTTTCGAAATCGTCAAATCCGCACTTCAACACCCCATATTGATTTAGAAGCTCATCTTTTTCTGCTACAAACACGATTTTGCCTTGATGAATAAAGGCGATATAATCCGCTATTTTCTCAATATCACTAGTGATGTGAGTGGATAAAAAAATTGAATGCTCTTCATTTTGAATGAAGTCGAGAAAAATATCGAGGATCTCGTCCCGCACCACCGGATCTAGGCCGCTGGTTGGTTCATCAAGGATTAAGAGCTTGGCTTGGTGCGATAACGCCACTGCTATCGAAAGTTTCATTTTCATACCGCGAGAAAATGTCTTCAACTCTTTATCAGCTGGCAGTGCAAACTGATCAAGGTATCGAAAAAATGCTTGCTGATCCCAGTTGCGATAGATGCGGCGCAAAATAACATTGATGTTTTTGGGTGTCATACTCTCGGGAAAATTACTTTCATCATAAACAACACCGACACTCTGTTTTAACTCTGAATCGTAAATCAAATTGTCCCGGCCGAAAATCTTAACTTCGCCTCGGTCGCGATGAATCACATTGAGAATCAACTTGATGGTAGTACTTTTTCCGGCACCATTTTCACCAATAAATCCCATGATACTGCCCTGAGGCAGCGCAAGACTGATATTGTCTAGGGTAAAACCATCATAATACTTAGTTAGATTCTTGATTTCCAAGACATTGCTCATTCACCCATCCCCTTCCTTATAAAACATTTCCAGCACCACTATTAATTCTTCCAGAGATATTCCTGCCTGTTTAGCAACATTTACTGCTTCTATTAAATGCTGTT
Organism: Bacillota bacterium; assembly: GCA_012521805.1. Taxonomy (GTDB): domain Bacteria; phylum Bacillota; class Limnochordia; order Darwinibacteriales; family DTU012; genus DTU012. Next base: position 5,452 of record JAAYLQ010000173.1, read on the forward strand.
CAGCAACTCGCAGCTGTTCTTCCCGAATTATCTCGGTGTTTTTTGCACTGACATAACTGCCCTTACCCGGCACTGTAGTAATGAAACCATCGCGTTCCAGTTCAGCATAAGCTCTTTTAGTTGTAATCACACTAATCCGCAGTTCTTTGGCTAAGTACCGCATGGATGGCAGGGTATCTCCGGGATTCAGTTCTCCTGATATGATCAGATTCTTAATCTGAACAGCAATTTGTTCATACAAGGGTTTGTCGCTGGAATTGCTGAGAATGATCTCCAAACCATCACCACCTTGTATACCATCGATACTGTATATATACATTATATACAGTACAAACAAATAGGTCAACATTGTAAATTATCATCTGCTTGAACTATAATAGTAGTAACGAGGAGTGGTACTATGTTTTTTATTGGCATTTTTGGAGTGCAGAATAAAACCGAAAAAATTCATACCAAAACGGCAGTTATCTGTCCTGTCTGCGAAGTTTACGGACGGTATGAAATTGTTAAGAGCTACGCTTATTTCCACATCTTTTTTATCCCTGTCTGGCGTTGGAATAAGCGCTATTTCATCCAAACCCACTGCTGCAGCCGTATCTGCGAGCTGAGTCAAGGGTTGGGTGAACAAATCGAAGCTGGTGAATCAATTGAAATAGAAAAAGAACATATTCTCTGTAGTGACTCGCCGAGAATAAGAATCTGTCCTAAGTGTTCTGCCCGAACAGAACCGTCTTATCAATATTGTCCACACTGCGGGACACGCCTGGATTTCTAAGCTGTTCGCGATTGCTAAGGGCATTCCATGAGCAACAAAAAAATAAAAACCCTAGTCTTTTTAGACTAGGGCAATTAAATTTAGCTAACAAGGGCCAACTTCTCATAATGTTTATAGAGTGAATGAAAGGCACCACTGTAATTTTTATGCCATGGTTTGCGTTTGCCGCAAAAATGCAGTATTACAGTGTTGTTGATAATGTAATCCATGCTGAGTTTTCTTTTAGAAACAATATGCCGATATCGATAGTAACGGACATCATAATTATATAAGAATTCATCAAGTTTTTTGATCTCTTGAGAATAAAGTGAGTTAAGAATATCTTGATCCGGTAGGATTAATGCGTTGCGATGTTTTCTGACAAAATCATAGATTTCCTGTTCATTCACTCGTTCGCGCAGCATATCAAGATTCATCAGCAGTACGCCGGAATTGAAATAGGCTTTGATATCGTATTCCCTAAATCTCAGCCTATTAATTTCCGTAGCAAGCAGAACATCATGATAAGCAGCAGCATACATCCATCCGGATAAATCAGTATTATAAAGGGTGTGAATGGGATTAATTACAAGAATATCAGGGTCCAGATACAAGATCCGGTCTAGGTCGATCGGCAGATATTTAAACGCTAACAGCCGATAATACATTTCTTTTGTCCAATGCTTTAATGTAGGAGCGTCACTAAAACACTCATCATTAATTTTAACCTCAGAAAGACTGTGACCATTGCGACCAATATACTCTTCAATCTCGTTTACCTCAGCTGGATTCAAACGGGAATGCATCAAAAAAATCCGAAAATCCTGACCTGGATTGTTAACAAACAGGGATTTAAGCATTACCTTTAAAGGCTTGATATAATTCGCATCGATGGTAACGAGAATGCTAAACGGTGCCAATGGAAATCACATCCTTTTTGGGTTTAAAAACGAACTTACAACTGCTTTCTGCTTTTACGCTTATACAGGATTCCGAGCGTATCGGGTCCGCAGTGGCTGGTAATGGTACAACCAGCTTCAGTAACTATGATTTCATCAAAATTTGCGTATTTGACAACTGTTTCCTTCACCTTTTGAATAACTTGGTCGGAACACATGCAGTGGGTAATAAACAGTCTGCTGTAATCAATATCATCCTTACCAGCCAATCTATCCTTGACATAGAGCTCGAGACTGCGTTCAAAACTCCCGCGATATTTTTTCCCAACAACCATTTTGCCATCCACTACTTCAATGCAGGGCTTAATCTGCAGTAATCGCGCTCCGAAAGCTTCTAGACCTGAGCAGCGTCCCCCTTTGTAAAGATAGTCCAGCTTACTAATTACAAAACTAGCATCTACTTTGGGAATCAATTCTTCCAGTCTGCTGCAGATTTCCGCAGCTGACAGCCCTTGACTGGCCATTAAAGCAGCTTCATAAACAACGTGACCGTGGCCGGTAGATAAGTTTTGTGAATCGATCACGTATACATTATCAAAATTCTGCGCCGCTATTTTGGCGTTTTGATGGCAGGATGAAAATTGCGAACCAATATTAATATGGATTACAGCTTCATAGTCAGGGGCGAGCCCGGCAAAAAATTCCTGATATTCGAAGGCGTTAACTGCGGCTGTTCTACAGGTTTTATTTTCGTTTTCTACAAGATTAACAATGCCGAGGGGTGTTATATTTACTCCATCCCGATACTCCTCATCACCGACGACTATGTGGAGCGGAAGTAAATCAATATTCATCCTTTCTAAAATTTGGCCAGATAAATCACAGGTGCTGTCTGCAGTAATTTTTATCATGTACTGTACACCTCTTTTACTTTGCATAGTCTTTGATTTTGGAATTTACAACAATACTTCTTCGCTAACTGACGTCATTCCCCCTTTCCGAGTGATCTACATTGCGCAGTAGAATATCGCTGCCGCTGGCGATTGATGAAATGACAAGTCTAAACGAACGCATAAATGAATCTTTCAATTCTTGTTCGCTTACCTGTGCCACAGCACGATATTCATCAAAATAT
>JAAYLQ010000174.1 GCA_012521805.1 Bacillota bacterium
TAGTTCAGAAACAGCAATAGTAAAAACCACATACATTACATTTTTATTAATTATCATCACTTGGATCGGAGCGTGGCATTTAAAAATTTGGCTGGAATCGAGCTTCAGTTTGCTGGCGGCTGGTTGGGGCAGTTTCCTTTACTGGACCACTGCTAAAGTTCTAATCTGGATTCTGCCTGCACTGCGGCTCCTGCGGAACTCGAATACTCGACTCGGCAGCTTATTTAACTTTGGTAACTGGAAAGGGTGGCTTAGATGGGGAGGAGGGGTTGGACTTCTGATTGCCTTAACCGGCATAATTCCCAATTACCTTCAAGGTAAGCCGATTTTCCCAACCCAGTTCAGCGTCCCGCTTCTAAATGTGTTAGTTATTGCTCCAATCTTTGAGGAGATACTAATGCGGGGAACACTCCTTACCAATCTGCAGAAGGGTTATTCATTTGCGGCAGCTAACCTGGTCACATCGCTAATGTTCTTGGTGCTGCATCTACCGGGTTGGTATTTTATGGGGGTTTTGGTGGAGAACCTAACCAATCCTGTCGGTGGAGCCCTGTCGATATTTCTCTGCAGCCTAGCATTTGGATATGCTGCCCATCGTTCAAACTCGGTAATGGGCGGAATTCTATCTCACTTCCTTAACAATCTCTTTTAAGACAAGCGAAATGGAGGTTAAGTAAAATGACCGGCGTAGAAATTGATTTTGTAGTTGAAGACAGCCTTAAAGCTTTAGAAACGTATGAGCAAATTTTTGATTTAGAACGAGTAGAAGTAACAGATTTCCCCAAGGGTCAAAACGAAGTAGTATTTACCCTCTATGGTGTGCGGTTTCATATGCTGGACGCCAATCCAGAGTTTCAGCTGGCACCGCCTGGCGAACATCCAGTGCAGTCAATTTGGTTTAATGTTCTGGTCCCAGATATTAACGAGACGTACGCTAAAGCGATGCAGGCTGGGTGTACAGAACTGATATACCGGATTATGGAGTTACCAATGCAATTTTTGCCGATCCCTTTAGTTACATTTGGATGCTGCACCAAGTCCATGAAGTCAAAAGTTTTGAAGAGCGCGTCAAGTTGTGGGAGGAGCGGGGTTGAGAATAAATCAGTTTTGTGGTAATATTAATTAAATCAAAAATTGAGTGCCTAAAATTGAGTGTTGGGGAGGTCTGCTTATGCCGTGGCATCCGTCATTGTCTGTCGGTGTGGATTTTATTGATGAACAGCATAAAGAGTGGTTTAGACATGCGGAAAAACTGTTTGATGCTGGAAAAAAGGGACAAGCTCGGGAATACATAGGGGATCTGCTTGCGTTTCTAGATAATTATACCAAGAAGCACTTTGCTGACGAAGAAGAGTATATGCGCAGCATTGATTACCCTGGATTAGCAGAGCAGAAAAAAGCACATGCATCTTTTATTGCCAGCTTAGAAAAGCTCCGGAATGATTACGAGCAGTCTGGCGGAAGCCTTACCGTGATCATCAGTGCCAATCAGATGGTGATTGATTGGTTGACCAACCACATTTCCAAGATGGACCGAAAAATAGGGGAATTTGCTAATCGCAGATAACAGTAGACCGGCTTCAATACTGCCGGTCTTTTTAATATAAAAGGGTAAGGGACCAATTCGGAGAATGTATGTAAGGGAAATCAAGTAGGGAAAGGAATTTTATCATGAGTGCAAAGAAGTATGACAGGGAGTTAGGAATCCGAACGGTTGGATTGAGAGAGTGGGATGGCCACAGCCACTATAATCGTTATGAAGCCACTCCATATGAAGCACTGGACGTATTGTTTCAGTCGTACAGCCTTGGCCACCATGAACGGGTTGTAGATTTTGGCTGTGGCAGAGGGCGCGTGGCCTTTTATATTCACAGGCGTTTTCAGATCCCTGTTGTGGGGATTGAGGCCCACGATCTAACTTTCAACGAAGCCCTTGATAATAAGTATACTTACCGCTTGAAGGCTAAGGATATTCCTGCTCCGATCGAATTTAAGTTTGGCTTAGCTGAGCATTATAAGGTAAAGCCTGTAGATACCTGCTTTTATTTCTTTAATCCGTTTTCCAGCAAGGTGTTTGCCAAAGTGATGAAAAACATAATTACTTCTATTAAGCAAGCGCCGCGCACTGTTGATGTAATCCTATTTTATCCTTTACCTGAGTATAAAGAGGTAGTGCGGAAGTATCCCTTCAGGAAGATTAATAAAATTCGGGTTCCTGGAGCGGAAGATCCATATGATAAGTTCATAATTTATCGGTTGCCGGAAGAGATTGCTGAGGAGCTGAAGGACGAGGCTTCAGCATAAGGCACATGTTCGTTTTGCAGATCATTCTGTCAGCCTGCCGCTACAAAGGGGTTGGCACAGAAGAGGGGTTCCAGACACTCGTAGGATGGGAGTGGCTGGAACCCCTCTTTTATTGCGGTCGACAAAATTCTGGTTTTTTGAGGACAACTTTTGGATAAAATAACACTGAGTTGTAAAAATACCAACAAATACATGTCAATATTATGTTTATTAAATCTTGTGGGACAAATTAAATTGATGTAGTATAGATCTTGCTGAAATTTATCGACAGCAAATTTAGTCTATCAAGGAGGACTAGTTGAGTCCGTATAATGGTGTAAAAATGGTTTTCTGAAAAAATAGGAGAGCCATTAACAAATTCCTCAGTTAGAATAGAAGTTGGACAAACCAGAATTCTAAGAGGAGGAATTTGAATGGCTCA
>JAAYLQ010000175.1 GCA_012521805.1 Bacillota bacterium
AAATACAAGAACAAAAAAGAGAAATCAACAACCGACCAGTGGGATGAATTTCATTAAACTTTTTCCCCATCGCGATAGGCCCTATACCAAGCTGCCCCCAAATTCACATCTTTGATTTTTTACAGTAAGCTTTAGCTCGGTCTGAAGACGCAAATCTAAGCAGTTCCTTAATCCGGTATGGAGCAAAGGGAACCTCTTGATCATAATGCGCTAATAAACTAAAAACATCTTGATTTACATCCATATCCTTTGATTGGTTTAGAAACGCCTTTACACTAACCTCTTGAGCCAATTCCTTGCTGTTCAAAACCTCCATGAGGATGGCTCTGGATGCAGTCGAAATACTTCCCACCACTAAGTAGGCAGCACAGTCCATAGATATATTGCTGATTCGAAACCATTTCTTAGCCGATAATCTCAGGGTGGTCAATGCCGTAGATGATAATCCTAAACTGATGCCACCGAGCACAGCACCAAGACGACCAAGCGCCAACTCGTTAAACAACTCGATAGTTACTCTTGTTTTTAAGTGTCCAAGCTGAATTCTGGCAACCTGTCTAGCTAGAATAAAGGCGAGTTCTTCTCGGTCGAAATCACGGACAGTCTTGGAGGAAACCTCTATCCAAGGAGTTGAGCAACCTTCAGTCTCAGCACCGTAATAAAAATCTTCATATATAAACAGTGGCGGTGTAGGCACATCAAACTGTGCGGATATTTCTTGTAAAAGCTCATAAATGGCAGGAAACTGGTTTTCTGTTACCTGAACAGTTTTCCCTAAACATTCAATTCTCCTCTGAGAAAACAGCACTTCCTCATAATATTTCGTAAGAAGCTCCTCAAATGCTAATACCCGCTCCAATTCGCCCCTTATCGCTTCCTCCAATGGATGCCGGTAATCACTCGAATAAATCAAAATACTTCCTCCTCGTCCCAAAAGGGTGTCAATCGATCGGTAAATCGCATGTCTTTTGTATAAACCCAATGCCGGCCAGCTCTAAATGCGGTTCCTATGACTCTCCCATTTTGAATGCGAGTCTTGAAATTACGGGATGTATAAGTGACACCATTCAGTTTGGGTTTGCCAGGATATACAGTGAAATAACCTCCTGGAAAACCTACTGTATACGAAGATATTTGCCCACCTTTCCCATAATAAATAGTAACCACTCAAATCTGCCCTCCTCGCTAAACTATCCAATTGCAGTTAAGACAACAAGGCTAATATCTCATTTTCTACTTCTTCACATGTGAATTCACCTAGTCCATTGTGTGCCGCAGCCAAAAGCTGATGCATCCTAGAACAATCCGGTTCTAAATAAATAGCCCTCATGGCAAACCGCTTAACTTGATGCCACTTACACTCTCTAAAGCAATGACCTGGTAAACTAAAGTTGTAACACCTTGATATAGGATTTTGTTATACTAAATCAAGGGAGCGATGACAAGTGGCTAAAAAACCATACTATGAACCCGAATACTATGAACCCGAGTTAAAACCAAAAATTATACGCCTTCATCTCGAAGAAGGGCGTACACAAAAGAGTCTGACTGAAGAATATGGCCTTGGCCAAGGTACGATATCATACTGGTTAAAGCAACACCGCAAAGAATGCCAATTCAACCC
>JAAYLQ010000176.1 GCA_012521805.1 Bacillota bacterium
ACCTTCGGCAGAGCGGCCTTGAGAAAAGCAAAATGTCTGGAAGCCCTTTATTTACAAGCTTTTCAGTTCTATATTTCTAAACCCTTGACATCAATGTGCCGCACTCGACATGCCTTGTATCTGGAAACATATCAACCGGCTGGACTGATTCCACTCGGTAACCGGCCTCTTTCAGCATGCCTAGATCTCTGGCTAATGTAGATGGATTGCAGGATACATAAACTACTTTGGGAACCTGTACACTTTGGATGGTTTCAAGCAGGCCTGGATCGCACCCACGCCGCGGCGGATCGACAACAACAACATCCGGTTTAAGGCCCTTATCCAGCAGTTTTGGTGCTAATTCTTCAGCTTTTCCGGTATAGAACTCTGCGTTATCTATGCCGTTTAGCACAGCATTATACCGGGCATCTTCGACTGCTTCCGGCACTGTTTCCACACCGATCACCTTTGCCGCGTCTGAAGCTAGATACAGTCCAATTGTACCGATCCCACAGTACAAATCCCAAACCGTTTCTCTGCCAGTTAATCCAGCCGCTTCTTTGGCCAGATCATAGAGTACCTTGGTTTGAATCGGATTAACCTGAAAGAATGAGCGCGGTGAAATTGCAAACTCTAAATCACCGATTTGATCGAACAAATAAGGCTCACCCCACAACAGCCTGCTTTCTGTTCCAAATATAACATTGGTAACCTGTGAATTGATATTCTGATAGATACTCGTTAGTTCTGGAAGTTCAGCTGTTAACACCTCGATCAGCTTGTCTCTATGGGGCAGTTCTTTGGTGCGGGTTACGAATATCAGCATCAAGGTATGTCTGCTAAAACTGGTCCGAATTACCGCATGCCTGACCACACCTAAATGATCCTTCTCATTGTATGGCTCTATTTTTAAATCAATCAGTGCTTGTTTGACCACCCGGGCCGCTTTATTGATCAGCGGGTGTTGAAGGCGGCAGTAATCGGTATCTACGATATTATGGGAACGTTTCTGATAAAATCCTATCACCAAACGGTTATCAACTAACCCAACAGGAAACTGTGACTTATTGCGGTACCCTTCTGGACGCTCCATCCCAATAATTGGTAATACCTCAGCGTCAAGCTTGCCGATTCGTTTTAGTACATCCTGAACCTTCCTCTGTTTCCATGCCAGTTGATGCTCATACCCCATGTAAGCCAACTGACAGCCACCGCAGGATTCAGCCTTCGGACAAACCGGCGCAATCCGCTGATCAGAATTTTTAAAAGTTTTTTCAATTAAAGCCCTGGCATAAGTTTTTTTGGTCGATATTACTTTTCCCAGCACCACATCTCCTGGGAGTGCTTCAGGGACAAAAACGGCAAAATCATCGACCCTGCCGATGCCTTCGCCGTCATGTGTTAAGTCAGTAATTTCAATTTGATAAGTTTCTCCTTTTACAACTGGCACGTGCTTCTGCTTGCGCTTCATTTGCTGTTAGTTCCTCCAATACTTAAACATCCACTTGACCACCAGCTGGTCTTGATGCCCGATGCAGCACCGAACTATCACTGTTTAATTTAGCAATTCTCAGCATTGACAGAGGTTTAACCGGAGGCATTTTTATGCGCACCCGATAATTTGCATGGGCTGCTTCCAGCGGCAGTCCATCAACTTCATTAATGATCTCATCCACATCCACCTTCAGCATTCGATCGCGAGGCTGAATTATTTCTACCTGAGACCCAGCTGGGAAGAAATTGCGCACCCCGATAACCGCTTCCCCAGCTTGCTCATCATAGTCTTCCACTACGCCGACAAAATCATAGTTTTGAATGTAAGCAGAGCTTTCTGGATATGTCCCAGGCTGACTGCCAAGGAAAAATCCGGTATAATACGGTCGATGGCTAACCTTTTCTACTTCCGCCAGCAGCTCAGGATCTAGTTGATATCCAGTGGGATCAGCAGCATAGCTGTCCAGTGCCTGGCGGTAAGCCCTTACAACTGTCCCAACATAATATGCGCTTTTCATGCGCCCTTCAATTTTTAGACTGTCTACACCAATCTCAATTAAGTCCGGCAGATATTCCAGCAGACAAAGATCTTTCGAGTTAAAGATATAAGTTCCTTCCGCTGTTTCTTCTATGGGGAAATACTCACCGGGACGCTTAGATTCCATCACTGTATATTTCCAGCGGCAGCTCTGGGTGCAGGCACCTAAATTGGCTTCGCGGCCTGTCATCACTCCGCTTAGCAAACAGCGTCCAGAGTAAGCCATGCACATTGATCCGTGGACAAATACTTCAAGTTCGGCATCTACCTTCTGCCGGATGAGGCGAATATCTTCACGGGTTGTTTCCCGGGCTAGGACAATCCGCTCAATTCCAAGCTGACTCCAAAAGCGTGCTGCCTGCCAATTAACAGTATTGGCCTGCGTACTCAAGTGGAGCGGCAGTTCCGGAGCAGCATCTTTAGCTATATTGATGACTCCCACGTCAGCCACGATAATCGCATCAACCCCCAGTTTATGCAGGAATGCGATATATTCGGGCATCCCTTCCAGATGCTGATTATGGGGAATAATATTCACAGTTACATATACTTTAACGCCGCGATCATGGGCATATTTGACCACAGCAGCTAACTGCTCATTATCAAAGTTTCCTGCTCCAGCCCGCATGCCGTACAGCTGTCCAGATAAATAAATTGCATCTGCGCCGTAGGCTATTGCAATTTTCGCTTTTTCCATATTCCCTGCTGGAGCCAATAATTCCGGTATCTTCAATGTCAAACCTCTCCTACAAAATGATTCTAATATCCTAATGCTCTTCTGGCTGCAACATGCTCTTCAAAAGTTCTGCTGAACTGATGTGTGCCATCATGCTTAGCAACAAAGAATAAATAATCAACATCAGCCGGATTCAATACCGCTAGGATTGATCTCAACCCAGGGCTTGCAATCGGCCCGGGCGGCAGCCCGCCATACCGATAGGTATTGTACGGCGAATCTATTTCCAAATCACGATACAGCACCCGACTGCGGTTTTCTGTCATTACGTAGCGCACCGTCGGATCTGCTTGGAGCCGCATATTAATATCTAAGCGGTTCAGGTAAACTGCGGCCACAAGCGGTCGCTCGAAATCATAAATTACTTCTTTCTCCACAATCGAGGCGAGCGTTACTACTTCATGGAGGGTGAATCTATAATCCAGCAGACTTAGATCTACGTTCGGAATTACCTGTTCCACAAAGCGAGCAACCATCTGCCTGATAATCGCTTCTTCACTCTGTTCTTTTGCAAAATAGTACGTATCGGGAAACAGATAGCCTTCTAAGGAATCAATAGGTAAATCAAAAGGCAGATTTTCACCAAAGACCAGTTCAGCATTGGATGCAAGCAGTAAAAAACGATCGTAATCAACTAAGCCGGCTTGCGCTAACTCCTTGGCGATCTGCTTTAGTTCATAACCTTCCGGAATCGTTATCCGGTACATGACAATATCCCCTTCATTTAGTTTCTTGATCACATCCATGGTACTCAGCGTTGGGTTCAATAAATACTCGCCAGCTTTCAAATGGCTGTCAGTATTTGTAATCCGCAGCATAATATTGAACACAAATGCACTGCGGATCACCCCCAACTCATGCAGCATCTCGCTGATCGCATCAGCTGACATGCCGGGAGAGATGGTCACGATCTGATCCAAGCTGTTCTCACAAGTACTTGTCGGCTGGTGCGCCAACAGCACTGTCACCGCCAGACCAATTTGAACAATAACTACTGCAATCACTAAAAAAACTAAAAGAAAACGGACCGCAAACAAACTGGTCCGCTTAGCCTTTGCCAATAAATTGGGTTTCAAAAACAACCCTCCTAATCTGATCGCATCATTCTGGTCTAAGCTAGTTCATTATAATTCAAAGTAAGAATTAATGCAAATCAGATAATACACTATCCTTATTCTGCCTCAGATTCCAAAATCTCCACGACATGATCAAATTCATCGTCGTCTTCAATTTCAACTAAAACCTCATCACCAGCGTCATCCAATTCAATGCGCAGGATGATGGCGCCATTGTCCGGGTCTGCATCAGGAAGCAGCACTACATAACGTTTATCTTCAACTTCAAGATAGTCAAGTATAGTAAACTCTTGCTCATTGTTATCTTCGTCAATCAAAGTAATTTTTTCGTTATCAGTCATTGATTATCCTCCTTTATTTTCGGTCCAAATATCCCTGTAGAATCACACTAGCTGCCACTTTATCCACTACCTTCCGCCGTTTTGCCCGACTAACATCTCCTTCAAGCAAAATTCGCTCAGCTGCAGCAGTGGAAAAGCGTTCGTCCCAAAACTCAATTGGAACAGAGATAGTCTCAGCTAACTGCTGAGCAAACTCCCTTACCTTTTCAGCTTCAGGACCGTAACTGCCATCGGTGCGCCGAGGCATCCCCACTATTATTTGTTCAACTTGATATTTGTTCACCAGTTCTGTCAGGCGCTGCAGATCCTGCTGAATAGTTGACCGTCTAATCACTTCTACCCCTTGAGCGGTAAGCCCTAAAGGATCACTAACTGCAACACCTACGGTTTTTTCACCCACATCTAAACCAAGCACCCGCATACTCTCGCTCCTTAAATCACTTTAATGGCAAACTCTGGGCAGGCTGCGCCGCAGTAACCACAAAAAACACATTTCTCCGGATCAACTGCGATCTCAGTTGGCGTTTTTGTCAAGGCGTGATTTGGACAAGCCTTAACACACTTCTCACACAGCAAACACCAATCGTCAATGTGCAGTTTGCGCTCCGTCTGCTCAAGCTCAAATTCTGCCACCGGTTCACCATTGAAGTAGGCTAAATTGCGGTTCAATTCCTGTTCATTTTTCATCCCGACAGCAATTGAATCAATGTACGGCAGCTCCAGCAGAAAATCAAATGCTGCTTTCTGCTCAGCGATTAGATGCCCTCCACCCAAAGGCTTCATGGCAAAAATACCTTTGCCTTGAGCTGCTGCTTGCTGAATAGCGTTCAGCATCTGATCACGACTGCCGCCCTGAATGCCAATTCCGGAAAGGTTAATCAGTGGAGAAATAACCTCGATCTCTGGATACTTTAAAGCTCCCAGCACACCTTGGACATAATGAGTTGAAATCCCTACTGCTTTTACTTTTCCCTTTACCTTTGCATTTAATAAGTATTCCAGTGCTGGCCAGTGCCCTCTAATGGTATGTTCAGACTCCTGTTCATGAAGCATAAAAATTGGAATCTGATCCAAATCCAATTCTCGTCGCGCTTCTTCCAGAGCATCGCGCATCATTTCAGCAGTATATGCATAAGATTTGGTCGCAATCACCACTTCATGCGACCAACCCCTTAATGCCTCTCTGATATAACTATAATTTCGATATAACTGTGCTGTATCAATGAAATTTACTCCAGCTTCTAACGCTGTGCGTATCAAACTGCTTCCCTCCGCCAGCGGTAGATTCCGCTGCAGCGGTCCAATTGTCAATGAGCCAAAGCACATCCTAGAAACTTTAATGCTAGTATTCCCTAAAAAACGATATTCCACATTCATTACTCCTAATACACAGGTTGTTCAACTTTAATTTTCAACCAGCGCGGCAGCTGGGGAAGCTTATCTTTAGCTCCATTTTCGATGTAAATACCGCCTACTCCTGGATTGGCTGCCATTACGGCTGCAAATTCAGTTTCATCCTTTCCCGCCAGCTGTTGGGCGAGAAGCTCCGCATCGACCGAACCTTCTATTACTGCACTGACATCAAGGCTCAAATGCAGCCCTGCATCTGTACCAATGATATTTACAGAATTAATAACTACTGAGTGAGGATTAATTATAAAGCCGTCCGGTACTAATGCTGCCAACCTGTCAGCAACCTGACTGCTGAGCGCCCCGGTATCAACTAAATATGCCCGGCCAATGCAGACACCGGTTGCATACACCTCACTGGTTTCTTCACCGATTTCAGTTACACTGGTCCACTCAATATCAATTTTAAAAGATTCGTCGATGATCACCCGCCCTTCAAGTTCAGCCAGCATTGCATCCAAAAGCTCCTGCTCACTGTCTCTGCGCACCATAGATTGAACCCGTTCTATATCTGATTGAGCAGCTACTTGAAGGACAACATCTTCGCCTCCACTGGTGGGGTCCATATTGCGAACTTCCAAATCATAACCGCGGACATTATCGATCCGACCCGCAGCTACATTTCCTCTGCTGCCAGGCTCTACTGCTTCAATTCCAACCTCCGCTCTGCCTGCCGCTAAACCGGTTGGAATATCCATGAAATATTGTGTAGTTACTGCAGGCACTACTACGTCCTCAGAAGTTCGAAACAGAATTCCACTGCCTGTCTCTACAATGGTTCCTTCTGCCACTAGCACTTCATTTTGGGATTGGTTGATCAGTGTAATTGCTCCTGATGCTCTGGTAATTCCTACAGTTTTTCGACCCGTAGCTGGGGTTTTATGCATTAAGGTTGTCTGGACAATCCCCTGCTCTACTCCTGAAAGCTCATTAAGGGGAAGCTGCAGTGTTTCCCTAAAATTATCCAGTTTAGGCGTAACAACCACAACTGCTTTTGGCAGATGATAATAAGCAAACCCCAGGAGAGCTGTTAAGGTTAAAAGAAGAACAAATACCCGGTCGGAAATGCCGCGGCTGTGGTTCTGCCTGCGCCGTTGTTCCTGCATTTCCGGGGAATCTTCATCTTTCGCAGCGGCAGACTCATCGCAAACTACTGGAATTTGATTCGCTTCCGCATATTTAATTACCAGTGGATCACCAGTTTGTATAATCAACTGCTTTTGCGAATCTTTCGCATATTTTGCTAATAGTTTTACGTTGATTTCATCGCGAAGTACCCAGTTCTCCGGAGGTACCACCAGCAGAATTTCTGAATCTTTTTCCATGCGGATCCGGTGGACAATAGTATTTAATTCATCGACAGGATCAACGTAAATGATCATCCGATCTGCACACCTCCGAAGATGGCACTAGCTTTAGGCTCTGCCAGGCTGGCTTGATAGGCAATGCTCTTTGGCGTTACATCCTGCACAGCCGTGAGAAACTCTTTCGGATCCGCAATTCCAAATACATCTTCTGGCTGAAGCACTTTTACTTCAGGTACAACAGCAAATAAACCTGATTCCACTAGTTTTGGATGGGCGATCTTTTCTTTTATTCCCGGCAGGCCGCTCCCTCCACCGCAAAGAACAATTCGAGGCGGTAACGGCTGCCCCTGATAAATCTCCCCTAATGCCAGGAGCAGGGCATCCTGCCAGATTTCTAAATCAGCTGCAACAATCGATTGAATTTCAGCACTGGTTTCGAGTCCTGCCGCATAATCTAATTTTATTTGTTCAGCCTCACGCAGTGTTTTCCGACAGTATGCGGCTATTCCTTTTGTAAAAGCTCTGCCGCCAATCCCAAACATTTTTGTTTTGACAATTCCACCGCGGTGAATCAGGGCGATATCGGTACTTCCGCCGCCAATATCGATCACGAGAGAACCAAACTCATAGCCCTCATCTGTAAAGGTACTGGCTGCCACAGCAAATGGCTCAGCGACTAAGCCAACTAAATCTAAGTCAAGGCGCTGAATTACAGTTCTGACAGCGCTGACATGGACCAAAGGAGCAAAAACCATAAAAACAGTCATTTCCACATTGCGGCCGCGAAAATCAAGGGGATTGCTCACTTGGTACCCATCGATACTGATATCTACTATGGCAGAATTAACCAGCTCCAGATCCATCCGCTTAAATCCCATTTTTTCTGCCATTTCCGCTGTAGCATATTTTAATGCTTCCCGCTGCACTCCCGCTACCAAATTGGATAATTCCCGCCGAGTTAACCCTTTATCCGGTCGCTTTCTCTGCCTGAAAACAGTACGGGTAACACCGGTAACAAACTGACCAGCTACCCCTACTACTACTTCTTTTGGCTTGACACCTGCAATTACCGCCCCCTGCGTAAGGGCCTGCCGGCAGGTGCGTACAACACCGGCGATATTGGCTACCGCACCGCTGTCCATATCAGCATAATCCTGCTGGGCACGGCCAACTCCTAAGATCGAGGCAACGCCGCCCGCCTGCTCTAAGTAAACCGCCTTCACATATTCTGTACCAATATCTAATGCGATCCGGTATGCGGGTTCTGATCCCTGCGACTGCCATGGGTTGATGCGTGATATTAAGTCTTTTAGCATTATAACCCTCAGTCCTTTGCCTAAATACATTTAGAGAAAAATTACAGCAAGAGACTAGCAGCTGCCAGTCCCTTGCGATCTCTTTAGATAACTTGCGACCAGTTCTTCTAAGATTTTATCCCTTTCTACCTGCCGAATTAGATTGCGGGCGTTCCCATGACTGGTGATATAAGTCGGGTCGCCTGATATTAAGTAACCACCGATCTGTCCAACGGGATTGTAACCTTTAGCTTGCAGCGCTTTATAGACTTCCTGCAAAACTTGAGCGATCAAACCATTTTCTGAGCATGGAAAACTGCGAAAAACGGTTGTTTTATCCTCCATGACCATCAAGCCCCCTTTTTGGTCCACTGCTCGTTTTCTAATTCGGCATTTGAAATTACATCTCCTCTAACTGTTTCACCAACAACTCCCGTACTGTCTCTAAAGCTTCCGGCAGCTTCTCAGGCAAACGTCCACCGGCCTGAGCCATATCCGGTCTGCCGCCACCGCCGCCGCCACAGATTTGAGCTGCGGTTTTAATTACATTTCCAGCGTGTACTGCTTTGCCAGCAATATCCTTAGTTGCCATGGCTACCAGCAATACTTTTTCTTGAGTGCGTGCACCCAAAAAGATCACTGATGGCTGCAGCCTTTCCCTTAGTTTATCCCCTAAAGAACGGAGCTGCTCAGCTTCGGTCAAGTCAACTTCAGCAACTACTAAGCTTACATCATTGATCACTTCAGCCGCGGCCGCCAGATCTGTCACCACATCCGCTACAGCTTTGCGTTTGTATTGATTCAATTCGCTCTGAAGCTGTTTTTGCTGCTCAATAAAGCGCTCTAGCTGCTCTACCGCTTGCTCAACTGGTACTTCCAGTACATTGGTCAGTTGTTTCAAAATTTCTTCACGCTGATCGGTATATTCTAATGCACGTTTACCAGCAACAGCTTCAATTCTGCGGACACCAGCTGCAATACTGCTTTCTGACACAATCCTAAACAGACCGATATCCCCCGTTGCGCTGACGTGGGTGCCGCCGCAGAGCTCAACCGATTCACCCATAGCTACTACCCGCACCGAACTGCCGTATTTCTCACCAAATAGGGCAATCGCACCTTTAGCTTTTGCATCATCAATTGTGGTAGTCTCTGTATTGACAGGATAATTGGCCATAACAGCCTCATTGACCTTCTGCTCAACCAATTTGAGCTGTTCAGGTGTAACTGCTTCAAAGTGAGTGAAGTCAAAGCGGAGTCTCTGGGGATCCACATAAGATCCTGATTGGTGTACGTGCTCACCGAGCACTTCCCGCAGAGCTTTGTGCAGTAGATGAGTGGCACTGTGATGTCTTGCTGTATCCAAGCGTTCTTTGCTGTAAACAGAAGCCAGAACTGAATCTCCTGCGTGCAGCTCTCCGGATATCAGCACCCCTTCATGGGCGATAACCCCTTCTATAGGACTGCTGACATCCTTAACACTGAACTGCCCTGCTTTGCTGGTAATTGTACCTGTATCAGATACCTGTCCTCCACCTTCTGCATAAAAAGGTGTTTTGTTCAGCACCACGATGCCTGTTTCGCCCGCACTCAGCCGTTCCACCAATTGATTATCTTTAATGATTGCAGTTACAGTTGCGGAACACTCTGTTGTTTCATACCCAACAAAGAGAGATTCTGCTTGTTCATGCAGCTGCCGATAAAGCTCCGCATGCTCATCTAAATAATTTTTCTGCACACGGGCTTTTCTTGCTCTTTCTCGCTGCTGCTCCATTTCTGCTTGGAAACCTGCTTCATCGATGGTAAAACCCTGTTCTTCAGCAATCTCACTGGTTAATTCTACAGGGAATCCATATGTATCATAAAGTCTGAATACATCGCGACCAGAAATAACTTTTTCAGAATCAGATTCATGGCGGCGAATGATCTCCTGAAGAATATTTAACCCTTGGTCCAGGGTTTCATAGAAGCGCTGTTCTTCTAGGTTTACCACTTTATGAATATAGTCTTGCCGCTCGACCAGCTCAGGATAGCCAGTCTGCATCTGCTGAATCACAACATCTACCATTTCGTTTAAAAACTGACCTTCAATACCCAAGAGTCGGCCGTGACGTGCAGCCCTTCTTACCAAGCGCCGCAGTACATAACCGCGCCCTTCATTGCTCGGAAGCACCCCATCACTGATTAAAAAGGTCAGGGCACGAGCATGGTCAGTGATCACTCTCAGTGAAATATCAGCTTTTTCATCTTTCCCATAGCTGGTACCGGCTAAACTGGCAGCTTTATCGATAATTGGTTTGATCAAATCTATCTCAAAAATGCTCTTAACTCCCTGCATTAAAGCAACAATCCGCTCCATCCCCATACCGGTATCAATACTCCTAGCTTCTAAAGGCTCATATTTACCGGCTTCACGCTGGATGTACTGGACAAAGACCAAATTCCAAAACTCCATAAAACGCTCGCAATCGCAGCCAGGCTTACAATCAGGATTACCGCAACCAAATTCGACACCGCGATCATAATGAATTTCGGAACATGGTCCGCAGGGATATCCAACACCAATTTCCCAAAAGTTATCATCTTTGCCTAGGCGCACAATCCGCCCCTCAGGCAGTCCAATTTTTTCATGCCAAATTTGAAAAGCCTCATCATCATCTAAGTAAATGCTGACCCAGAGCCTGTCCTTCGGAATCTCCATATGCTCGGTAATAAATTCCCAAGCCCAGGAAATTGCTTCCTCTTTGAAATAATCGCCGAATGAAAAATTACCCAACATCTCAAAGAACGTGCCGTGGCGATCTGTCTTGCCCACATTTTCTAAATCTGGGGTGCGCAGACAGCGCTGGCAGGTAGACACCCGACGGTATTCCGGTTCCTCTTGACCTAAGAAATATGGTTTAAATGGAACCATGCCCGCACCGGTGAGCAGTAAGCTTGTATCACCATGTGGGACAAGGGAGGCACTGGGCAGAACCTTGTGACCTTTTGATTTGAAAAAATCTAAAAACATTGAACGCATTTGATCAGCTGTAATGTACTTCATCATTTCCGCATCTAAAGTGCGGTTCCCCCCTTCTTTTCTCCACTATTCCTATCTTATCCAATGGTATAAACCTTGTCAACACTAGGGACCTTCGAGAATGTCGATCTGCTGCAGAGTATAGTTGAGCAAGACCCGAACAATCGCTGCCACCGGTACAGCAATCAGCATTCCGACAATCCCCATCAGCTCACCGCCTGAGAAAATCGCGAAAATA
>JAAYLQ010000177.1 GCA_012521805.1 Bacillota bacterium
CCATCCGGGGGCAGCGGCAAGCGCTGATAGATAAATATGGGGAAGATCTGCAGACAAAGTCCCATGGAGAGAGTATCCTTCACGTACTGCTGGAAAGAATTGTGCCGGGTGGAGTCTATCTCCTTGACGAACCAGAAACCCCATTTTCTCCTCAAAGGCTGCTATCGCTGTTAGCGCTGATTAAGCAGATGGCTGAAGCTGGGAACTGTCAGTTTATTATTGCAACTCATTCTCCCATACTTCTGGCATGTCCGGGGGCATCGATTTACAGTTTCGATGAAACGCCGATCCAAATTAGGCCATATGAGGAATTGGAGCATGTGCGGTTAACGCGGGATTTCCTCAATGCGCCCGATGCCTTTCTGCGGCACTTGTAGACTTGGCTTGGATTTTCAGAACGATTCTGATATGATGCGGGTAAGGATAGTGAAAAGAGGGCTTGCTGTGCATTTAAGTCAGCATCTAGTCGATAAAATTCGGTCAATCGCTGAGAAGTATGAAATTCAAAAAATCATATTATTTGGTTCCCGTGCTCGTGAGGATAACAGAGCGCGAAGTGATATCGATTTAGCCGTTTTTTCTTCTGATGGTTTTGACAGACATGGCCTTTTTGCCTGTGAGATTGATGATCTGGATACTCTGCTTAAAATAGATATTGTGTTCATTTCATCAAATACAGAAATGATTTAATCAAGACCATCGAGGAGGAAGGGGTTGTTTTGTATGAGCGGCCTTAAGCGAAAGATTAATAATTACGTTCGTGCACTTGAAAAACTGAATCAAGGACTCGTGCGTTACGATGGCCGAGACGATTTAGCTCGTGATGGTGTAATTCAACGCTTTGAATTTACCTTCGAATTGGTCTGGAAGGCACAGAAAGTCCTGTTTGAAATTGAAGGTTTAATTGGTTTGAACTCTCCGAAATCGGTTCTGCGGGAAGCTTATGCAGCAAATATAATTGAGGATGAATTGGTGTGGTTAAATATGCTGAAGGATCGCAATCTAACTTCACATATCTACGATGAAACAACCGCAGTGGAGATCAGCCGGAGGATTCAGTACGAATACTTGGGTGCTTTTCAAGTTTTAAAACAAAAACTCGAGAACCGATTAAGGGATAATTTAGATGCAGAATGACAGAATAAGCGAGGAGCAGTTTCCTCGCTTATTTTTTATCAAAATCCTTCAATTGTATATTCAAGGCGTTAATTGATAAGTGCAGTTCATGGATGAGCATTGCTAGCGATACCAACAGCAGGAGCAGGCTCAAGCCAAATACGTAATTTGCCAGCACTCCGCTGCCGGCGAAAATTAAGAACATACTTACCACACAGAAGAAAAAGCTTAAAGCGCCGAAGATCTGCATATATTTAATAATTGCGATCCGTATTTTCAAATTGTAAATTTGTCCAGCAAGATTTTCGTTAGGTTTCTGCTGGTACTCTGCATGCAGTTCCCGTACCAGCCCGGCAAGGGTGATGAAGCGGTTGGTATAGGCCAGCATTAAAAGGGAGATCGCTGGAAACAGCAGAGCCGGTGTTGTCAGATCGATAATTTCACGCATGATTAACCCTCCTTGGCACCAGTATTGGTAATTATTATTATATCACTAATTAATTGGAATACAAGCCCAGTGCAGTAAAAATATCGGACACTAGGCTCATGGAGAGTTTAATCATTGGTTTCATTATCCTCATTATTAGTAATGTCATTATTAACGCTGTTGTTGCCAGTATTATTAGCATCAACAGTATTGTTATCAGTTTCAGTATCATTGGTCGGTGGCGGTGTTTCCTCTTCAGGCATCATTTCTTCAGCTGGCTGCTGTTCAGCTTCTGGTTCTGGAGGAGTAGGAGCCTGCTGTTGGGAAGGTTCTTGGGGAGGTGCAGGTAAGGCCGGCTGTTGAGCTGCCGGCGCTCTTTGACTTGTCTGCTGTTCTGCTGTGGGTTTCGGTTCGGGCTGTTCTTCCTGATGCTGTAAATTGATCACTTTTTCCATACCGTCTTTCAATTGA
>JAAYLQ010000178.1 GCA_012521805.1 Bacillota bacterium
CAGGAGTAAAGGCTTCCATCAGCAATCCAACCGAAGTTGAAAAAGTTGCGATAATAATGATGTAAGCCGGAATCCGCACTCCGCCAGGTATCAATTTTTTCAGCATGCTGACCAATAAACTGGAACAAACTAGCACGAATGTTGTAGCCAGTGCCATACCCAACCCATTAACTGCACTAGTAGTTACAGCTAACGTTGGGCAGAGCCCAATGGTCAAGCGAAAGGTTGGGTGTTCATCCCAGAGGCCGCGGAGAAAATCTTTAACCATTTTAGTCATTCAAAACCGCCTCCTTATAGGCTTCAAGAGCAAGAGCATAGTCAGCGCGAACTGCTTCTGTAACTGCTACTGATGAAACAGTTGCACCTGTAATCTTATCTATATCTTGTCCAACAGCAATCGGATCATTAAGTCCTTTGCCGACAAATTGTTTCCGGAAGCTTTCATCTTCAATCTTGCTGCCCAGATTAGGCGTTTCCGCATGTTCCAAAACTGCTAGTCCGGAAATCAATTCGGTATTGTGATCAACTCCTACCATAATCTTGACTATGCCGCCATACCCAGCTGCTTCACCAACATAAGCAAAACCGACCGGATCGCCCTGCTCATCCAGACCTTGGTAGAGCAGCAGTGGATCACTGTCACTGTCTGGTTTATTTCTCAGTGTTGACCGGTCATCATCAAAAATGTTTTGAGGACCTACTTCGATTACCTTGACATCCACTGCACCTGGCAGTACTGCAAAAATACTGCCGTGAAGGACACGGGCTCGGTTACTTTGAATGTGTTCGTAAGTAAAATTATTAACAAAAGACAACACAACAGCAGATGCGATCGCCACAAGCGCCAGCGCTACAACCATTCTAACTGATTCTTTCATGCGTCTTTCACCCCTCGGCCGTAAATCCGCGGACGTGTCCACCGATTTATTAATGGTGTTAAAGCATTCATGAGCAGAATGCTGTAAGTCAGGCCTTCTGGTAAACTGCCCCAAAACCTGATCACTACTAAGATCAATCCACAACCTATTCCAAACACCCAGCGTCCAACAGGTGTAATCGGAGAGGTAACCATATCAGTTGCCATGAACACCGCGCCAAACAGCAAGCTGCCACCTAACAGCTGATAGACGACATCTTGGCCAAAGAGCAGTGAAAAGACAACCACTGTACCAATAAAACCAACCGGAATTCGATAATCCAATACACCCCGATAGAAGAGGATAATTCCTCCTAAAAGAATAGCTAAGGCAGAGGTTTCACCCAGAGATCCGGGAACTGTCCCGAAAAACAACTCTGAATAACCTGCAGTTCCACTTACCAAAGGGGTTGCCTGGGTCACAGCATCAGTAAAGGGGGCGGTCCAGGTTGTCATCTGCGTAGCGAAGGAAGCAACCAGTACTGCACGCCCTACTAAAGCTGGGTTAAATGGATTATAGCCTAAACCGCCAAAAACCTGTTTGCCAACTACAATAGCAACAAATGCACCAAACACAGCCATCCAGGTCGGTAGTGATGGCGGCAGACTTAAACCTAACAGCATGCCTGTGACCAGGGCGCTGCCATCGGAAATGGTAATTGGTTTCCGCCTCAAGGCCAAGAACAAGGCCTCGGAACCCATTGCGGCAAGGGCGCTGGCCACTACTAAGCGAATACTATCAAAACCAAAAAAATACGTCGCAGCAGCCCATACAGGTACTAATGCAGCTGCAACTGTCAGCATGATTTTTTGCGTTGTATCTTCATCACGTACATGAGGTGATGGAGATAAAACTAAACGTGTTCCTTCCACCGCATATCCTCCTAATCTATTAGCTAGTCTGGCGTCTCTGTGCTTCAACTATCTCGGTCTTGGCTACCCTAATCCAATCCAGCAGTTCCCGCTTAGACGGACAGATGTAAGTGCAGCATCCACACTCAATACAATCCATAGCGCCATAATCTTCAGCGTGATCCCACATTCCGTTCATTGCATACAGCTCGATCCGTACCGGCATGAGGTACACAGGACAGACATCTACACAGCGGGCACACTTAATGCAGGGGAGCGGCTCATACTGCTTGACCATTTTGTTGGAAAGCACAAGAATGCCGGACACACCTTTCACTACCGGAACATCCAGATCAAACTGGGCCAATCCCATCATGGGACCTCCTGCAATCACTTTTCCGGGCTCGCCGACAAATCCGCCAGCTGCCTCAATCACATCTTTAAATGGAGTTCCGACTCTCACTAAGAAATTACTTGGCTCTTTAATCCCATCTCCTGAAACAGTCAGCACTCGTTCAATCAGAGGTTTCCCTGTCCTGCAGGCTACTGCAGTTGCCCAGGCAGTCTGGACATTTTGCACCAAAACACCAATCTGGGAAGGCAAACCGTGGCTGGGAACTTCCCGACCGAGTACAGCCTTAATCAGCTGTTTTTCACCACCGGCAGGATACTTAATTGCTAAAGCCACAACTTCAATCTGATGTGAGCCTGCTAGTGCCTGCAGTTTTTTAATTGCTTCAGGTTTGTTAGCTTCAACAGCGATCACGATTTTATCGGCGCCAACAGCTTTGGCCAGGAGCTTTGCACCTAAAATCACATCTTCAGTATGTTCTTCCATTATCCGCTGATCAGCAGTTAAATAAGGCTCACACTCACTGCCATTAAGCAGCAGGTACTCAATTTTATAATCTTCAGGGGGATTCAGCTTAACGCTGGTGGGAAAAGCTGCGCCTCCTAAACCTACAATGCCGGCAGCCTCTACCCGACTCTTAATTTCTTCAGCAGATAATTGGATCGGATCGTGATGACCGCTCATTGATTCTGCTGCATCACGCCCATCATTATCAATTACTACCGACAGCACTGAGCGGCCGTTAATTGCTGGTCTCGGTTCAACAGCAACAACAGTTCCTGAAACTGATGAGTGAACAGAGGCAGATACAGCATGGCTTGCTTTTCCTATTTCTTGACCGAGCAGTACTGCGTCACCTTTGGCAACAGTTGGCTCAGCAGCAGCACCGGTATGCTGGGTGAGAGGAATAACCACCTGCTTTGGTGCCGGCAGAACCTTGATTGGTTTGTCGCTGGTGAAATGTTTGTTGTACTCGGGATGCACCCCACCCCTAAAGTTTCTGATTTTCACTATTACTCACCTCAAACGAGTTACTTTATTCACTTAAGACGTCCTGAAAACCCAGCTGCCGCCATGCTTCATACAAGACTACTGCGACAGTGTTTGCGAGATTGAGCGAGCGGGGATTAACCATTGGTAAGGATATGTGATTGTCAGGACAATCTCTAAAAAGCTCAGGATTAATCCCTTTAGACTCACTCCCGAAAACTAGACAATCAGTGGGACGATAGCTTACATCGGTATACAGCTTCCTGCTGCCTGTCTCCACAAAAAAGATTCTCTGATCTTGATGAGCCGCAAGAAACGCCTCCCAATTATCGTGGATCTGCCAATCCAGCTTGTCCCAATAATCAAGCCCAGCCCGCTTTAAATGCCGATCATCTAAGAAGAATCCTAAAGGTCTAATTAGATGCAGACGGCAGTTTGTTACAGCGCAGAGCCGAGCTATATTCCCAGTATTGGCTGGAATTTCTGGTTCAAACAATACAATGTTCACTGCAAACAGATCCCCTTCTGCCAACCGCTATTATATAAAATTAAGTTAATGTAACCAACAAACTTAATTATAACGCAAAGTTTACATCTAAGCAATAGATCTTCTCTGTCTAGATTTTCAGTGCATAGCTCACATGCCACTGAACTTGATCTTCACTCCAAACAATACCAAGCTTAAATGGATGGTCAGTCCCATCCCAGATTAAGCTCAGGGTCATGTCATTATCGGTGTTCAGGGTATGGCGCACTTTCAGAGTGTCGGCTAAAGTGAAGCTTACGCCATAGTCCAAACGCTCACCGATATTATAGGTCCCGAAAAGTTCGGCTTTAATTTGGGGATTGGGGGTGAATCCATAAACAAAGGCCAAATATATCGGATGTGTCCCTAGTCCAAGCTGCGTTTTGAACCGGGTGTCACCTCTAAATTCAAGATAAGGCTTGACACTAAAAGAAGGGGCTCCAAGTAGGTTTACTTCTGCTTCCGCTCCATAAGCTTTACTGCCGCTCAGCCGCATAATCTCTCCCCTGACCCCAAGCTTATTGTCAGCTAATGCAGCGGTATAAAAATGGGGATTTCCGGCGTGGGCTCCCAGGGCATATTTCAGGTTGCCGAGAAAGGTTTCTCTGTCAATCTGGACATAGCCTAACAGCTGAGGGTTTTCATTGGTAACTGCAAGCAAGCCGGAAGCAGCGGTAGTTTCGTAGCCAACAAAACCAATTAACTTCCGCGACTCAGTCTGTGCCTCAAGGCCAGTATACCATTCGGACCCAGTGTACCCTACAGTCAATCTGGTCTGAGCACACACCAGTCCAGGCAGCAGCAGGACAACAACGAGCGCAAAAAGGATACTGATCTTTTTATTCACGCCTAACCCTCCTAGAACTGCAGTACTGGAACGTCCGGCATCTCAAGGAGTTCATCGACTGCAATACCAGAATTAAATTCGTACTCTGTCAGAACTAATTTACCAAGCAAAGCAGTTCCCTGATAACCTTCTACGCGATATGGTATGTATTCAGCATCGATCCAGATGTACTGCACCAACTCCTGTGGATCAACATCGATACCCTGCATAAACGGCAGTTGATCCCCAAGATCATTAATCACCACTAAATACTCCAAACCAGCTTCAACAGCTGTTACCTCTTTAATTTCCCCGGATAAACCCTGGAGATTTAGGGTTTGAGTCAGATCGGTAAACTCGAGGTTAAACCCTAAACCGGCTGCTGAATTGGCCAGCGGTTGAACAATAATTTGGTTTAAGACCGGCATATACATCTTCATCTCATTATTTTCCAGATCAATTACCATAATTTGACCAGCAACAACATCAGGCGCAAGCAGTTCAACTCGGGTGAGCTGATGAGACTTGCTGCTTTTTACATTCATCACAATACTGGTTGGCTGTCCCTGCTGCACTAAATCCAACTCAACAATCATCCGGACATCCTCGATACCAGCAAGTTTCTGCTCCACCACATCAGCCAAACCTGCAAAGTCCAGCTCAGCAGCGGAAACTGCAGCGGTAATTCCAGCTAACAAACAGCATACTAACACAACAACAGAAAATTTTTTCATAAAAACCACCTTCCTTTTCTTTTATAGTTCGATCGAACTCGGACGTGTCAGCCTAACCGAATCCTTAAGTCCTTGATCAATTTCTGGGCTTAGTCGCGGTTTGCGTTCGATCACCACGGGTATTGGGTCTGCAGTTTTTACCGGCACAACTGCGGGAGGAGCAATCCGATAGCACTCACCAGTCGCTGCTGCAGCAGTGATGCCTCCAACCTGCCAAACCAATGATTCCACCAAGGGGATTTCAGCTACTTTTATTCTGCTTACCTCCCCTACATAACCAACCCAAAGCTCAACCTGATCGCCGCTGCCGCGAGTATAAGCAATTTTTTTACCATCTGGGGCGAAGGTTAAATTGCGGATCTGATCCGCAGATTCTAAATGCCAGCGTTCAACCACCGAACCGTAGCGGTTCCACAGCCACACATCCCAGCTTACCTGATTCCAAACAGCTGTCGCCATCAAGGCGCCATCAGGAGCAAAGGCCAGCTCAGTAACGAACAGCGGATCGAACCAGGTCACCTGCTGCCCATTCTGCTGATCGTACAGGGTCAGCCTTGCTGGATTTGATTCCGATGCGCAGGCTTCAACCAAAAAGCGCCCTAAGGGATCTGTCGCTTTCGAGCTAAACTGCAGTTCCTGAGCTTCAACCAGCTGCGGCTCAGACCAAAAACTACCTGCAGTACTTAGCAAATGTCCAATGCGAGCGTGAATATGGGGATGAGAACGAAAAACTTCACCGCTAGGGTGTTCGCGATCGTAAACTGACAAATCTGATAAAACATGGATAATTCCGGTTGGATCGAATCCGGCTTGAACTAGATAATACTGGGCTAGCAGATCTGCCTCAAATTCTGCCTCGCGACTGTAGCCTGACTGCACTACTTCAATCAAAGCCTGACTGGCAATCTGAACAGCCTGATTGGTTGGGACTTCCAGGACACGCTTACCTAATTCCACGCTTACACTGAGCCCCAACTGCCGCATCAGGGCATTTATTCCATGTTTTTTCTCCACATGGGCAATCTCGTGGGCCAGCACACCTGCCAGTCTCTGATCATCATCGCCTATTAGTTTCAGCATACCTCGTGTAACAAAAATAAAACCTCCTGGAAGGGAAAAAGCATTCACTTTACCCGAAGCAAGCACAATTAGAGAATATTGATACTCACTGCTGTCCAAGGCTGAACACAGCCGCTCAAAGATTGCCTGCAGCCGCAGATGATCATGAAGAGAAACCTGAATCTCACCGCCATAAGCAGCAGTTAACTGCTCTTTTGCCGACTTACCCACTGCCCGCTCAAAGTGAACCATAAAGCTGGACTGGGCTGAGTAAGTCACAGCGGAACAGAGAATCAACCCTACCAGGCACACAACTAGGATTTTCACTGACTCACCTCCCAACTCCAGCTGTTGAGAATGAAGTCAAAATGATCCAAGCTTTCAGCAAAATAAGGTCGGCCATCACTAAAGGTAATTGTTAAGCCGGCACTGCCCTTAGCCACAAAAATCCGCCGTTCAATTCGCTCTTTACTCCCAACAAAACCATATTCTACCGCAGCAGCTTCGATTCCAGCAAAATTCCAAACCACAGGTTCCTCCAGCAGCTCAAAATCAGGCAGGCCATAATCAGCACTAAAATGCCGCAAAACCCGGTTGCAGAATTGGTAGGAATCCTCGACATCTAGATCGGTAAAATACTCAATATAGAGCAGCTGCTCAGTATCAGGTCCATAAAACACTAGCAACCGGTCATTACTCTCCCCCGCCTGGTAAATCCACCCAGCTGGAACGGTAAATCTGAAAATTCGGTGGGGGTCGGTAAAATTTACATCCGCTTTCGCTTCAGCCGCTGTAATAAACAGCACTATACAAATCAAAACCAGACGCCGCATGTACGAATCCACCAATTAAGCCCTCCTGAAAGACAAAACTTACCTGCTACTGTCCAATTCTGCAATCTCAAATCCAAATCCTGCCCGCTTAAACAATTCCCAAATGGATATCATATCTTTGAGGTGCGTAAATATGGAGAAAAAATATAAATGGCTGCTGGCAGGTATAACCGGTACTGCGGGATTATTCTTTGGTTCCCGGATGCTTGTCCACCAGCTGGTCAAGGGAATCGGAACTATTTTTACCACTGATCCATACCAAGGAAATATTGCTGAAGCACTTTCAGCAGGATACCGCGTTGGGGCGCAAAACATCTGGGAAACTAATCTGCGGGCAGAATCTGGACAGGTAATCAGCCGTCCCCTTGGCTCACCCCGGAAAGTGCTCGACTTTAATGGATTAGCCTTCAGCCCAGTTTTCCTATCGCGGCTGCCTACACCGCTGAGTACAAAAATCGAAACGAAAACGATTATTGGAAAAAAATGCAAAAAACCACTGATTTTATCTACCCCGATCATTATTTCCGGCATGGCTTATGGTATCGCCCTTTCGAAAGAAGCTAAATGTGCCCTGGCCCAGGGGTCAGCTTTTGCCGGGACTGCAACCAATACTGGTGAAGGTCTGTGGCTCCAGGAAGAGCGGGACTTAGCTGAGAATTTGATTATTCAATACAACCGAGGCAGCTGGTGCAAGGATCCCCAAATCTTAAAGCAAGGAGACATGATTGAGATTCAGCTGGGACAGGGAGCAATCGCCGGGGTCAGCCACTATGCCCCTGCGGGCAGTTTGCCGCAAAAACTAAGGAAGCAGCTGAAAATCCCTCAGCATAAAGATTTGATTGTGAAAGCGTTCCATCATGAACTGAAGGAGAAAGATGGGTTGTCCAAGCTGGTGAACCGCCTGCGGGAGATAACTGGTGGTGTACCAATTGGCGTAAAACTCGCCTTCAACAACTCGATTGAACAAGAGATTGATATTGCAGTTGATGCCGGAGTGGATGTGTTGGCCTTAGAAGGTACTCAAGCTGCTACAAAAGGTGCAGCTCCCATTCTCGAAGATGATTTTGGGCTGCCCACAATTATTGGGCTGTGCCGAGCAGTGGAGCATTTAGAGCAGCGCGGTGTAAAGGACGAGATCAGCCTAATAGTATCTGGTGGTTTCTTCACGCCGGGAGATATGCTTAAAGCTCTAGCTTTAGGCGCCGATGCTGTGTACATAGGTTCAGTCGCTCTGTTTGCCCTGACCCATACCCAATCATTCAAAGCGCTGCCGTTTGAGCCTCCAACCCAAGTTGTTTGGGCCAGAGGCAAATACGCCAGCCGCTTTAACTGGAAAGAGGGGGCTAAATCAGTTGCTAAATTCATCACATCCTGTACCCTGGAAATGATGGAGGGGGTACGGGCTCTAGGCAAAACATCGATTCATCAGGTAGATCGATCTGATCTCGTGTCTCTTGACGAAGCAACCGCTGCAGTCACCAGAATTCCTACAGCTTGGAGCCGACAAAATGCGAAAGATCATGGATCTTAACCACCGGGAAGCGGGAATAATCAAACAGCAGATACTGCTGTTCAAGCCCAGGACTTTCACTCCACGGATAGATCCGATAATCAAACTGCTCCACTACAAACAATTTATTTAGTTCCCGCGGCGACAGCTTTAATGGTTCTAAATGCGGCAGGAAGTTAAAGATAGTGCCATCGTTGATCAAACGGCGGCTGATTTCTATTGTTTTCCCGCCCTGAAGCCAGTCGGGTGTTGCCCGCTTCTGCTCATTGGCTCTAAAATCAAAGCGCAAATAATTATGGAGAATTGGATCATTTTCTCCCATCAATTCCCACAGCATTCGGTACAGATTGAACAGGTTGTGGGATACTAAATGATAGCCCCGGGCCTTCCATTCCTCCGCAAGCTGGGAAAAGAACACAAAAGGCCGCAGATGATCCCGGGCGATCAGGTAATCGAGACTGGCGGTAAATCTACCGGAATTGTAAAAACTGTCAACCAAGCTCTCAATGATTTTCATAAACGCTAACTCTTGATAGCTGATGCTGTCAGTTTGAAGCACTTCATAGGGAGCTTTGTCGGTAAAGGCGCAGCCGAACTCATCTGCCCGCTCCCGCAGGCGGGATCCCTTCAGCAGTTTGAGAAAACCCAGCTGAATTTTGGTTGGCTTCAGTTCATAGACGAAATCAAAGGAATGGCCAAACCGCTCAAAGGACTCATCAGGCAGGCCGGCGATTAAATCAAGCAGAAAACGGACTTTAGTGCGTTCCCGCAGCTTGCGGCAGTTTTCTGCTAATTTATTTAGATCCGTAGTTCGGCCGATCTCCTGAAGGGTAGCTGGGTTAGTCGATTGAACCCCAATCTCAAACTGAAGTCTGTTTTCCGGAGCCCGCTCCAGCAGCTGAATCAGTTCTTCAGTGAGCAGATCCCCACCAATTTCCAGCTGAAACCGGGTATTGGTATCCAGCTCAATCATAAACTCCAGCAGTTCATATGCCCGCTGACGGTCGCAGTTGAAGGTGCGATCAACAAAGCGGATCTGCTCAATTCCCAGTTTAGATAATTTGGCTAACTCCGCTTTAACCTGATCTAGTGGAAAATAGCGCACTTTTCCGGTGCGGGATGACAGGCAGTATTCGCACCGATAGGGACAGCCGCGGCTGCCTTCAAAATAGACGATTTTGTGCTCCAGTTCATCAAGGTGATCTTGATATGCTCCGGGAACCTGAGCCAAATCCATCACCATATTAGGATTGCTGATAACTGCGCTGCCGGAGCGGTACACCAACCCTGGCACAGATCTTAACTGGTCCAAATCAGGCGCTTTAGTCTGCTCGAGAAGCTTCAAAAGCCGCAGAAATGGCTCTTCCCCCTCACCTGAGACGATGTAATCAATTTGGGGATAAGTATTCATCAGCGGTTCGTACTCATAAGATACTTCCGGTCCACCTAAAACGATCACCACATCCGGCAGGACTTTCTTAATATTAGTAATCAACTCAAGTGTCTGCTCAATATTCCAGATATAACAAGAAAACCCCAAAACATCGGGGTCTTGATCCACTAATTCAGACTGAATTAGGGATAACTGCTGATTGATATTATACTCCCTGACAACCAGCTCCGGAAACTCCGGTTGACAGTATGCTCTCAGATAGCGCAGGGCTAAATTGTGATGAGTGAACTTTGCATTTAAAGTGGTGAGTAAAATTTTCATTGATCAACTTCCTTTATTTCTGTAGTTTATACTCGGAAACAGGAGCCTCCCAGAAATTCTTTCAAGATAGAGTTGCAGGGAATGTCCGCTTCCGACGGCATTGGTTTAAAATAGCTTAACAGTTTAAGCAGCCGCTGGGCAGTGGGATATGCCGGCTGATCATTGGTAATTTCTAACAGCAGCGGCTCTGCATATTTCTTAAGCACAGCTAATTCATAATCCATTGCTGAATTAAACATCACGTCAGCATCCTCCTGAAATGGGAAGATATGCTTTTCTTCCCCACGCCGCACCGAAGGCCACCGGTAGATAGTATCTAAAGCTGTATGAGACCTAAACTGATTATCTCTGATAATGCGGCGGATCAGCCTGGCATCAGTTGTGGGAATTCTAGTATGGTCATCAATATTAATCTGGGTAATCGCACTGATATAGATTTTAAACTTGCGGCCTTTCGGAATGGCTTCAGTTAGTTTGTCATTCAATCCATGGATCCCCTCAATAATAATCGGCTGCTCCGGACCAATTTGGAGAATGCGGTTGTTCCACTCCCGCTGTCCCTTATGGAAATTGTAAGACGGGATGTTGACTGCTTCCCCTTGAATTAATTTAGAAAGATGGTCGTTAAAGAGTTCGATGTCGATTGCTTCTAAAGCCTCAAAATCATAGTCCCCATTCTCATCGCGGGGGGTCTGATCACGGTTCACAAAATAATCATCTAAACCAATTACCACTGGCTGCAGGCGGTTGATCCGCATTTGAATCAACAAACGCTGTGCGAAGGTTGTTTTACCCGATGAAGAAGGTCCCGCAATCAATACAATCCGGAGGCGATCCCGCTCAGCCGCAATTTGATCAGCAATTTTAGCGATCTGCTTCTCATGGTATCCTTCACAGAGTCTGATCAAATCACCATACTGTCCCGCCTCAATCAGTTCATTCAACTCTGCTGCATTGCTGATGCTGACACTTCTTCCCCATTTCTCTGTCTCGTAATAAACATTAGCTAGTTTACCGTGTTCAACATATTCGGGAATCTCGATAGGATTTTCCCGTTTGGGAAATTCTAAAATAAAGCCAGGCAGATAAAATCTCAGTTTAAACAGGAGCAGGTATCCAGTAGACGGTACAAACACATCGGCGATAGTATCGTAGTAATCTCCACAGCTGTGGACCACTATTTCCCGATCCGGAATCTGCTGCAACAGCTTCACCTTATCCGCCAGATTCTGCTCAGTAAAAATCTCTACTGCTTCCTGTTTTGGGAGAATGTGCTTTACAAACGGTTCATCCGCCATAATGATCTCCAGCATCCTCTGCTCGATTCGCTCCACATCGGCTTCCACAAGCGGCTGCTGCGCAGTGATCTCACCGTAAAGACCATTGCTTAAAGCGTGTTCGATATGGACCCGACAGCCGGGCAGCACTTCTTTGGCTGCTCGCACTAACACAAAGATCAGGCTGTTGCGGTACACCCGCATGCCATCATCAGTAGTTAGATCCAGCAGTTCTACTGTACAGCTTCTTTCTAGGCGGTAATTCAAGCTTTGAAGCGTATTATCGACATAAGCTGCTGTCACTTTGCTGGGAATGTTCTGCATTTTAACTAGTTCGGCTAAGGAGGTTCCTCGTGGTACAGTTACATTGCCCTTCGGCAGTTTAATATTGACCGTTCTATCCACTTGTTTCACCCTCACATAAAAATAATAGCCAATTCTTTCCTATTATTCTCTATTGTAGGGATAATACCCTTTACTGGCAGGATTAGAGCAGGACATTATATACAAACAGAGAAAAATATAATATTTTAAAGGAGGTATACTCATGCAGATTAATCAGGAACGATTAGTAAACGAATTCTTAGCATTAGTCCAGATCGATAGTTTTGCCGGCGAAGAACGAGAAATAGCTGACTATCTGATCAAACAGCTGCAGCAGCTGGGACTCGAAGTAACGGAAGATGATGCTGGTAAAACGATAAACGGAAATGCAGGTAATGTAATTGCCAGAATGCCTGGTGATCCTGGCAAACCAACGATTATGTTCTGCGCTCATATGGATCGGGTAGCCCCGGGAAAAGGGATTAAGCCAATTATAGAAAACGGCATCATTAAGAGTGACGGCACCACTATTTTAGCAGCTGATGATGCCGCTGGAATTGCAGCAATATTAGAAGCGATTCGGGTGGTCAAGGCCGCTGAGATCCCCCACGGCAGTATCGAGGTTGTTTTTACCATTGCGGAAGAAGGAGGACTGTTTGGCGCCAAAGCCCTGGACCGCTCTCAGCTTAAAGCTGATTTCGCCTATTTTCTCGACAGTAATGATGCAGTGGGAACAATTATCAACCAAGCTCCTTCCCATCAAAACCTCGATATAACATTCTATGGTAAAGCAGCCCATGCCGGTGTTAGTCCGGAAAAGGGAATCAATGCCATTAAAATAGCAGCAGAAGCAATTGCCCAGATGAATCTCGGTCGGATTGATCATGAAACAACAGCTAATGTCGGCTTAATTAAAGGCGGCACCGCCACCAATATTGTACCAGAGCTGTGCACTGCCAACTGTGAAATCCGCTCCTTGGATCCGGATAAACTGAAAACTCAGGTGGATCAGATGATTGCTGCAGCCCAAAATGCTGCTGCCAAATACGGTACTAAAGTAGATATCCATCTGGAAGATTCCTATCCCGCTTTCAAGATTCCCGAATCTGATCCAGTAATCCAGCTTGCAGTTAAAGCAGCAGAGGCAATCGGCATTACTCCCCAGATTAAAGGGACAGGCGGCGGCAGCGATGCCAGCATCCTTAACGGTAAGAACCTGCCTTCTGTAGTCTTAGGCCTCAATTACCAGGATGTGCACAGCACGAACGAGTCGATTGCAATCGCAGACTTGGTTAGAGCAGCAGAACTGGTAGTTTCCATTATTGAGCATGCTTAATCGGCATGCTCATATTTTTAAGGTTTTCCATTTACCTCGGCGAAAGCGGGTCCACATCAACAGCGACCGGTAGTAGACATCGATGCACATAGCAATCCAAGCGCCAATCAAGCCTAGATTGAGCATCAGAGTTAAAACTATGGTTAATCCCACCCGGATTACCAAGAATCCAGAAAGGGTTATCCAGAGAATACCGCGGGTGTCACCTGCTCCCCGCAAGCCGCCAGCAAAAACCATCTGGGCTGCCAGTGCTGGCTGGCTTAAAGCAACAATCCGCAGGCACACAGCGGCAAGATCGATCACTTCTGGTTCTGGTGTAAACAGACCTACGATTGGCTCAGCAAAGAAAAAGAACACCACACCCATAATCGACATAAAAATCACTGCCATTTTACAGGAGCGGTACCCAAAGCGCTCTGCTAATTCCGGTTTGTCTGCTCCCAGGAATTGACCGACCAGTGTGGTGGCTGCCAGGGCAAAACCAAAGCCGGGGTTAAAGGAAATCGATTCGGCATTGAGGGCTACCTGGTGGGCAGCATAAGCAACAGTTCCTAATGAAGCAATGATCATTGTATAAAACAGCTGGCCAATCCGCATCGAACCTTGCTCAATCGCTGCAGGAACACCAATGTTAAGAATGCGCTTAACGATTTGGCTGTCGATCTGCAGTGGTTGCTTAAAGCTGGCTTGAATTTTCGGGTTCTTTAACAGACTGATAAATGCCAGTACACCGCCGCAGCCATGGGCCAAGGCAGTTGCAGCCGCCGCTCCCTGCACCCCTAAGGCAGGAAAAGGTTCGATACCGTAGATCAAGAAAAAGTTGCCAACAATATTGATCAGATTAACGATTGCCGTAATCCGCATCGGGGTTTTGGTATCCCCGGCTCCCCGGAGCACAGAATTAATCAGGATCAAGGAGTAATTAAAGGCAAGGGCCAGTCCGACAATGGCGACATAGTTGGCAGCCAAAGCGACTACACCTGGGTCAGTTTTGCGGAATAGGAATCCCAGAATCTGTTCCCCAAAAGCCAGGATAATCGTTCCGGAAACCAGGGCGATGAGCACTGCCAGAATTACTGCCTGTTTAGCAACACTGCCCGCGGACTCATACTCACCAGCACCAACATGCCGGGCCACTAGTGCAGTGCTGCCGGTGCCGATTGCACCAAGGATTGTTGACAGCAAAAGCAGCAGCTGATTTCCTAATCCAACTGCTGCTAACGCTTCTGCTCCCAGCCTGCCGACCATGGCTGTATCAGCGATACCGACTGTCAGCTGCAGCAGCATCTCAATTATCGCCGGCAGAGCTAAAGCAAAAACAATTCTGTTCACGTTTTTTGGTTGCATCTGTGCATTGTTTAGTTGAAGATTCGCAGCCACAATTGATTCACCTCTAGTAAATAACACTAGTCCGACCCATAAATGGTTCGGACCAGCACCTAAAACTGATATCTTCCTGCGGGAGGGATACCCATGGATATTTATAAGCATTATACACCATTAGGATTATTTTTGCTAGCAGTAGAAGGTAACCGATTTATTAAAAGTTGGTTTGCAGCTCCAGACGAAGAGCAGGCTCATCATCAGCATACTCCTTCCCTGCCAAATCCTTTTGCGGCTGATCTGGATCGCTATTTTAGAGGTGAACCAATCAGCTTTGACTGGCCGCTCAAATTTTCCGGTACCGCTTTTCAGCAAAGAGTTTGGCATGAACTTGTGAAAATCCCATATGGACAAACCCTTACCTATAAACAGATCGGAGACCAGCTCGGCACCAAAGGTTATCGGGCGGTGGGACGAGCTGTCGGCGCAAATCCACTGGTAATAGTGGTTCCCTGCCACCGCGTTCTTGCCGCCAACGGCCTCGGGGGTTACAGCTGTGGGCTGCCGATTAAACGTTCCCTTTTAACCTTGGAAAAAGTGTTAACTGAGAATGGAGCGGGCCAAACTGCGGGCTTGATCTAACTCCTCCTCAGTAGGCACCCATTTGACGGTAAAAGCTGGTGCAGCCAGTTCTACCCCGGCTGATTTTAGTTTTGCTTCAATTGTCTTGGCTGCACCGCCAGCCCACCCTTGAGAACCAAAAGCTAACCCAAACTTACCTTCAGCTTTAAGACCGATCAGCTCATCAAGTAAAGGGGAAACTGTGGTCAGCGTATCATTATAGTATGTGGGTGAACCAATAAAGACACCCCGGGCATCAAAAATATTGGTAATAATATCATTGTGGTCAGATTTGGAAATCTGATAAAGAATTCCTCGATAACCGGCATCTGTTACTCCTTCCAACAGCGCATGGGCCAGCTTAGCTGTGCTCTGCCACATCGTATCATAAGCAATTACAATCTTTTTCTCCGCTGCACCCTGCGCCCAGCGCTGATAGGCCTCAATGATCACCTCAGGATTACCGCGCCAGATAAAACCGTGGCTGGGAGCAATCATATCAATCTCCAATCCTAGCTCGGCAACCTCCTCCAGCTTCTTTAAAACTAAACGTGAGAATGGATTAAGAATATTTGCGTAGTATTTTTGTGCTTCAAACATTACTAACCCAAGGTCAACCTCATCTGCAAAGCGAAAGTTAGAAGCATAATGCTGTCCAAAAGCATCGTTTGGCAGAAGCAGCTTTAGTTCCGAGATATAAGTGAACATGCTGTCCGGCCAGTGAAGCATCGGCGCCTCAATAAATGAAAATGTATACTTACCAGTGTTGATTGAATCGCCGGTTTTCACAACTGTAATATTGTAATCAGTGAAGAACAGCTTCTTAATTCCCTTTTCTGCATTAGCAGTAGCATAAACTTTAGCCTTAGGATTCAGCTTCATAATTTCGGGAAAAGCGCCGATATGATCAGATTCAATGTGGTTGATGATCACATTATCAATTTTACTCGGATCGATGATTTCCCCGATATGCCTGATCAGATCTTCAGCAAAAGGTCCATAAACTGTATCCACCAGCGTAATTTGGTCGTCAACAACTAGATAAGCATTGTATGTGGTGCCTCGCGGAGTGGAATAGGCAGGACCGTGAAAGGTGCGGATGTTCCAATCGACCGCACCCACCCAATAAACATTCGGTTTAATTTGCACACTAGACATAATAAAACTCCCTTCTTTTCAGCACACTGCTATTTTTGTTAGTGTTGTTAATTAAAACCGTTTTTATGAACAAAGAAAAAACATGCGAGGACTAAATTGATCCCCACATGTTTTATGGACAACTTCTCACTTCTGCGGCCGATATGAGCTTTTGAGATGGACGATGCGGTTAAAGACTAAGTTGTCTTTGGAACCTAATTTACTGTCCAACACGTAGAATCCGTTGCGCAGGAACTGATAATGGGTTGCTCCCTGATCGATAAAATTAAGAATAGCTGGTTCAATCACCGCATTAGTGAAATCCTGCCGCGAATTCTGGTTAATTGATTCCAGCAGATTATCCTCTTCCGGAGGATTTGAGAACAAAGGTTCGTAATGGCGCACAGTGCAGCGGAGCGCTTCTTTAGCACTGACCCAATGAATCGTGCCTTTTACCTTCCGGCCGCTAAAACCTGACCCACTCTTGGTTTCTGGATCATAAGTACAGCGCAGCTCCACGATTTTGCCATTTTCATCTTTGATCACTTCATTGCATTTAAGATAGTAAGCATGCTTCAACCTTACCTCACGGCCGACAGTTAAGCGGTTGTAATTTTTCGGAGGGTCCTCCATAAAGTCCTCCCGTTCAATATAAAGCTCACGGGTAAAGGGAACTTTGCGCGTGCCCATTGCATCAGTTTTATAGTTGTTATCCGCATCCAGATATTCCACAGTATCCGGATCCATATTGGTAATCACAACTTTAATCGGATCCACAACTGCCATCAGGCAGACTGCCTTTTCCATCAGATCCTGACGGACAAAGTACTCCAGCATCTCAACATCAACAGTACTTTCGGTTTTCGGCACGCCAATCTCGTTTAAAAAGGCAAAAATCGCATCTTGAGTGTAACCTCTGCGGCGCATTCCCTGAATAGTCGGCAGTCTTGGGTCATCCCAACCCTCTAAATACCCACTGTCAACCAACTGCTTGAGGTATCTCTTGCTGGTGACAACACCGCTGATATTTAAGCGGCCAAACTCAATTTGCTGAGGCAGTCTATTTGGTAAATCAAGGTTTTCTAAAACCCAGTTATATAACTCGCGGTTATTCACAAACTCATTTGAGCAGAGGGAATGGGTAATGCCCTCAATATAGTCCTGAATGGGATGGGCAAAGTCGTACATCGGATAAATGCACCATTGATCCCCTGTGCGGTAGTGCTCTGCATGAATAATCCGATAGATCACCGGGTCCCGCATTACAATATTGGGACTTGCCATATCGATCTTAGCCCGCAGTACTTTTTCCCCATCAGCAAACTTACCAGCCCGCATCTGTTCAAAGAGTTCCAGATTTTCCTCAACCGAGCGATCGCGATAAGGGCTGTTTTTACCCGGTTCTGTTAACGTACCCCGATATTCCCGAATTTCATCAGGCGAAAGGTCACAAACGTAGGCTTTACCTTTCTTAATTAAATAAACTGCATATTCATACATCTGCTCAAAATAGTCCGATCCATATAACGGCTCATCACCAAAATCTACACCAAGCCACTTAAAATCATCGATAATCGCGTTGACATAAGAAATATCTTCTTTCAGTGGATTAGTATCGTCAAAGCGCAGATTAAACCTGCCGTTGTACTTCTTTGCGATCGAATAACTGATATTGATCGCATAGGCACTGCCGATATGCAGAAAACCGTTGGGTTCGGGTGGAAAGCGGGTAACTACCTCTTCCAATCCGTTCGCAACATCCTCTGCCACAATTTTATCAATAAAATTAGTTGGCTTGAGATTAATGCCTGTATTTTCTTTACTCATCTATCCCCATCCTCTCACTGCTGACAGCAATCTCTGCTTTATTTTACCACTCTTGAAAGTATAAATACAAGCGGTTCCTGCCGCTTTCCCCATCGACTTGATGCAGTTCTAACAATAAAATACACGTAATAGCACTTTATGTCAAATAATTTGCAGGAAATCCTCAGATTTTGAAGAATTTTTGTTACTATGTAGGTAATTTTCTATCTAGGGGGAATCCGAAATGAAAACGAGCTGGCGGTTCCCAGCAACCAAACTCCTGCTGATCACAGCAGTCTCGCTGTTCCTTACAGGCTGCTTTGGAATATTAACACCATCGCTCAAGATTAGAATTGAGCCTGATCCCATCAAGTTTCAATTTGGAGACGAAAAGCAGGATGTTACACTGAAATTTACAACAGCAGGCTTAGGCAGTCTAACAGTAGATGAAGCAAAGCTAGAATTACAGGATCCCGACAGCAAAGTAGTGTGGGCAACCTCAGTACCAATTGAGCAGTCCAGTGTTATTGTTCCTGGAATCACCATCGCAGAAGCAGTAACAATTGATCTGCCGGCAGAGCTGACTTACCTCGACGAGCAGCTGTATAATGCGGAACTGAAAGGCAAAACCTACACCCTAATTATTACTATCACCGGAAGCATGGACCCAATAGTTTCCGAGGCTAAAGTTAACTTTGAATAAACGAAAGAGCTATCTCAGCAGATAGCTCTTCTCTTTTTTGAGAGCTATTTTAAATCGATGGTGTGGTAGATTTTTGGCAGATCAAAGACAGTAATAATTCCCAACAGCTGTCCTATTTCCGTACCGTCATCACTGATTAATATTGCTTGGATGCGTTTCCCCCGATGACTATAATCCTCAAAAATGCGCAGTACATCAAAGAGCGAGCAA
The DNA here is from genome assembly GCA_012521805.1 of Bacillota bacterium. Taxonomy (GTDB): domain Bacteria; phylum Bacillota; class Limnochordia; order Darwinibacteriales; family DTU012; genus DTU012. The sequence continues at coordinate 19,050 of JAAYLQ010000178.1, forward strand.
TCAGGAGCTACAAACTGATAGTTATCGGGATTATGGAGGTACCGGAGCACCGATTCCACCCGTTCTTGGCCTAAATTCAGGCCGTTGTCAATATGATCGGCTAACCAATAAGTAACCGCCTCCGCCGTTAGGATGCCGACAAAATTGGGGCCTTGGTAAACAGGGAGTTTGGAGAAAGCATTAGCATGCATCCGGCTGACAACTTCCCGTAAAGTATCGTCATGCCTGCACGTCACTACCGGACCTAAAAAGATCTCACCAACGGTGGGAGGGGTTCTGAGGAGATCCCGGATCCACTCTAAGCGCCTGACCACATCAGCATGGGGTTCGGCTATCGGTTCATCATTAATTCGCTCATGTACAATCGCGTTGCGCAGATCACCGTATTCTTTCAGCTCAACAGCAATATCCCGGACAAAAGGATCAATTCGCGCCGCTGCATCCACCAGCCGGTAAAAGGGGATATGCCGTTCGTTCTTGACGATTTTCCCCAATGCCTGCTCGATATCAATAAATGCATTGAGATAGCGCCGGGAGTTTTCATAAGTATCAGCCATATCCTAACCCCCCTAACACCTGACTTACTGATTATTTCAATTGAAGCGGTAAGGATTCCTGCATCAGCTGCCCGCTACCTGCTTCTGCCCCGATTTAATCAGTGCCTTGTCTGCGATATCCCGCCGAAAATGCATGCCATCAAAACTGATGTCCCCAACTGCTGCGTAGACCAGGTTCTGCGCCTGTTTTAAGTCTGCTCCCTGCCCTACCACTGTAAGCACTCGTCCGCCAGCTGTTGCCAATTGATTTTGTTTAAGAGTGGTGCCTGCGTGAAACACAGCAGCTCCAGATCTAGCTTCCGCCTGCTCAACGCCATAGATCACCTTCCCTGTCGGATATGGTCCTGGGTAACCGCAGCTGGCCAGCACCACCCCCACCACCGCATTCCTGCTCCAGGTAATCTCTGCAGCCTGATCTAAACGGTGCTCCACACATGCTAGCATGATCTCCAGCAGATCTGCTTCCATCCGCGGTAAGACCACCTGAGCTTCTGGATCCCCAAAGCGGGCGTTAAATTCGATCACCTTTAACCCCTGTTCCGTCAGCATCAACCCAGCATAAAGCACTCCGGTAAAGCTGCGGTTTTCCCGAACCAAGGCTTCCGCTGCCGGAATCAGCACCTTGTTTACCGCTGCTTCAATTACCGACTGATCAATGTGGGGCAGGGGTGAATAGGCACCCATTCCGCCAGTATTGGGCCCTCTATCACCGTCGTAAACCTGCTTATGATCCTGGGCTGGTGCCATCGGGACAACGGTAGTGCCGTCAACAAAGGCCATCAGGGAAAGCTCTTCACCAGTCAGAAATTCTTCGATTATTACTTTCGGATGGGTTTGGAAGCATTCCCTTACTGCCGCAACCGCCTGCTCCCGGTCCCTGCAGACTACAACTCCTTTTCCTGCTGCTAGACCATCAGCTTTAACCACCAGGGGAACCCCTACAGAATTAATATAATCAAGGGCTGCCTGTTCATCGCTGAATACCTGATAAGCAGCTGTGGGGATACCATAGCGTTTCATCAAATCCTTCGCAAACGCTTTGCTGGATTCAATTTCAGCAGCAAGTTTAGATGGTCCAAAAATTTTCAATCCGGCAGCTTGAAACAGATCAACAATGCCTAAGCTGAGGGGTAGTTCCGGACCAACCACAGTCAAATCGATTTTCTGATTAAGGGCAAAGTCCAGCAGCTTGTGGATGTCCTCCGCATCAACAGCCACTGGGACCGCCACCTGCGCAGTTCCCCCATTTCCGGGAGCGCAGAACAGTTCGATTTCAGGATTATCTTTTTTTAGTTTCCAGCAGATTGCATGCTCGCGGCCGCCACCGCCAACTACAAGTACTCTCATCCTCGTCACTCCTTAACCGCTTCATCAGGATTCTGCCAGCACACTTTTGTTCCATCCAGATAGATTCTGCCTAAAGCGCAGGCATAAACAATTTTGGGATAAAGCTCATGCTCCACCACATGGATCTTGCTGGACAGGGTGTTGTGGGTATCATCCAGCTCAACCGCTACCGGTTTCTGCACAATAATCGGACCTGTATCCATCCCGTAGTCCACAAAATGGACAGTAACACCAGTTACGCGAACACCCGCTTTCAGCGCCTGACCAACCGCATCGATCCCAGGGAATGCCGGCAGCAGAGAAGGATGGAGATTGATCACTCTGCCTAAGTAGTGATCAAGCAGAGTTGGGCCGAGCAGGCGCATATATCCTGCCAGGGCAATAAAGTCGATCTGATACTGCTGCAGCTGTGCCAAAATGTACTGCTCAAACTGTTTTTTACTGGCAAAACGCCTGCGCTCCACTACCAATACCGGCGTGTGCCATTTGGCCGCCCGCTCCAACACCCCTGCTCCTGGTTGATCGCATACAAGCAGGGCGATTTCTGCCTTAGGACTCGTCAGCTTGGTAAAATACTGCATGATTGCTTCATAATTGGAACCGGAGCCAGAAGCAAATACCGCTATCCTAACCACTAAGCTCCCTCCTTAAACACCACCTGTTGGTCGCCTGCAGTCACCCGACCAATGATATATGCTGATTCACCCTGGCGATGCAGCAGTTCAACTGCAGCCTCCGCTTGTTCAGGATCAACAACCAGTACCAGGCCAATACCCATGTTGAAAACATTGAACATCTCGGGATCAGGTAAAGAGCTGTACTGCTGCAGCTTAGTAAAGATTGGCAGAATCGGCCAGCTGCCCAGTATAATTTCTGCACTGCAGCCAGGAGGAAGGATGCGGGGAATATTCTCAATAAAGCCGCCACCGGTGATATGGGCAATGCCTTTTAACCGAAAGTGCTTAAGCAGACCTAGGACCTGCTTGACATAGATGCGGGTGGGAGTTAACAGCTCTGGACCAATCTCATTCAGATCCAAACTGTGATCCGCAATAATTTTGCGCACTAACGAAAAACCATTGCTGTGGACACCACTGGAAGGCAGCCCGATCAGCACATCGCCAGGAGCAGCTTCCGCACCAGTAATAATCTGATCTCGGTCAACAATCCCCACGCAAAAACCCGCTAAATCAAATTCTCCATCGGGATAAAAGCCGGGCATTTCAGCTGTCTCACCGCCTATCAAGGCACACCCTGCCTCGGTACAGCCATCAGCTATCCCTTTGACAACCTCTACTACTAATTCTGGGTTAATCTTGCCAGCGGCAAAGTAATCTAAGAAAAACAGGGGCTCAGCTCCTAGAGCAGCTACGTCATTCACGCACATCGCCACCAGGTCAATGCCGACTGTATCATATTTTCCAAGGGCAAAGGCCAGTTTTAATTTGGTGCCAACACCATCTGTACCAGAAACTAACACGGGATTTTTATACTTATCCAACGGTAAGGCGAATAATCCGCCAAATCCGCCTACATTGCTCAACACCTCAGGTCTTAATGTGCGGGCGACATGGCTTTTGATCCCTTTTACCGCCGCATAACCAGCAGCCAAATCAACCCCTGCTTGTTTATATGCCTCACTCATTTTGCGCCTCCTCAGTTTGAAAATCAATCGTGGTCGGATATTTTCCATTAAAACAAGCCAGACATAAACCGTGATTATCATTGGTACCACGAATTGCTCGAACTAAACCATCGATAGTAAGAAACTCCAATGAGTCCGCTCCAATATAACTCTGGATTTCTGCAACAGATTTATGAGTTACAATCAGTTCGTCATGGGATGAAATATCAATGCCGTAGAAACATGGATGAGCTACTGGCGGCGAACTGATCCGCACATGCACCGCCTTCACGCCTGCATCCCGCAGCAGGCGCACAATCCGGCGGCTGGTTGTTCCCCGAATGAGGGAATCGTCAACCATCACCACTGTCTTGCCTTCAACCACTTTCCGCACTACACTCAGCTTGAGCTTCACATCCCGGGTGCGAGATTCTTGCTTTCCTTGGATAAACGTGCGCCCTACATAGCGATTCTTTACCAGCCCCATCTCAAAAGGAATGCTCAGGGCTTCGGCATAGCCAATTGCCGCAGATAAGCTGGAATCGGGAACTCCCAAAACTAAATCAGCCTCAACCGGACTTTCGGCAGCCAGCTGTTTTCCCAATTTTCTGCGAATCTGATGAACACTGGTATTAGACGTTAAGTTGCTGTCAGGACGGGCAAAATAGATATATTCAAAGCTGCAGAATGCTGGACTTGGCTCCCCTATTTTAAGAGAGCGAAGCTGATCTTGCCCTACAACCACCATCTCCCCAGGTTCCACATGACGGATGTATTCTGCTTCAATCAGGTCAAAGGCACAGGTTTCAGAGGCAAAACAATAGCTGCCGCCTACTTTTCCTAAAGCCAGGGGCCGCAGGCCCTGGGGATCAAGGCAAGCAATCAACTTATTTTCAGCCAGCACCAGCAGGGCATAAGATCCCTCGATCACACCCAATGCATGCCTTAAGGCGGAGACCAGGTCATCATGGGGTGAGCGGGCAATTAAGTGGGCAATCACCTCTATATCACTGTTAGTTTGAAAAATCGAACCCTGCAGTTCTAACGAGCGGCGGATTTGAGCAGCATTTACCAGCGCTCCATTATGGGCAAGGGCAATTGTTCCAGCTCGATACTTAAAGACCAAAGGTTGTACCTCAGTAATGGTAGGACTGCCGTTGGCATACATGACGTGTCCTACTGCACTCTCACCAGAGAGATCAAAGGCATCTCCGTTTCTAAATACATCAGTTACTAATCCCATTCCCTTATGGGTAGTGAACTTCCCCTGATCTACCGCCACAATGCCAGCACTTTCCTGACCGCGGTGCTGAAGAGCGTGCAGTCCGTAATAAACGAGTTCGCCGGCATGGGGGTGTCCATAGATCCCGAACACCCCACATGCTTCATGTAAACCTTTTGTCAGCTGGACATCAGGCATGCAATCCCATCCTTCCATACTGTTTCCAGTTCACTGATGGCGCAGTCAATTATCACCTGTTGATTGTAAACAATTCGAGCCTGATCGGCTGCTGTCACAGCTCCTAAAACTGTGAGGTCAATTTGGTGCTCAGCAGCTAAAGCCTGTAAAGCTTCTAGTTGATTTGGATTGATGCTGACTACAATCCGCGACTGGGATTCACCAAAAAGGGCCGCACTGACTGATAGATCTTGGCTGAAGTTGAGATCGATCCCCAGCCCTGTACCAAATGCTGATTCTAATACAGCTACTGCTAGGCCACCGTCAGACAGATCATGAGCAGAACGAAGCAGTCCACCTTTAACGGCCGCAAGCACAGCCTGCTGCAGGCGTTTTTCATAATCAAGATCTAGGGCAGGTGGGCGTCCTTTTAAACTGCCTTCAACCAGCTTCTGGAGTTGGCTTCCGCCTAACTCTGCTTTTGAACATCCCAGCAGTACAATCAAATCCCCCGCCTCCTGATAGTGATTGGGGAGAATCTGGTCAGCATCTTCAATTAAACCAACCATTCCGATTACCGGTGTTGGATAGATTGGCTGACCATTGGTCTCGTTGTACAAGCTGACATTTCCTGATACAACAGGGCAGTCAAGTTTGACGCAAGCTGCGCTGATTCCCTCAACTGCCTGCTCTAACTGCCAGAATACCTCAGGATTCTCTGGCGATCCAAAGTTAAGGTTATCAGTCACCGCTAACGGTTTGGCTCCGGTGCAGACCAGGTTGCGGGCCGCTTCTGCAACTGCAATTGCGCCCCCTACCTTCGGATCCAGTTCAAGATAGCGGGCGTTGCAGTCCGCTGTTATCGCAACAGCTTTCTTGGTACCTGGAATCCGAATCACTGCCGCATCGGCGCCGGGCGCAACTAAAGTCTGCCCCCCCGCCTGATAATCAAACTGCTGATAAATCCACCCTTTGCTGGCAATTGACGGCACTGCCAAAAGCTGCTTCAGTGTTTCAGCCACATCATCTACTGGTATGTCAGTCACTGCTAAAGACTGATTAATTCGGTACGATTCAGGCTCTCTGGCTGACCGCTGATAAACTGGGGCTGCTGTTGTTAGAGCAGCAATCGGCACTTCAGCAGCTGTCCGGCCTTGATGCAGCAAGCGCAGCTGTCCGTCGGCAGTCACGCGGCCAATTACTGCGCAGGTCAATCCATATTTCTGGCACACTTCAGCAAATTGGTCTTCAGTGCCCTTTTCCACCACCAGCAGCATCCGCTCCTGGGACTCGGAGAGCATCATTTCATACGGTGTCATGCCAATTTCCCGCTGGGGCACCAGATCCAGATTCAGCTCAATGCCGCTGCCGCCTTTACTGGCCATTTCCGCGCTGGAAGATGTTAAACCAGCGGCACCCATGTCCTGAATGCCGATCAATCCAGGCAGTTCAATCAATTCTAAACAAGCTTCCAGCAGGGCTCTGCCTGTCTCAGGATTGCCGATTGCCACCGAGTGCTTGGGCTCATCAGCGTCACTGAACTCAGCTGATGCGAAGGTTGCTCCTTCAATCCCATCACGGCCGGTATCGCCCCCAACATAAAGCACAGGATTACCTTCCCCCTGTGCCAAGCCGCGGCAGATGCGGTCATGGCGGACCAGCCCAACACACATAGCATTTACTAACGGATTATTGGTATAACGCTCATCAAAATAGACCTCTCCCCCAACAGTAGGAACACCTGTGCCGTTTCCATACCACGCCATGCCAGCCACAGCTTCTTTGAACAGCTGACGAACTCTAGCTTCAGTCAGCTCACCAAAGCGCAAAGAGTTCAGGAGAGCAATCGGCCGCGCTCCCATAGAGTAAACATCCCGGAGAATGCCGCCGACACCTGTTGCGGCACCTTGGAAGGGCTCTACTGCTGAGGGATGGTTGTGGGATTCCATTTTGAAAGCAATCCCCAGCCCATCCCCGATATCCACTACGCCTGCGCCTTCGCCAGGTCCCATCAGCACCTGCTTGCCTTCGGTGGGAAACCGCTTTAACAATGGTTTAGAATTTTTATAACTGCAGTGTTCTGACCACATTACGCCAAACAGACCTGTTTCAGTATAGTTCGGCAGTCTGCCTAACAGCTCTACCACCTGTTCATACTCTGATTCAGTTAGACCCATCTCCAGGTACAGCTTCTGTTCCTGGATTTCCGCTGGTGTTGGTTCGCGATACTGCGCCACCAATGATCTCCTCCTGTTTCTGTATTGTAAAAATCTATTCTATATCCTCAAGATCTGCAGCAGCAAGCACTGCTGCTTTAACATCCAGCCGCCGAGCAGCTAACTGCTGACGAATTTCTGGATACTTCAAACCCAAAATTTGGGCTGCCAGCAGAGCCGCATTGATCGCCCCGGCTTGGCCAACAGCGACAGTTGCTACCGGCACTTCCTTGGGCATCTGGACAATAGATAAAAGGGAGTCTAAGCCGCCGAAGGCCGAAGTCTGCATCGGCACCCCGATTACCGGCACTGTTGTGTAGGAGGCAATCACTCCTGGTAGATGAGCAGCTCCGCCTGCAGCAGCAATTATTACTTCCACCCCACGCTCGTGGGCACTCTTGGCATATTCAGCTACCTGCTCCGGAGTCCGGTGGGCTGACAAAGCCTTTTTCTCAAAAGGGATTTCCAATTCCCTTAACACTTGGCAGCAGTAGCGCATCACTTTCCAATCAGAAGTACTGCCCATAATTACACTGACGCTGTTCTGATTCAAGCCAATTACCTCCTTAAAATAATTGCCCAGGGGGTAGGCTCATGAGAAACCTACCCGCCTGGGCTTTTATCCCTTCGGTGTAATATGCCTAAAGCGGCATATCAGGATCGCTTGGACATCACTTCCGCCCTAGATCCTCTTTCTGTCTCAATCAAATTGAACTTATTTTGTCGACTATAGTATAGCAGAGAACTTAGCGGCAGTCAATGATTTTCCGATAATTTATCTGTTTTTTATCAGCAATCGTTCGGGTATATCCGCTGATTACCGCTTGAATTTCAATCAGCATTCGTGATTTCCGCAAGATATTTGACTGATCTCTGAATTCGCTCAATTCCTTCCCTAACCATCCACTGGGGACAGCCGATATTCATGCGGAAAAATCCGCTTCCCTGCCGGCCAAAACTGCGGCCATCGCTGAGGGCAATTCTGCCTTGCTCAACCAATACCTCCATGATCCGCTGAGGCTCAAGGTTGAAGCTGCGGAAATCTAACCAGAGCAGATAGGTCCCTTCCGGCTGCCGAACTTTAACGCCGCAGAATTCATTTAACATCCGGACTGCGAGCTGACAGTTGGCCTTAAGCAGCACCAACAGTTCATCCAGCCATGACGCACCATGCTGATAAGCGGCGGTAAATCCGGTAATTGCAAAAATGTTCCCGGAATTTAGATGAAAATTTTTGAGAGCGCGGTCAAAGGTTTGTTTCCACTTTGGATTGGGAATCACTGCTGCCGCATTGTGCAGTCCCGCGATATTAAAAGTTTTGCTCGGTGCCATCAGGGAAATAGTTTGGTTGGCATACTCCGGTAGAGCAGCCATGGGGGTAAATTGATGGGGTGG
>JAAYLQ010000179.1 GCA_012521805.1 Bacillota bacterium
GAACGAGGATATTCCCACAAGAAAATCCTGTTAATTCTAGCTAGATATATGAAAAGACGGGTACCATGACCCGTCTAATTCTGCGGCAGCTGGTCATTTTCAGCCAGCATTCTTTCTGCGCGAACGATGGCTGCTTTTACCAGATTGCCTGCCTCTCTGGTAGTGATGTTGCCCCAATCTCCATCCTTGACTTTGTCATAAAAGCCAAGTTCCTGAGCAAGTTCATACTTGAGCCGATCAGACATGAATCCTCTCCGTCGCGGCATAACTGCATCACTCCCGATTATAGCCTAACCCAATTTCGACATATGGATACTGGTTAACAGTGGATACTGCTAGTGGGAACGCAGATCCTGAATCCGATCTGCTGCCAATCTGCAATACCTTGCATTGCCCTGCCGCAGATTCGCTGCTTCCATATAACACCGCAGCGCTTCTTCCTTTTGATTTAACCGCAGATGGAGCTCAGCCATGATAATATAAAGCCTTTGGTCACCTGCATCACTCCGCCTCCCGGAAACCAGTGACTCTTGAAAATACTGTAATGCTTTCTCTGCAGCATCAGCGGCCCACTCAGGCTGATCGCAATCTTCATACAGCCAAACAAGGCGCATCCACAAGTTGCCAAACAGATGGGGCGCAGCTTCAACCAAATTAAAGGTGTTTAGAGCCAGGTAATAGGATAAAAACACCTCATCCAAAGTACGCCTGGGACTGAACGTAAAGCCGCAGTTCCCGGCATCCTTGGAGTTTCTTAATTTCAAAGCTCGCACGTGGGAAAGTTTATTAAACTGCTTGTGGGGATAAGCGTAAGAACAGCTGGGACAAACCCAGATATAATACCAGAGCGGTTCCATATTTTCATAAAGCACACGAAAATCTGGAGCTACGCGCTTGGTGATCAGCCGCGACTCCCGCAGTCTTACCGCCGGAAACTCAGCAGCGCAAACCGGACAGACCGCATTAGTATAAAAAGTATAATTATCGAATTCGCTAGGCGCAGTTATCTCAAACTGCGGGTGTCCGGCTGGCAGAACTTGTTCTAGAGTAAGGGGCTGTAGTTTTGCTGGTTCCGGTTCCGCTTTAGCTTGCTCGCTGCCTACAGCTTCCGCTGCTACTGCCTTTAGAACTGCGTATCCAAAGCGGGGCTGAGTTTGAAACAAGCTGATAATATTATTCTTAGTTATGACGAACAAATCAGTGTCCGTTATACAGCGAGCAGATTGACTGCGGGGCAGTTGATTCAAAAAATCCAAGGCACCAAGTAAAGCACCCCTGCCGACTAGTTCAGTCTGCTCACCAGTAATTTCAACGGTACCCTGAACAATAAAGTACATGGCATCTGCCGGCTGGCCTTTAGCGTAGAGCAGAGTACCCCTTGGCTTGTGTTCTATTTTTAGTTTGCTCATGTGATCCGCATCCTTTAAAACGCAATTATACTGATAATCTTTTAATAATCTTCCAACGTCTGGGCCACAGTCGCTAAGTTAACTGCGGAATCGGCTATGCCTTGGGTGGCAGCCGCCTGTTCTTGAGTCATGGCAGCTATTTCTTGGCTGGAGGCAGCCTGTTCCTGAGTCTTCTCACTGATAATCCGCAGCTGCTCGACAATAGCGGTAATTCTCACGACAATCTTCTGCAGCGATTCAGTGGTCTCTTTCACGACAGCTGTCCCATTCTGCACCTTTTCTCTGCTGACGTTAATCGAACTGACAGCTGTGTTCATCTGGTTTTCCAGATTTGCCGCTAGATGATTAACTTCCTGAAGGCTGCTTTTGGTCTGCTCAGCTAATTTCCGTACCTCTTCCGCTACAACAGCAAATCCATGACCGTATTCACCAGCCCGGGCAGCCTCTATCGCTGCATTGAGGGACAGCAGATTCGTCTGGTCCGCGATTTCTGTCACTACTTCCACCACTTTGACAATCTGCTTGGACGCATCCTTTAAGCTGCTGATGGCGGTAGTAGTCGTTGCGGTTGCTTCCTCGATCATCACCATAGATGCCATACAGGATTCTATGCGTTCTGAACCGGCGAGCCAGTTCGCCTGTTTCCTGCGCTTCAAGATTGATCCTGTGGGTTTGCTCGCTGATGGATGTTGCACTGCTGGCAAACTCTGTTGCACTGGTTGCCACCTGCTCAATTGCCGCACTTAATTCTTCGGTCGCCGCAGAAGTAGTTTGACTGGCCGCTGATGTTGTTTCTGCGGAAGCATATTTGGCAGCTGAAACCATTTCATTAAGGCTGGCTACCATTCTATTAAAGGTCTGCACCATAATACCTGGTTCGCCCCCACCGCTATAGTCTACAGATACGGTTAAATCCCCTGCGCTGGCCTGCAGCATGCCGTCTGTTAACAACTGAATCGGCTTGGTAATACTGCGGGTAATCAGTACTGCCATAACTGTACCGATGGCTACTGATAAAAGCAGCACAAGGTGATTGCCAGTGATACTGGCGGCAATTGTTTCTGTAATAGCTGCTGCTGTTGCAGCCCGCACATCTGTTAGGGAGTTAGAAATCGAATCAAGGGAAGTTCGAATGATAGTTAACTGTGGTTGTGTTTCGTTAACAAAGATAGCTGATGCCTGTGAGGAACCACTCCTTAGGGCAGTTTGAATCTGCCGCGCACTGCTGTGGAGATGCTGGTGGTGAACTTCCAATTTTTCAATTATGGGAGTCAGTTCAGGAATTCGGCTTTCAATCTCTGCTCTTTCGGGACTGGACAGCCA
>JAAYLQ010000180.1 GCA_012521805.1 Bacillota bacterium
AGTTCTGGCCATCGCTGCTGTAGGCAAAGTGGACACTGTTTGCTATGTGACTCGGATAGCATTCTGTAATTGGATTTCTGGTATAAACTAAAATACTGTTTGCGTTACTCATGATTTTACCACCTCTTTTAGTTATTTTAAAAAGTTATGACGTATGTTTCTCCTGCTGCCGCTTTAATCTTAATAGTGTCCTGAGCAATTACTTCGACCACAGCGGTGCTGCCTTGAGAATCTGAAACAGCTGCAGTATCGATCCCTACCGCTTTAACTATTAATTCAGAACTGACAGTAGGCTTAAGAACTGCCGTCAGTAACTGCGAATTAGACCACTGCATATCTACTTCTACATTTCCTCTTGCTTTCAAACCGCTGGCAGCTCCCGAATTCCACCGGTCAGGCAGGGCAGGCAGCAGTTCAACCGCTCCTCCGTGACTCTGCAGCAGCATTTCTGCCATTCCCGCTGTAGCTCCAAAATTACCATCAATCTGAAACGGTGGGTGGGTATCAAATAGATTGCTCAGGGTGGAGCTTTTTAACTGCTCCTGTAATAACTTGTGGGCACGGTTACCATCGCGGATGCGGGCCCAGAAATTGATCTTCCAGGCTTTACTCCAACCAGTGCCTCCATCTCCACGAGTGTTTAACGTAACCTTCATCGCCTCGATAAAGGTATCTTCTGTTTCGCTTCTGCCAGCAACAAACTGGTCGCCTGGATGCAGACCGTAAAGATGATTAACGTGACGGTGACCCCAATCGCCGGTAATGTCAATCGTAATTTCATCTTTCCATTCTTGGAATTGACCGGCTAGGCCTATTTTCGGCGGCGACAGTCTGGCTTGTGCCGCTTTAATTTCATCAATTTCTGGAATGTTAATTCCCAGCTCTTCACTGGCTTGAATAGTTATGTTAAACACATCCCAAATGATTGCCTGGTCCTGAGTACAGCCTAATGAATAAGGACCATGCTCAGGAGACCAAGATGGGCTAGAAACTAAAGTGCCATCGCGTTCATCCTCTACCAGCGCATCAACCCAGAATAGGGCTGCTTCGAGGATGGTATTGAAATTCTCCTGCAAGAACTCTTTATCCATGCTGAAGGCGTAAGCTTCCCAAATATGACGGACCAACCATGCCCCTCCCACAGGGAACCAAAACGCTTCAGAAACCGCTGGCGCGGTGTTGCCCCAGATATTGCATTCATGGAATGTAGTCCATCCCCTAACCGGTTCGCCGGCTTCAGTCACAAAGTAGCGCTGTGCTGTAATTCTACCTCTAGGAACAAGACTGTTGATAAACTCGATTAAAGGCAGATGGCACTCATTTAAGTTTGTCGGTTCTGCTAACCAGTAGTTCATCTGAACATTAATATTGGTATGGTAATCGGCAAACCAGGGAGGATTTAACCCATCAGCCCAAATCCCCTGCAGGTTAGCTGGAAGCGAACCCTTCCTTGATGAAGAGATCAGCAGATATCTGCCAAATTGATAGTATAAAAGCTCTAGATACAGATCTTCACCTGGTGTATTAGGATCGCTTGATCTACCACCATATCCTGCTAACAATCTATCGGTGGGCTTATCAGGAATTTCAACTCCATCAAAACTCAGCTTGTGTGCATCGTATAAAGACCTGTAGTCAGCAATATGCTCTGATTTGAGCTGCTCATAACTTTTACCTGCAGCAGCTTCAATGCGCTGGACCACGCCGGTAAGGGGATCTTCATCAGTAAAATAGTTAAAACTGTCATCCATGCACAGCTGATAATTTGTCCCCGCCGACATTAAAATTAGGATGGAATCTGCATTCTCAACAATGATTCCTCCGTCTTTAGCATACATGGTTCCGCCAGTTGGAATCACTTTAACCTGTTGGGCAAACTTAAGTCCATTTTCATGATGATCAGCTGGGCGTCCGGTCATTGTAATGGTATCCGCTTCTGAGGAGATTACTGTCCTTCTTTGCGGAGTCTGTACAGAAATCCTTCTAGACAGCTGCCCTTTTTGATCGGCAGTTAATCTAATAACCATGATGTTGCCTGGATTACTGACAAAATACTCCCTGAAATATCTGACACCGTCCACAACATACTCAACACTGGCCACAGCATTATCTAGATTTAAGCTTCTTTTGTATTCGCTGTAGTTAGACGTAACCGCTCTAGGTTGGCCTTCTATGCCATAATCAAATAATGCTATTTGACAGCCATCAGAATTGCTGCCGCTTCTGTTGCCAAGAACTTCCAGTTTATAGTATTTATAAGTCACCGTTTCTCCCAGCCTAAATGTTTTAGTCTCGTGCCTTCTGGAGAACAAAACATTACGCTGACTGTCAATTAAGACCCACTCTTGATTATCATTGGATCCATATAGATTCCAGTTTTTCGGATCACGGTTTTCAACATCGTTTGCTGAGGTTAGCTGGTAATAATCGATGGAAATTGGCTCCTTGTGTTCAAGCAAAAACCAGATTGGGAAAGGGTGACTGTAACCCCAGTTAAGACCTGCCGAAGAATACCATTTGGTATCGGTACGGCCATCGATAAGCCTGTTGATTCCTTCGTTGGGATCCCTGGTGTGGGCATTAGAAGAAATTTTTACAAACGGCTCATAATTTAAATCTTCAATGATAATATCCCCCAGGGTTTGATATGAACCGTAATGAGTTTTGTCTCCCTTTAAAGCGTTGATGTGATACCAAAACTCATGGCTTAATTCTGGATAGTCCCGCGATACCACTTGACCTGTAATCGGATGAATATAAGCGGTGTGACGCTCGGAAAATAGGTTCATATTTTCCTGAAGCAGCTTTCTGGCAGCCTCTAAATGAGCCCTCAGCTGTTCAGGTGAAGTACGGCTGTGGCCGCCATCATAATTCACATTAGCGCCTGGTCCTCCAGACCACAGCGTTTTCTCGTTAACTTGAATTCGCTCCCGCTCCACACCGCCAAAAACCATTGCGCCAATAAAGCCGTTGCCAAGCGGCAGCGCTTCCGATTCCCAGTTTTCAGCAGGTCGATCATACCATGATTGCAGTTCCGGTTGCACCGCTTCTGCTGCCACAACTTTTGCATTGGCCAAACAGCTAGCCCATGACAGAAAAACTAAAGCAGTTAGTACCAGCAAGACCTTAATTGCTCTCTTTACAAACACGGATAACCCTCCCAATCTGTTTTTGCCCGGAGCTAGTGTCCCCTACTTGTTCCGCTTAAAGAACTGATTAACTAAAAACTCCATCAGCTCACTTGGCTTCTCGACAACAGGTTCAGAAACATCTTTAAAGACCATGCAGTGCGGCTCTTGAGGTGAAAATGGAGCCCACTGTGGTTGTTCCTCACCTGTGATATCTTTGCCATTGGGATCGCCATTTTTAATAAAGTAGGCCCAGTAATTGCACATCTGACGGGCTAAATCATAATGTTTGCCTACAAATGGCCGCCAACACTTAGCTAGAGTTTCGAAGAAAAACCATAAATCAACAGAATGGAATGTTCCAGGATTATCCCAGCCGGGTATCTCGGCATCGAAGTTATAGTAATACAGTGGAGTATTGGCACCTGTATCGACATTTGCTCTGCCGGCAACTCGAATAGCATACTCTATGCTGTTAACCGATGTTGTTTCTAGTAACTGGTCTAGATCGCTCGATTCAAACTGACAGATCTCTAAGAACTGATCGGCATCAGCGCCAAACATTTCCACTGCAAGTTCCTTAAATTGCTCCTTTGTCTCAACCCGCGGTCTGCTGAAAAACTCTGATGATGTATGGCCTAACATTACCGGCACCATCAGCCGCTTGTTTTCAATGAACCGATCAAAACCATTCCCTAGGCAGAAAACATCATCCACAACTGTACCCCAGAAACCTTTGTACTCAAGGGCTTTGTCCATAATATATTGAGCATCTAATTTGCGAGCTTCAGCTAATGAAGACACCCCTAGGAATTTAAAGAACTCAATGCCATCTTTTTCTGCGTCGGCTAGTTTTCTACCCCGCAGCGGCATTCTATTGCTGGGATAGACTGGGGCAAACATACCACTTTGGATAATCGCCCGCTGGAACAAGCCCTCGTTTTGTGGTGAAGTAAGCTGAGTAAGCACACTTCCACCGCCAGCAGACTGTCCGCCTATCGTGATGTTATCGGGATCTCCGCCAAAGGCAGCAATATTACGTTTAACCCATTGAGTCGCGAACTGCTGATCAAGATGACCAAAATTTGCAGGTGCATGAGGAGCCTCTTGGGTAATTTCTGGATGGCACAGGAAACCAAAAACATTGAGACGATAGTTAATCGTGACTACCACGATCCCCCGTCGGGCCAGCCGCTCACCATCAAATTCCATTTCAGCAGGATAGCCAACCTGCAGTCCACCACCGAAATACCAAACAAATACCGGCAGTTTTTCATCAGGACTAGTAGCAGGTGTCCAAACGTTAAGATAGAGGCAGTCTTCACTCATGGGTATATCCGGATCCACATGCCACTCCCTGCTGTAGATATTATCCTTATCTACTCCCGGCCTGGCCTGCATGGAGATCGGTGCGAATTCAAAAGCTTCCAGAACGCCGTCCCAATCTTCTGCAGGTTGTGGTGCCCGCCAACGATTAGGACCAACCGGGGGAGCAGCAAAGGGTATCCCTTTAAAACTGGTGATGCGCGGATCGGCTGCAGGCAATCCGCGGACAACACCGTTTTCTACTCTTACTTCTCTCAGCATTTCTGACGCTCCTTTCGAGTCAAACTAATTAGTTATCAAGGGTTAAAACTACAACCTCTGGCTCATAACTGTCATGGAAACACAAGCGTGCAAAGTTGTAAGCACCATGATTCCATACACCAAAATCATGACCGCCGCGTCTAATTACTACTTGGTACATTAAATTGAGGTTATCACCAGCAGCGTTGGCCAGACCGTTTACAGAACCACGATAGCTTTGCATTGCAATGCCATCAGCGTCTCCGCAAGTTATATAGAGCAGATCAGTTGTATACTGAGATGCTGCTATACCAGCACCCAGAACGTTACCTGCGCTTGAAGTGGGAGCATTAGAAAACGCGCCAATGTATGCAAATAAATCCTGCATACCTGGGGTTTGAATAGTCTGATCCAGACCATTGCCAAATCTGTTGCCTGTTTGCGTATAGTTAATGGAATCAAATCTATAGCCACCAAAGGTTAAGTTCAAAGCCTGCATTCCGCCCATCGATAAACCTGCAATCGCTCTATGCTTGCGGTTGTATTCAACTGCTTCAGGGGAAGTATCTGCGATATTTGCATATGTATTATAGTTGGACTCGATAAACGGAATTAAGTCATATCTAAGTTCGTAATCAAAGTAATAAAATCCTAAAATGTTTGTTTCATTGGCTGTAAAGTTAGTGTTTTGCCAGCTGGTGGCGCTTCTGCCTTCTGGAAAAACAACGATCAGCGGTTCAATCTCTCCATTGGCAATTAAGTTATCAAAGATGTTGAGAATTACAAAATTGCCATCCACCTGTCCGCTGCCGTACAGCCATTCGTAGCGGTTACCACCCACACCATGGAGCAGATAAAGCACATTGTACTTCGTCTCTTTATCTTCCGGGTCATATCCTGGTGGCAAGTAAATATTGCATCTCTTAATTATTGGATTTCCAGAAACAACTTCTCTGCCTGCTTCTTCACTGCTAATATCTTGGTTAGTAACAAGCTGGCGCGATGC
>JAAYLQ010000181.1 GCA_012521805.1 Bacillota bacterium
CGCGAACAATCTGCGGCATTAGCCAAGGAACGGGGTCCGTTCCCGAACTACCAGGGCAGCATTTATGAACAGCAGGGCCTTATGCTGCGAAATGCGACTGTCACAACTATCGCTCCAACCGGCACCATTTCAATTATTGCCGGCTGCTCCAGCGGCATTGAACCTTTGTTTGCCCTAGCCTTTACCCGCAATGTGTTGGACAACGATAAATTAGTGGAAGTTAATCCGGTGTTTGAAGAAATAATGCGGGAACACGGTCTCTACTCCCAAGAGCTGATGCAGCGTGTAGCAGAGACCGGTTCAGCAGCGGATATTGAACAGATCCCGGCAGAACTGAGAAGAATTTTAGTGACTGCCCATGATATTTCACCAAAGTGGCATATCGCTATGCAGGCAGCATTTCAAGAGTTTACCGATAACGCGGTGAGCAAGACGGTTAACTTCCCCAATGACGCCACCCGTGAGCAGATTGAAGAGGTCTACCGTCTCGCATATCAGCTGGGATGTAAGGGGGTGACTGTCTATCGAAGTGGATCTCGGGAAGGGGAAGTTTTAACAGTTGGCAGCAAACAAACCACAGAAGAGAAGCAGTCAACCCAGGCTAAACACAGGCCTCGGAAACGGCCGGCGATTACTAGAGGTCAAACAGAAAGGGTTAAGACCGGGTGCGGCACATTATATGTTACTGTTAACGAAGATGATGAAGGCGTCTGCGAAGTCTTTACTACTATCGGCAAAGCGGGAGGATGTGCTGCAGCATTTTCTGAGGCAACTGCCCGGCTGATTTCTTTAGCCCTCCGTTCTGGTGTTGAGCTGGAAGAAGTGGTGCGCCAGCTGAAAGGGATCCGTTGTCCCCATCCTGTTTGGCAGAACGGCCGCTTGATTCTGTCCTGTCCAGATGCAATTGCGATGGTGCTCCAGCGCTATCTGGATGAGAAAAAGGGCATTACCGATACCGAGCATACTGATTCATTAGCAGACAAAAGTTCTGGAACGTGCCCAGAATGCGGCGGACAGCTGATGCCCGAGAGCGGCTGTGAAACCTGCGTAGAATGCGGATTCAGCCGATGTGGGTAAAATAAACTTAGGTGGGTGATCTTATGCTGCAGTCTCGAACCGCAAGCCTGCTGCTTGTCGGTTTAGTGTTAGGAATCTGTCTGACACAAACAGCAACAGCACAAGAACTAACCCGCGAAATAGTAATCAACATTCCAGAATTTACCCTGTATTTATATGAAAATGGAATTGTGATCAAGAAGTATCCGATTGGCGTTGGAACTGAAATCAAACCTTCGATTTTAGGGGAAACGGAAGTGATCAACCGGGTGGAAAATCCGACGTATTATCCGATCCGCTGGTGGGAAAGGGGTTTAGAGCCCATTCCACCCGGTCCTGATAATCCGGTGGGCACAAGGTGGATCGGCTTAGGCATCCCAAGCTACGGCATCCACGGCACGAATAATCCGGCATCAATCGGGCAGGCGATGTCCAGCGGCTGCATCAGGATGTACAATCATGATGTTGAAGAGCTGATGGATTTAATCCGAATCGGAACCAAGGTGACCTTAATCTACCAAACAGTAACTTTGAACCAAGATCCGCTGCTCAACACAAAAATGGTTACCATTTACCCTGATATCTACAAAAATAATTCTAACTCGCTTGAGCAGGTGAAGCCCATGCTTGAACAGCGAGCCTGGACCGATGTTCATCTTGAGGTTTTAGCGGCAATGCTGGAGAGTCCTACTGGGGTACCGCAGCCGCTGCCTCTGGCTGTAGATTTTCTGGTTAACGGCAGTCCCATGGAAGCTGCAGCTGTTAGGTACGGAAACAGGTATTATATTCCTCTAGGCGATCTGTTCACTGAAAGTGCTGGCTCTAAGTTCAAAGACCGCCAGGATTGGGATCAAGAGTATGTGAATGTATTTGAATTTGCCGATAAACTCGGGTACGGCTGTCTGATTGAAGACTGCATTGAGCTCTTCAGCGTAGAACTAATGCTGTTTGAGGAATCTACAGGTGTGCAGGGTTTTCTGCGGGGTAATCAGCTGTATATACCAGTGGAGGAGCTGAGTCAGGCTTTGGGACTCCCAATCCCCAGCAGTTTAGCAGCCTACACTGAGGAATTCAACGGTGTGAAGTATCTCAGCCAAGAAGAGAGCTTGGAATGGGGTATAGCCTTAAGCTGGAGCTTCCCCCAAAGGCAGGCTGAGATTGCGCTGCCCCTGGCATACTTGGATGATCAGCCCTTGGGACCTGCTGTAGTCCATGATGAGGAGGTTTACGTTCCTATTGACCGAATTCAGGATCTGATTGCGGTTCCCGATGAAGAACTGAGCTCTCATTATGGAGTGGAAGTAGTCCAAGCTGGCGACAAGCTGTATGTGCCGGAATGGGTTATTCAGTGGCTGCTGCCGGGTGCAGAGATTACCGTTGTCTATCCATGAAAAAAAGACTAAACCCATCGTGTGTGGGTTTAGTCTTTTCCGATATTAGAGAGTCAATGCTGTCAGCAGTCTCTGGGCGATTTCTACCTGAGCATACTCATAAACTTTGCCCCAATCCTGGTTGAAAGCTGCGTAGAAAATCTCCGGTGATACCCCAACATAATCTGAGAGCAGCACCGCGACTCGATCCATACCCATATCACCTAAAGCCTGCCAATTTTGACTGAGAACTGCTTCTGCTTCCCAAGGTGCTAGGCCTAATTCCACCAGCTGGCCAAAGAGATTAGTGCGGAAGCTGTCGCTTGCTTTGGACCAGTCTCCTGAAATAATGGCAGCCACCTGTTCAGGGGTGAGTACTTCTTGGAGAGTTTGGACTGTGTCTTCTGAAACCAAGGAATCCAGGTTTAATGACTGGAGATTTGCTGTGTTCCGCAGGCCTTTTACCAGATTAGCTAAATTCTGAAGCAGACCGCTTCCGGAAGCACCTTGTTCAACACTCACTAAAGCTACATTTCCGTTGGTATCATAAAGAGCCTGAATCTGGTCTCCAACAGTGATTTGGTCTACATTTTGAGCAGCACCACTGCCCAAAACTAAAGTTTGCTCTGCAACCGGTAAAGAGCGGTATTGGTTATCACTGGTTGTGACAATAATTCGATTTGATGGCTGGTGAATTTCTACTACTTCGCCAGCGATGTTTTCTAAGTTTAGTGCCGCGTTTAACAGTGCAGCGGTTTCAGCCCTTGTGGCAGCACGCTGCGGCTCAAAGCGGTTCATCACATAAGTGGGCAGCACATTCAGCTTGTTGACTAATTCAACCGCTGTAAACAATGGGTGTTTCCGATCAATATCTTCAAATGTGGGAGCCCAGTTGACTACATCAATACTCTGATCAGTTAAACCCATCAGATTCGCGACCACAGCAGTCAATTCTGCTCTGGTGGCAAAATCATTTTCTTCAGCGTCTGGATCAACCATCGGCATTAAATGATCGAGCCAGCTGTAGAGTGTTTGCTTTTCTGTTGTAGTCAGATTAAAGCCTCTAGCTGCTAATTCAATAATTTCCTCTCTTGTAACACTGCTGTTTGGTTCAAAATTACCTTCGTAAATGCCAGCAAAAATGTTCTGTTCAGCCAAATTGATAATGGCATCGCGCGCCCAGTTACCTTCGATATCAGGGTAGTGTGCAAAAGCTGTACCAGTGTATAATAAGACCATGAACAATAACACTATTGGTAGCTTCTTCATCAATGGTTCGTCTCCTTTCACAAGTTAGTTACGAATTACATCTTACACCTTCTAGTTCGCATTTTACAAGGGGATCCCTCTATGTAATAGTAACCTTTACTGTTAAGTTTTGGACTCAGTGGTCGGGGATGGAAAAATAAAAGGTTTTTATTTGAAAATGTGGAAAATGTTAGGGAAGAAATGGGGGAAAAAACTATGGAACGGACTTTATTTCTAATTGATGGTAATAGTTTATTGAATCGAGCATATTATGCGCTTCCACCCCTGACTACCGTCCGCGGGGTCCCGACAAATGCAGTCTATGGATTTACCACGATACTGCTGCGGCTGGAGGAAGATTACCATCCGTCTAAGATTTACGTTGCTTTTGATGTTTCCGCGCCCACATTTCGCCACGAAGCTTACAAGGATTACAAGGCTAACCGCACAGGTATGCCTGATGATCTGAAACCCCAGGTGGATTTGTTAAAACAGGTTTTAGATGCCTGGGGCATTAAAAGGTTAGAGCTGGCTGGATATGAGGCTGATGATATTATTGGGACTGCTGCTAAAAAAGCAGAAGCTCTAGGCTACAAGGTGTACATAGTGACTGGTGATCGGGATGCGCTGCAGCTGATCTCGGATCAGACGACAGTGCTGTTGACCAAGCGGGGAATAAAAGAAATAGAAGCAGTGGATCGGACCCGTCTCTATGAGCAGTACCAGCTTACACCGGAGCAGATTATTGACTTGAAAGGTTTGATGGGGGATTCCTCCGATAACATACCCGGGGTTCCTGGTGTGGGCGAAAAAACAGCTCTTAAGCTGCTCCATAAACACAACTCAATTGCTGAGCTATATCAGAATCTTGATCAGGAAAAGGGGAAATTGAAGGAGCGGCTGGAAGCCAATAAGGAGCAGGCACTCCTCAGCCGCGAGTTAGCCGCGATCGACTGCCAGGTGCCGCTGGAAATCGATTTTGATACAGAACCGGAGCGGGATGCGGAGCAGCTGATTGCTCTGTTTCAGGAGCTTGAATTTGCCAGCTTAATTGAGCGTTTGGCTCAGGATAATGAGCACCTTGCTGAGCTGGCGCGGCAGGCGGAAACAGCGGAACCGGAGATTCAAGTGGAGTACAGCATCTTTAAGCCTGAGAAAACAGACGAGTTTGCTGCAGATCTGAAGCAAACAGAAAAGTGCGGTGTTTACTGCTCCGATGAGGATTTAGCGGTAGCGCTGGGTAAACAGCTCTGGTATATTGATCCAAAGCATTGGAACGCAGCTTTGGCGGTACTCAAACAGCTCGGCTCTGGGCTTGAGCTGTTCTGCAGTGATGCCAAAAGGTTTTACAAGCTGTATGATGGAAACGGCATAGATTTAGACTGGTTTAAGATTGCTGGCGATGTATCCATTGCCGGATATATTTTAGATCCAGTTGGATCCCATGATTTATCGATTCTATCAGTCCGCTATCTAAACCTACCTCCCCTTTCAGAAGTGGGACCGGTGCCGCAGCAGGCAGCGGAAAAGGCTCAGCGGGTACTGCTGTTGGGCGAAAGGCTGAATGCTGAGATTGAAGCGGAAGGGATGGCCCATCTCTACCAGGATGTGGAGCTGCCCCTGGCTAAGGTTTTAGCTAAAATGGAGCTGACTGGAATTAGGTGCAATCCTGATAAGCTGAAGCAGATTTCCCAGGAGCTGGAAGCGGTTTTAAATCAGCTGACTGAGGAAATTTATGAGATTGCTGGTGAGGAGTTCAATATTAATTCCCCCAAGCAGCTGGCGGTGATCCTGTTTGATAAACTCGGTCTGCCAGTTTTAAAAAGGACTAAGACAGGACCTTCGACTAGTGCGGAAGTGTTGGAGCAGCTGAGCTATCATCCAATAGTAGACAAACTGCTGACATACAGACAGCTCACTAAGTTAAAATCCACTTACGCCGATGCCCTGGTAAACTTAATCAATCCTGATACCGATCGGATTCATACTACTTTTAATCAAACTATTACTGCTACCGGGCGTTTAAGCAGTGCCAACCCCAATCTGCAGAACATACCGATCCGCACCGCTGAAGGGCGGAGAATCCGGGGAGCATTTGAACCTAGGGAAGGGTGGTACCTGTTAACTGCGGATTATTCCCAAATTGAACTGCGGGTGCTGGCCCACATTTCTGGTGATCCAGGGTTGGTGGAGGCATTTCGGTCTGGAGCTGACATCCACCGGCGCACTGCCGCAGAGATCCTGCAGATTCCCATGGAGGAAGTTACTGATGCGGATCGGGATTCGGCAAAAGCAATTAACTTCGGGATTATTTATGGGATCAGCAGCTACGGTCTGGCGAAAGGGACTAAGTTATCGCAGGCTCAAGCTCAGCAGTACATTGATAGCTATTTTGCCCGCTATCCCCAGGTTAAGGCTTATTTAGACAGTGCGATTGCAGCAGCTAAAACCAAGGGCTATGTTACCACTCTGCTCAACCGGCGGCGTTATCTGCCGGAGATTAAGAGCAAGAACTATCAGCGGCGTTCATTTGCTGAGAGAACAGCGATGAACACACCGATTCAGGGCAGTGCTGCAGATATTATCAAGCTTGCCATGCTGAAAATCGATCAGGTTTTAGCCGAGCAGAACCTGAAAACCCAAATGCTGCTGCAGGTCCATGACGAGCTGGTATTTGAAGTGCCGCCGGAGGAGTTGGAGCTGGCAGCAGGTCTGGTAAAAGAAAATATGGAATCAGTGCTGGAATTAAAAGTGCCCCTAAAGGTAGATATTAAGGTTGGGAAAGATTGGGAACAGGTTGAAACATTCGAGGTGAAATAAATTGCCGGAACTGCCAGAAGTAGAAACGGTTCGACGTACTTTAACGCCGGTTGTCAAAAACCAGGTAATTGCGGAGTGTGAAGTGTTCTATCCGCGGCTCCTGCCCCGCAACACAGTTGAGGTTTTCTGCGCTCAGATAATTAACCGCAAAATTACAGATATTAAGCGCAGAGGCAAATATTTGCTGTTTGAGCTTGACTCGCCGCTGCGGATGATTGTGCATCTTAGGATGACAGGGCAGTTGGTTTATCAGCCGGAACAAAATCTGCCACTGGCGAAGCACACATCTGCCCGTTTTATATTTAAAAATAAGGGTGAGCTGCGCTTTGTTGACCAGCGCAAGTTCGGGACCATCTATCTGCTTCCAGAAGCGCAGTACCACCAAATTCATGGTTTGTACACTTTGGGACCTGAACCCCTTGGGGAAGATTTTACTGTTGACACCCTAGCGGATAAGGTGCAATCAGTCAGAGCAGTTAAGACAATTCTGCTTGATCAGTCGAAAATTGCTGGTTTGGGCAATATTTATGCTGATGAAGCTTTGTTCAGGGCTAAAATCCATCCCTTAAAGCCTGGCAGCCGCTTGACAGAAGCAGAAATTGCGGCGCTGCACCACAGCATTAGAGCGGTGCTGAGGGAAGCAATCGCTGAGCACGGCACTACCATTAAAGATTACCGCACCGGCAGCGGCGATACTGGTAATTTCCAAAATAAGCTGTTGGTTTACCGCCGAACAGGTAAACCCTGCCCCAACTGCAGTACACCAGTAGAAAGGATCAAAGTGGGGGGCCGAAGCACCCATTTCTGTCCCCACTGCCAGAGGTGGGATCAAGATTGTACGGATTGACAGGGTCGATCGCAACAGGAAAAAGTACAGTGGCAGCAATGCTCAGAGAGCTGGGAGCTGTGGTGCTTGATGCAGATCAGATTGCTAGGGAAGTGGTAGCAGTGGGCGAACCAGGCTGGAAGCAGGTCGCGGAAGCCTTTCCCGATGTAATTGGGGAGGACGGCACAATCGACCGCAGAAAGCTGGGCAGGCTGGTCTTTGCTGATGCGCAGCAGCGGCGGAAACTGGAAGCAATTATTCATCCCTTAGTATTCGAGCGGATTAAAACTCAGGGACAGCTACTGGAGCAGGATAATCAGATCGTTTTTGCAGATATTCCTTTATTATACGAGACCAACAGTCACACCTGGTTGGATTGGGTAGTGGTGGTCTATGTGCCCCAGGAGGTCCAGCTGAGACGTTTAATCCAGCGGGATAAGTTATCGGAAGCAGAGGCATGGAGCCGAATCCAGGCGCAAATGTCTATCGAGGAAAAGCGGAAACTTGCCGACTATGTCATCGACAACAGTGGTTCCCTTGCTGAAACTAAAGTTCAAGTTGACAGATTATGGCATCAAATAATAGAATGAGGAATAGAGTAAACCCGGGGGGCTGTTTTTGAATCGGACGATACGCATTCTTACAACCATTCTCATATTAGCAGTCACCGTTCTGACTCTTATGTCTGTTAAACCTTTGCTTAAGCGGATTTATCCCCTAAAATACGAGGCAATAATTAAGGAACAGGCTGAGAGATTTGACCTGGATCCCTATTTGATTGCTGCGCTGATCCATGTAGAAAGCAAATGGCGGGTAAATGCGGTTTCAGATAAAGGAGCCACCGGGCTGATGCAGCTGATGCCCGATACCGCTGCTTGGATCGCCCAGCAGCTTGAGCTTGAATATAATGAACAGGATCTGCTTGATCCTGAAATTAATATTATGCTGGGCTGCTGGTATATCAATTATTTAAGCAAGCGTTTTCCCAGCTTTACTGCTGCGCTGGCAGCATATAATGGCGGACAGGGCAATGTGCAGTCCTGGTTAGCAGAAGACAAGTGGGATGGTAGTTTTGAATCGGTTTCCGATATTCCCTTCTGGGAAACTCGTTCATATCTGCGTAAGCTGTCCTATACCTGGGATCTTTACAGAAGGATTTATGATAACCGTTTGATTGATTGAGAGGAGAAGGGTTCATGTACCAACTTAAGACGATTCAAGATGTTGCCAACTATCAAGTGGACAAGGACCGGAAACTGTATTCAGCTGAACACCACGAAATTATTTCCGGTTTAACTACAGATGTGTATTTTGTCAAAACTAAGCAGCTGCTCGAAAGTAAGGGCTATGGCCGCACCAAAGTTACCGCAGAAATTTTTGCCCGCCGCAGCGGTATTGTTGCGGGCATAGATGAAGCATTAGGTCTGCTGCAGGATTTAGATGTAGAAGTTGAGGCGCTGCCGGAAGGAGCTGCTATCGAAGCAAAAGATGTGGTGATGCGGATTACCGGCTGCTATACTGAGTTTGGTCTTTATGAAACCGCAATTTTAGGTATTCTTGCCCACTCCAGCGGCTGGGCGACTGCAGCCCATGAAATCGCCCAGGTGACAGCAGGAAAACCCTTCTTCTGTTTTGGCGCCAGACATGTCCATCCTGCGGTTGCACCTGTGATGGAAAGAGCAGCGATTGTTGGTGGTGCAAAGGGAGCTTCCTGCATATTAGGGGCCAAGCTGATCGGATTAGAACCGGTGGGAACAGTTCCCCATGCTCTCTTCCTGATAGTAGGTGATACAGTGGAAGGGGCAGAAATGTATCATCAAATTATGCCGCCAGAATCACCGCGGACAATATTAGTAGATACCTATAAAGATGAGGTGGAAGAAGCTCTCCGCTTGGCAGCTGCCTTGGGCGAGCATTTGGAAGGAGTTCGGGTTGACACTCCCAGCGAACGGGGTGGCGTTACACCCGGCTTGATCCAAGAGCTCCGGGCTAAACTTGACTTAGCTGGATATCAGCATGTGCGGATCTTTGCCTCAGGCGGCTTGGATTTAGAGAAGGTTAAGGTGCTGGCTGAAGCGGGAGTTGACTCCTTTGGCGTCGGCAGCTATATTTCTGCAGCACCTCCCATTGATATGACGATGGATATTAAGGAAGTTGACGGCAAACCAGTGGCTAAACGAGGTCGTCTGCCCGGCTTAACTCCAAGTGATAGGCTGCAGCGGATCAAGTAACCAAAGTTTTTTCAGGATAGTGGGGGTTGAACATGAGCGAAACGATAAAGGCAAAAGTGATTCAACTTGTGCAGAAAGATCCTTTCCTCAGTATTGAGGAAATTGCGTCTCAAGTGGAGACCACCCCACGTTATGTCCGGACTATTTTATCGGAGGCCAATTTATCCCTGCTCCAGCTGCGGAAGCAGTATGCCCGGGCAATGGAACAGCAGTTAAAGCGGGAGATAGTCCCAACTGCTGCTCAGGAATACGATCCCCAGCTGAAACTGGTTAAGGTGATCGATCCGGTCGCAGCCGAGCTTTTAGACCAGGACCCCGACGCTGAACTGATGAAGATCAGCAGAATGCAGCGGTTAGAGAGAATTCCGATTTTTTGTGAGCTGATTACATACCTGGATTTAGAACTGCGTTTGGATGATCTTTCCGGGCCGCTGCGCCAGATCCTAACCTCTGCGAAAGGAATTAACAATCTGCAGCTGCAGCGGTCCTGGGTAGAGGTGGCTGTTAATCAAGGCGGTTTAAGCAAGCTGTTAACAGCGCGGGAAGATCAGCCGCTGCTCAAGCTCACCTATTTACTGACTGATGGTGTGGTTCCTATTGGTATTGAAACTCAGTGGCTGCCGACAGAAGGCATCCTGCTCCGCAGTGAGGGAGGAGCTTTTGAGATTGCAGGTGGGATCAGCCCATGACTAGCGTCCTTCAACCGCTGCTTAAGGTCGAGAATTTGGTCAAGTATTTTCCCATTAGCCAAGGCTTGCTGCCGGGAAGGGAAGTCGGTTCGGTAAAAGCGGTAGATGGCATCAGCTTTACAATTATGCCGGGGGAAACCTTTGGCTTAGTTGGGGAGTCAGGCTCAGGGAAGTCGACTACCGGTAGATTGATTTTGCGGTTGTTAGAGGCAACATCCGGCTCAATTATTTTTGACGGCAGAGATGTTCGGGCTCTGAATAAAGTTCAGCTGCGGGCACTGCGGAGGGAGATGCAGATTATCTTTCAAGATCCTTATGCCTCACTGAATCCCAGCATGACAGTGGGAGATGCTGTTGCTGAGCCGCTGCGCATTCACAAAATTGCTAAAGGTCGGGAACTTGAGCAGAAAACAGCTGAACTATTAGAGATAGTAGGTTTAAGCAGAATTTATGCCAAGCGGTATCCCCGGGAGCTTTCCGGCGGACAGCGCCAGCGGGTTGGTATTGCCAGAGCATTAGCTGTTAATCCGAAACTGATTGTTTGCGATGAGCCGGTATCGGCGCTGGATGTTTCCATTCAAGCCCAGATTCTCAATCTCCTCCAGGACCTCCAAGGGGAATTTGGATTGGCTTATCTGTTTATTGCCCATGATTTAGGCGTGGTTAAACATATATCCGATCGTGTGGCTGTGATGTATCTGGGTAAGATTGTGGAACTAGCAGCTAAAGATCAACTCTACAGTAATCCGCTCCATCCGTATACCCAGTCGCTGCTGTCAGCAGTCCCATCTCCTGATCCAGATTCGAAGGGGCGGCCGATCGTGCTTAAAGGCGATCTGCCCAGTCCAATTGATCCACCTTTTGGCTGTCGCTTCCATACCCGCTGTCCCCATGCTATGGAAATCTGCCGCGCAGTCGAGCCTGTCTGGCAGGAAATTGCTGCCGGCCATTTTGCAGCCTGTCATTTACATTAGTCGGGAATCAAAGCTGAGATTTCCGATTTTTTTTGCCTAAATTTGGTAGGAGAGGGTTTCGCCTTGGCAGTGATAAATAATTATAGTGAGGAAAATATTTAGAAGTGAGTTGATGGTATGATACCAAAAACAATGGATGCTTTGGTAAAAAAATATGCTCAACCAGGATTATGGCTAGAAAAGCAGCCGGTACCTGAAATTGGTGAAAATGATGTTTTAATTAAAGTACTGAAAACCTCCATCTGCGGCACTGACATCCATATCTATAATTGGGATCAGTGGGCGCAGGATACGATACCGGTGCCCATGATTATTGGTCATGAGTTTGTTGGCCGGATCGTAGCATTGGGTGAGAATGTGACAGATTTCGCAATTGGGGATCTAGTTTCTGCAGAAGGACATATTGTCTGCGGCAGGTGCCGCAATTGTTTAGCTGGCCGCCGTCATTTATGCAATAGAACAATGGGGGTTGGTGTTAATCGTCCTGGAGTGTTTGCTCAATATGTAGCTATTCCCGAGAGCAATGTTTGGCTGTGCGATCCCAAAATTGATTTAGAGGTTCTCAGCTGCTTTGATCCTCTGGGCAATGCAGTTCACACTGCTTTAGCTTTTGATGTTTTAGGGGAAGATGTGCTGATTACCGGTGCTGGTCCGATTGGTATTATGGCTACAGCGATTGCTAAACATGCCGGCGCTCGCTATGTGGTGGTAACAGATCTCAATCCCTACCGTCTGCAGCTGGCGGAAAAAATGGGTGCTACTTTAACAGTGGATGTGTCTAAAGAAGATGTTGCCGATGTAATTGACAAGTTAGGAATGAAAGAAGGTTTTGATGTTGGCTTAGAAATGTCCGGCAGTGGTGATGCCTTTAACAGCATGCTGGATATTATGTGCCA
>JAAYLQ010000182.1 GCA_012521805.1 Bacillota bacterium
AGCATTGTCGATTTCATCGAACTTGCGAGCTTCTGCCTTGTTTTGGCTGGCAAGATACATAGTAATTGCCGCAGTAGTAGTAGTTTTACCGTGGTCAACGTGACCAATGGTACCAACGTTAACGTGTGGTTTAGTTCTTTCAAACTTTTGCTTTGCCATTGTTTTCCCCCTCAATCTTTAAAGGTTTTTTGACATCAATTCTTCACCAATACTGGCTGGTACTGGTTCGTAATGTGAGAAATTCATGCTGTAAGTAGCTCTGCCCTGCGTAGCACTCCGCAGATCAGTCGCATAACCAAACATCTCGGACAGCGGAACGAAACTGCTGATAACTTGGGCATTGCCCCGTGCTTCCATTTTTTCAATCCGCCCGCGGCGTGAATTCAAATCGCCCATTACATCGCCAAGATATTCTTCAGGTGTTGTAACTTCAACTTTCATGATAGGTTCCAGCAGGACAGGATCCGCTTTGCGTGCTCCTTCTTTAAACCCAATTGAACCTGCCACTTTAAACGCCATTTCCGATGAATCCACTTCGTGGTAGGAACCATCGGTAATTGTTACTCGAACGTCTACCACAGGGTAGCCCGCGAGTACACCACTAAGCATTGCTTCTTTCACACCACTCTCAACGGCAGGAATGTATTCTTTAGGCACGACGCCACCAACGATCTTATTTACAAACTCGAAACCTGCACCTTGTTCTAAAGGCTCAAGTTCCAGAACCACATGTCCGTACTGACCACGTCCACCGCTCTGACGGATAAATTTCCCTTCAGCCTGAACCGCTTTTGTAATAGTTTCGCGATAAGAAACCTGCGGTTTACCAATGTTGGCCTCTACCTTAAACTCTCGCAGCAGACGATCTACAATAACTTCTAGATGCAGTTCGCCCATTCCGGAGATAATGGTTTGACCAGTTTCCTCATCGGTATGGACACGGAATGTCGGATCCTCTTCAGCTAATTTCTGCAATGCAGCACCGAGTTTGTCTTGATCTGTTTTGGTTTTAGGTTCGACAGCTTGATTAATCACCGGTTCTGGAAACTCTAGTTGTTCGAGAATGATGGGAGCATTTTCAGCACATAAGGTATCTCCAGTAGCTGTATCACGTAAACCAACTATTGCAACGATATCACCTGAATAGCACTCTTTTACTTCTTCGCGGTGATTAGCATGCATCCGCAGTATGCGTCCGACACGTTCTTTCTTACCTTTGGTAGCGTTATAAACATAGCTACCTGCTTGTAAAACTCCAGAGTAGATCCGTACATAAACTAATTTTCCTACATAAGGATCACTCATTACTTTAAAAGCTAAGGCTGAAAACGGACTGTCGTCATCAAGGCTCCGGTTGGTTTCTGCCCCCGTATCGACTTCATGCCCCTCGATTGGTGGTAAGTCCATTGGTGATGGCAGATAATCCACAATCGCATCAAGCAGCAGCTGAACTCCTTTGTTCTTAAATGATGAACCGCATAATACAGGTGTGATTTTCACATCAAGAACTCCGCGGCGAATCGCTTTTTTGAGCTCGTCAGGTGTGATTTCCTCACCCTCAAGATATTTAATCATCAGTTCTTCATCAAAGTCAGCAACCGCTTCAATCATCCGCTCTCTGGCTTCAGCAACAACGTCAATCAAATCCTCGGGAATATCTGCTTGCTCCTCTTTTGTACCTAAATCATCTGTGTAGATATGGGCTGTCATTGTGATCAGGTCGACCATTCCACGGAATGAATCTTCTACACCTATAGGCCACTGAATCGGAACAGCATTAGCACCTAATCTGTCCCTCATCATATCAATTGCTCTTTGGAAATCGGCACCTACACGATCCATCTTATTGACATATGCAATCCGCGGAACATTGTATTTATCTGCCTGACGCCAAACAGTTTCTGATTGAGGCTCAACTCCACCTACAGAACAGAATACCGCAACCGCGCCGTCAAGAACTCTCAAAGAACGTTCTACTTCTACTGTGAAGTCCACGTGCCCGGGTGTATCGATAACGTTAATACAATGACCCCGCCAAAAAGCGGTTGTAGCAGCAGAAGTAATTGTAATGCCGCGTTCCCGCTCCTGTACCATCCAATCCATGGTGGCAGCTCCATCGTGTACTTCACCTATTTTGTGAACCTTCCCGGTGTAAAAGAGGATTCTTTCAGTGGTAGTAGTTTTCCCTGCGTCAATGTGTGCCATGATTCCAATGTTGCGTGTTTTCTCGATACTAAACTCTCTTCCCACTTAATTCTCCCCCTAGCCGAGTCTAGTTACCACCGGTAATGGGCAAAGGCTTTGTTTGCTTCTGCCATCCGATGTGTATCTTCTTTCTTTTTCACCGATGCACCTTGGTTGTTTGCCGCATCTAAAATTTCGGCAGCCAACCGCTCAACCATGGTGTGTTCACCACGTTCCCGTGCATACGATACAATCCAACGTATAGCCAACGCAACCCGGCGTTCAGGACGAACTTCTACTGGTACCTGATAAGTGGCACCACCGACTCTGCGCGGCTTAACCTCTAAAACAGGCATGACATTTTCCATTGCCTGATCAAGCACTTCTAAAGCATCTTTTCCGGTTCTCTCAGCTACCAGCTCTAACGCACCATACATAATTGATTCGGCAAGTCCACGCTTACCGTCCCGCATGATGGCGTTGATGAATCTGGATACTAACTTGCTGTTATAAATCGGATCAGCCAATACATCCCTTTTTGGAACAGTTCCTCTTCTAGGCATCTGCGCTATTTCACCCCTTTACTCTGGTGATTTCCCTAACTTAACTTAGACTTACTCCTTAGGACGTTTTGCACCGTATTTGGAACGGCCCTGTCTTCTATCTTCTACTCCAGAGGCATCTAATGCACCACGGACAATATGGTAACGCACACCAGGTAAGTCTTTCACCCTACCGCCGCGAATCAGCACAACACTGTGCTCCTGCAGATTATGGCCTTCACCAGGAATGTAGCAAGTTACTTCTAAGCCATTGGTTAATCTGACACGAGCGATTTTTCTCAGTGCAGAGTTCGGTTTCTTAGGTGCGGTAGTCCCTACTCTTGTGCAGACGCCCCGTTTTTGAGGTGAATTCACACCATACTCAATTGTGCCTTTCAGTGAGTTCTGTGTATAACGCAAGGCTGGTGCGATGCTCTTGGATTTTTGTCTGGTACGTCCTTTTCTAATTAACTGATTTATTGTTGGCAAAACTATACCTCCCTTCGCTGAAAACTTACTTCTTAAGCACACATGCTACAGCAGCACCTACATCGATACCACAGGCACGCCCTAATTCTGCCATTGTATCAATGTACACGATTTCTATTCCCAATGATTTACAGCGTTCCAGAACAGGATTTGTTACGTTGGTTTCTGCATCCTTAGCAATATAAACAACTTCGGCTCTGCCAGACTCTAATGCTTTTAAGGTCTGTTTAGTTCCGACAACCCTGTCGGCTCGCATCAGCTCTGCAGGCATTACCGTCTCCCCTTTTCCTCCTCGCCCTTACTGAAACATCCCGCAGGATGGGACATCCTGCGGGTTAACACACTCTGATATTTTACCATCTGTTGATTTTATTGTCAACAGAATAACGCTTTATTTTTGCGGATTACTGCCCTGTTGGATTTGAGCTGAGTTCAGCAGCCTGAGCCGCTTCCAGCTCGCCTTCATTCCCACCGGTTTCCTCTAAAGCAGGATCTGCCTGCTGCTGTCCATCGTCAACTGCAATTTCAATATTGCTGTAGCGGGACATGCCTGTACCGGCAGGAATCAGCTTTCCAATAATCACGTTTTCTTTCAATCCTAACAGTCGGTCAGTCTTGCCCTTGATTGCGGCGTCAGTTAAGACACGAGTTGTTTCTTGGAACGATGCCGCAGACAAGAAACTATCAGTTGCCAGCGAAGCCTTAGTGATACCGAGAAGCGCAGGTTTGCCTTCAGCAGGTTCTCCGCCTTCAGCAAGCACTCTTGCATTCTCTTCTTCAAATTCAAAGATATCAACTAGGCTGCCGGGGAGCATATTGGTATCACCACTGTTTTCAATCTTAACTTTACGCATCATCTGCCTGACAATTACTTCGATATGTTTATCGTTAATGAATACAGCTTGGGAACGATAAACCTCCTGCACTTCCTGGACTAGATACTGCTGAACAGCGGCAACACCTTTAACTGCCAGAATATCAT
The DNA here is from genome assembly GCA_012521805.1 of Bacillota bacterium. Classification (GTDB taxonomy): domain Bacteria; phylum Bacillota; class Limnochordia; order Darwinibacteriales; family DTU012; genus DTU012. Next base: position 4,198 of record JAAYLQ010000182.1, read on the forward strand.
GGGGGTTAACCGAGCCTTCAGTCAACCGATCTCCTGCTTCCACTTGAGAACCATCCCGCACCCGGAGGCGTGTGCCGTAGGGAATCGAGTAGGACTTTGAATCTTCCCCATTGGTCACAATTACCTTGCGGCTGCCCTTGCTTTCCACAATTTCCACTGTACCGTCAATCTCAGTAATTACAGCCTGACCTTTCGGTTTGCGAGCTTCAAACAGCTCTTCTACCCGGGGCAGACCAGCAGTAATGTCATCTCCGGCAACTCCACCGGTATGGAAAGTTCTCATTGTCAGCTGGGTACCCGGTTCACCAATTGATTGGGCTGCAATAATACCGACTGCCTCGCCTACTTCTACCATATCGTTAGTCGCTAAGCTGCGGCCGTAGCACTTGACGCACACTCCGTAGCGGCTGTGACAGCCGAGCACTGAGCGGATCTTGACTTTTTCAATACCCGCTTCTTCAATGGCGGCAGCTTGCCGATCGGTAATCATCTCGTTTTTGGCTGCCAGCAGTTTGTTGGTTTCCGGATGATAGATATCTTCCGCAGCGACACGGCCAGCAATCCGTTCGCTGAGGGATTCAATGATATCTTCCATATCACCAGAAATTTCCTTAATCGCACCAATCGAAATACTTTCTTCGGTACCGCAGTCATACTCCCGCACAATCACGTCTTGACTGACGTCTACTAAACGACGGGTGAGGTAACCAGAGTCTGCGGTCCTCAAGGCAGTATCAGCGAGACCTTTTCTGGTTCCGTGACTGGAGATAAAGTACTCTAGAACTGTTAAGCCTTCTCTAAAGTTGGCTTTAATCGGAATTTCAATTGTCTTTCCGGTTGGATCCGCAACCAGACCCCGCATTCCTGCCAGCTGACTGATCTGCGAAGTATTACCCCGCGCTCCGGAGATAGCCATCATATAAACTGGATTAAACTTGCTGAAGTTCTCCAGCATTTTTTCGGTAACCTGTTCCTTAGTCCTGGTCCATATATCGCAAATCCGCTGGTAACGCTCTTCGGCTGTTAATAAACCGCGGCGGTGCTGCATCTCAATTGTGTCAACTTCTTTTTCTGCTTCATTAACCAATTCATGCTTAGCCTCAGGTACCACAATGTCCGCAACTGAAACGGTGGTCCCTGATTGAGTGCTGTAGTGGAAACCTAGATCTTTGATTTGATCGAGAATCTTCGCGCACTCGTCCAGTCCAACTGTATTATACAATTCCTCAACCAGTTCACCCAGTTTTGTCTTATCCAATTCTGCGTTGTAATATTCCATGTTATCAGGAAGGACTGAGTTAAAGATCAGCCGACCAAGGGTAGTGGTCAAGCGCTCACCTTTATGCCGCACAATAATCTTGGCATGCAGATCAATAACCTTATTGTAATACGCCAGATACGCTTCTTCAAACGAACCGAAATAGCGGTTTTCACCCTTAGCGCCTGGTCTTTCTAAAGTCAAATAGTAGATTCCGATTACCATATCTTGGGTCGGTGTTACAATCGGACGACCGCTGGATGGCACCAAAATATTATTGGTGGACATCATCAGCAGGCGCGCTTCTGCCTGTGCTTCTGCCGATAGGGGCACGTGCACCGCCATCTGGTCACCGTCAAAGTCAGCGTTATAGGCGGTACAGACCAATGGGTGGATTTGAATTGCTCTACCTTCCACCAGCACCGGCTCAAAAGCTTGGATACCTAATCTATGAAGTGTGGGCGCGCGGTTGAGGAGCACAGGATGCTCTTTAATTACATCCTCCACTACGTCCCATACTTCAGGTCTAGCCCGCTCAACCATCCGCTTAGCACTTTTAATGTTGTGGGCTAAACCCCGCTCCACAAGTTCTTTCATTACAAATGGCTTAAACAGCTCCAAAGCCATTTCTTTAGGCAGACCGCACTGATGCATCTTGAGGCTTGGTCCCACCACAATTACCGAGCGGCCCGAGTAGTCGACACGCTTACCTAACAAGTTCTGACGGAACCGACCCTGCTTACCTTTGAGCATATCGCTCAAAGATTTGAGGGGACGATTACCCGGACCTGTTACCGGTCGGCCGCGGCGGCCGTTGTCGATCAGAGCATCTACCGCTTCCTGGAGCATCCGCTTTTCATTGCGAACAATAATATCTGGAGCGCCCAGCTCAAGCAAGCGCTTTAAACGGTTATTGCGGTTAATAACTCTCCGATACAGATCATTTAAATCTGAAGTGGCAAAGCGGCCGCCGTCCAGCTGCACCATGGGACGCAGCTCCGGTGGAATAACCGGAATCACATCGAGAATCATCCACTCCGGACGGTTGCCGGATTTGCGGAAAGCTTCCACTACCTCCAAGCGCCTGACTGCCCGGATCCGACGCTGACCGGTAGCATCGCGAATTTCCGCCCGCAGCTCTTCGCTCAGCTTATCCAGATCGATCTCTTCAAGCAGGCGCTTAACTGCTTCAGCACCCATGCCGGCGGCAAAACCATTGCCGTACTTCGCCCGGTACTCCCGATATTCTACATCACTGAGCAGCTGCTGCTTTGCTAAAGGTGTTTCACCGGGATCAAGCACAACATATGAGGCGAAGTATAAAATCTTTTCTAAAGTTCTGGGCGACATATCCAGGATCAGACCCATCCGACTGGGAATACCTTTAAAAAACCAAATATGGGAGACAGGCGCGGCCAGTTCAATATGACCCATCCTTTCCCGGCGGACCTTAGCACGGGTAACTTCTACACCGCAGCGATCACAAACAATCCCCTTGTACCTAACACGCTTATATTTTCCGCAGTGACACTCCCAATCCCGTGTCGGTCCAAATATCTTTTCACAAAACAAGCCTTCACGCTCTGGTTTTAAAGTGCGGTAGTTAATGGTCTCCGGTTTTTTTACCTCACCACTCGACCAGGCACGAATTTTTTCAGGCGATGCTAAGCCAATGCGAATTCGATCAAAATTATTGACATCCAGCAAGGGCTGTCCCTCCTTTTTGTCCTGCAACCACCTTACGCTCTATTAAGAATCGATATCATCGTCATCAAATTCGTCAAAAGAATCAAGATCCAGATCTGCGTCTAAATCGAGATCCTCATCTAATGCGTCAAGATCGACATCCTCTACATCGAGATCATCATCTGGAGCTAAATCAGTGTCCTCTTCGTCATCAGCATCCTCGCTCTGAGCAGCCTTCTGAGAGCG
>JAAYLQ010000183.1 GCA_012521805.1 Bacillota bacterium
AACACCCGAAGCCGGTGGCCTAACCGTAAGGAGGGAGCCGTCGAAGGTGGGGCAGATGATTGGGGTGAAGTCGTAACAAGGTAGCCGTATCGGAAGGTGCGGCTGGATCACCTCCTTTCTAAGGAAGAATAAATTTAAGCGCTTCTGCTGTTTAGACAAAAAATTGACCCGTACCAAAATGGTACGGGTCTTTTTTTGTCTAAACAAGGGCGATTTGGTATCCATAGCTAAAAATTTGAGCAAGTACATTCTGCCGTTTTGCCTGAGGGATCAAGCTCGGATAGCTCATGATTGTAAGGGGAATCTGTTCATCGTGCTCCCGCAGGGGAGGCTGGATATAGGTAATGTCGTTCAGTTTGAATCCTAAACTTTGGTAGAATTTAACCCTGCGTTTAGCGGTTTCAGTATTAAACGCCTCTACTTCCAATACCAAAGGCTTTTTGGTTCTGCGCAAAAACTGCTTTAAGACAGCAGAGCCTAAGCCTCTGCCGCGCAAATTCTTGTGGATAGCGAAGTATTCCGCAAAATTAAACCCAATTAGATTCCACAATGTCAAAAATCCGCTCAGTTTGCCAATCTGATTTTTAATCGCCAAAATCTTATACTTAGGATTATGATACAGCCGTTTTAAGTCTTTGAATCGTATTGCTTCCGCAGGAGGAAACGCTTCTTCCATAATATCGTAAATTTGGGGAAGATCGCTGGGCTGTGATAACCCTAGATCAATATCCATTGAGATTAACTCTCCTTTCTTCCAGAACAATTATATCACAGTAAGCTGGTGCCTGCGGAATCCAATATCTGTGACTTAAATTGGCTGAATACATTCTGGACTGTCATTGCGGGGAGAGTTAACTAACAGGCTGACAGGAAACATTTCCATTGCATCGCTGGGATACGGCTGGAATAGTGGTGCCAGCTCAGAGTATTGTTGGATCTCAGGGTTCAGCCAAATTTCTTCTTGTTTGGGAGTGAGAATTACTGGCATCCGGTGGTGCACAGATTGAATTAAGCTGTTAGCCGCGGTAGTGATTATCGTACATGAGTATATTGTTTCTGCAGGCGACTGCCATTGATCCCACAATCCAGCGAAGGCAAATGGCTCGTTTGATTTTAACCTAATGTAGACTGGCTGTTTTGGTATTGAGGTTTGGATCCATTCGTAAAAACCGTCCGCTGGGATCAAACAGCGCTGCCTTTTAACTAGGTGCTTGAAAGAGGGCTTTTCGGACAGTGTTTCGCTGCGGGCGTTGATCATCTTGGACCCAAATTTCATGTCTTTGGCCCAGGAGGGAATCAATCCCCACCGAAAGTTTTTCAGAGTTTTCTGTTCGTTTTCATAAACTACCCCGAGGACTGGTTGTGTCGGTGCGATATTGTACCTAGGTAGATAGTTAAAATCAGCGGGCATTCCAACAGCAAATCGATACAGCAGTATGTCCATATCACTCGTTAGAGTAAAACGACCACACATTAATGTCACCTCTTTTTACAGTTAAGGCTTATTTCGCTGTACTATGGTAATCTCCTTTTTTGCACACACTTATTGACATTTGTGTCAAAAACAGATTTTAACAGTTAAGGAATATGAAACCGTCAGATTAATTGATAGTGAAGGATTAATTCAAGCTGAGTGTGTTCAGATTAAGAATGTTGCCCGCATTACCGTACAGAGGCAGGACAATTAATGCCTGTGTGAGAAAACTGTAATTGCAGCACAGAACACCACAGATGTGGATGAGGACAATGCGCGCTGGTAGAATTGAGGAGGCCTATTCAAATGGAAAACCAAAAAAAGCCAATTTTCCAGATCGAACAAAATGAGTTGAGCAATATTCGCAGGGTGGTAGCTGTTGTCAGTGGTAAAGGCGGCGTTGGCAAATCACTGGTAACGTCGGCCTTGGCTGTTCAGATGAACCGGAAAGGATACAGGACAGCTATTCTAGATGCAGATATAACCGGTCCCTCGATCCCAACCGCTTTTGGTATCCGAGACAAGGCAGTTGGGATTGAACAGGGAATTTTGCCGATCAAGAGTAAAACAGACATTGCAATCATGTCAGTAAATTTTCTTTTGGAAGACGAGACCGATCCTGTAGTATGGCGCAGTCCGCTGATTTCAGGAGCAATTCAGCAGTTTTGGTCTGATGTGATTTGGGGTGAGATCGATTATATGTTTGTGGATTTGCCGCCGGGAACAGGTGATGTTCCTCTGACAGTTTTTCAATCACTGCCGGTTTATGGAATAGTTGTCGTAACGTCACCCCAGCAGCTGGTAGCTACTATTGTGGCAAAAGCAGTGAAAATGGCAGAGTTAATGAATGTACCTATATTAGGGATAGTGGAAAACATGGCGTATGTGCAGTGCCCTGATTGCGGTAAGGAAATTAAAATATTTGGTGAAAGCCATATCGATGAAATCGCAGCTGACCACAATCTAGAGGTTCTGGCAAGGATTCCCATCGATCCAGCTGTAGCTTCTGCTGTTGACAGTGGTTTGATTGAAGATATTGAGTTCGGCTGGCTTGATCGCTTAATAGAACGAGTAGAAAACACCAGCTCGTAAAATGTGGGTACATTTTCTT
>JAAYLQ010000184.1 GCA_012521805.1 Bacillota bacterium
TACAAATGTAGTCAAGCTACAGGAGGCGTAAGTCTTTTCCCAGATAGATCCTTTTCCATGATTCTATTATCCAGGGATATACGTCAGGATCCAAGTCTAAATTTGCTTATTTAGTTTTCAAGGTTCTAGAGGGAGAAAGAACCTAAAATGATCTCCCTAAATCTTAATATACGAGGAGGTATGGATATGACCGCGATTGAGCTTGCTTATCCTGTCTTTTTGTTTGCAACCCTAATATTAACTTTAATTATGATCCCTAAGAATGAGTACCGTGAATACTTGATGTACGGATTTTTAGTCGGGGGTCTAGGTGATGTTGTTAATGTAACTCTGTTGCAAAACATACTTGGGTTAATCCGCTTTAAAAACCAAGGAATTTTCTATGTGCTGGGCCATCATGCTCTATCGCCTTTAGGCTGGACCCTTGTTATTATGCTGTTTCTATATTTCATTCCCCGCCGCCGCATCTTTTTATGGTTATACATTATCAGCTGGGGGTTAATGGCCCTTGGCTTTGCCTATACAGTACATAATATTGGACTTTTTGATTTTCAAAGCTGGTTTTATCCATTACCTGCCTTTATCATTTTCACTGCCTGGTTTGCCTTTACTGCCTGGCTGTTCTCCAGGACAAGTTCAAAAGCTGCCAAGGTGGAATAGGCCTTAAGGGGCTCTGACCCGCGCAATGTCAGGCTCCTTTTTTATTGATGAAGGATTCAGCTCAGTCGATGGCGAAGAAATGCCGAGTATTTCAGGATGAGAAAATCCAAGAAGATCTTAAGAAATAAGAGGGGATATTGTTGCAAGTTTATCTCGATAACAGTGCTACAACACCTGTAGATCCGCAGGTTGTGGCTGCTATGGAACCCTACTGGCAGACACAGTTTGGCAATCCATCATCACCCCACCGCCTGGGGATTGAAGCCGAGTCGGTGTTATCTCAGTGCCGCAAATTTTTAGCTCAGCTGTTCAACGTAAGAGCTGACGAACTCTATTTTACCAGCGGTGGAACTGAATCTAACAATTTAGCAATTTTGGGGTATGCTTATGCCCAATACCAACCTGGGCATATCATCACCTCAAAAATTGAGCATTTATCTGTTTTAAATCCCATCGCTCACCTTGAGGAAAGCTGCGGCTGGCGGGTTAGCCGACTGCCTGCGGACCGCTGGGGTAAAATTGATCCTCAAAGTGTAGCGGAGGCAATCAGTCCCGATACTGCCTTAATCAGCATTATGTTAGTTAACAACGAAATTGGTTCAATTCAAGCAGTTGAACAGATTGGGCAGATTATCGCTGCTGCCAATAGAAACCGGCGGCAGAAAATTGTCTTCCATGTTGATGCCTGCCAAGCTTTAGGTTCAGTACCGATCGATATTAAAGGCAGCAAAATTGATCTGCTCAGCGTCAGCGGACACAAGATATTTGGTCCAAAGGGTACGGGGTTACTGTATATTAAAGACGGACTCCTTTTAAGACCACTCCTTTTTGGAGGTGGTCAAGAAGGCGGGCTGCGTTCAGGAACTGAGAACCTGCCGGGAATAGTCGGTTTGGCTAAAGCCTGCGAGCTGGCATTTAAAGAATTTGAAAAAAATAAGGCTGCCGTAGCTGAGCTAAAGGACCGTCTGATTCTGCAGCTCCTGGAAATCCCAGACAGTTTGCTCAACAGCCCTGCCGATGGTGCAGATCACATCATCAGCGTTAGATTTGCAGGGATCAAGGGAGAAGTCCTGGTTCACTTTTTAGAGCAGCATGGGGTCTATGTTTCCATGGGAGCCGCCTGCAGTTCACGCAAGAGCAGCATATCTCATGTGCTGAAAGCTATTGGCCTTACACCTGATGAAGCGGCAGCTACCATCAGAATCGGGCTTTCACCAAAGCTGACCACAGCTCAAATCGATTATGCCGCGGAAAAAATAGCTGCTTCAGTAGCAGAAGTCCGCAGCATTTACGGATAAGGAGGAACACTATGTATCATACCATCCTGATCAGATATGGAGAGATCAGTCTTAAAGGCAGAAACAGATCCAAATTTGAAGACCTTTTGATCAACAATATCAAGTTTGCATTAAAAGATCTGCCTTACCAGAGTATTAAAAAGGCTTACGGCCGTATTTATATAGATTGCAGCAGCAATTGGGAAGCAGTAGTTGATGCACTGCAAAGAGTTTTCGGCATTGTTTCTCTATCGCCTGTGTTTAAAACCGAATTGGAATTAGATGCTATTAAAAAAGCAGCACAAACCCTGATGGAAAATGCCCAGGGCAGTACCTTTAAAATAAATGCCCGCAGGCCTAATAAACACTTTCCCCTCACCAGTATGGAGATGAATCAAGAGCTGGGCGGCTTTGTGCTCAGAAATTTTCCCCACCTTAAAGTGGATGTGCACCATCCCCAGATCGAACTCCATGTGGAGCTGCGCAATGAAGCAGCCTATCTCTATCATACAATCATACCAGGACTGGGAGGGATGCCTGTAGGCAGTGCTGGCAAAGGATTTCTTCTGCTGTCGGGAGGGATCGACAGCCCGGTCGCCGGATATTTAACCCTTAAGCGGGGAGTTAATCTCGAAGCAGTGCATTTTCACTCTTACCCTTTTACCAGCGAAAGATCGAAGCAAAAAGTTATTGATTTGGCACAAATCCTAGCCAACTATGCTGGCAGAGGCGAGATTAAGCTGTGGGTTGTTTACTTTACTGAGATCCAAAAAGCGCTGCAGAGATCAAAATACCCAGAACTGAACATTACCCTTATGCGCCGCTTGATGCTGAAAATTTCGGAAAGACTGGCCAAGAGAGAAAACGCTCTAGCTCTGATTACTGGCGACAGTCTTGGACAGGTTGCCAGCCAAACCATGGAAAGCATCCACACTATCAACGCAGTTACTAATATGCCGATTTTTCGACCTTTAATCGGCCTCGATAAGCAGGAAATTGTTGATTTAGCAGTAAAAATCGGTACCTACGAAACGTCAATTCTTCCTTACGAGGACTGCTGCACTGTGTTTGTACCTAGAAATCCTGCAACCAAACCAAGAATAGATCAGGTGCTGGAAGCTGAGAGCCAATATGATCTCGAGGCCTTAATAGCTGAAGCGGTGGAAAAAACTGAATGCCTTACAGTTACCAAATCCGTTGAGTTATTTTAATATTTTGTGTCAAAAAGCAGGATTCTGACACATTGCGGCGAAATTTTTCATATAACCGTGTTTTGGGAGGGTCCAAGATGGCATCCGTATCTCAAAGTGAAGTAATTTCGCTAAGAAATCAAATAGCTCAGCTTAAAGAAGAGAACGCCCAACTGCGAAAAGAATTAGACAAAAAACAAGCATATATTCAGCAGCTTGAGGATGTTTCCCTAACTTTATCCGAACGCAGTATCTTACTAGGTAAAAAGCTTCCAGCACATTAGTTACTGGAAGCTTTTTTCTGTCTGCTTTGAAAACCGCGAAAAACCTTGATGCTGACGATGCCAAGCACAATCCCAACCATATCGATAATGATATCATTCAAGCTGCCTGTACGATGGGCCAGCCTAGTCTGATACCACTCATCCAGACCAGCTAAAACTGCTGCTAAAATAAAAGCTGTTTGGTAGGGAAATCTTTTTAACTTGGGAGATATGCTGGCAGCCGCGTAGATAAGAACAGCCGCTAAAAAATATCCGCCGACATGAATTAACTTTCGTAAATACATGACGACAGAACCGATCTCATAGTGCTGCAGAAATGGGAACCAATTCTGCAGCCAAGCTGCCATGGAGCCAGCGCTAGAAGCCGGGCTCTTGGAAAATAAAAAAATAAATGCAATATATGCTGTTACTAATAACCATCTAATAACAACCAAACCAGTTCCCCATTCCCTAAGCTGGCTCACTCCGAGCCAGCTCGTCTTTTCTCAGTATGGTATTGGCACTTCCTGCAGTGCTCTAATCCATCTAAGCCCATGCGCCAAGCTAGTTTTTCACAGTAATACTCAAGGGCACCAGCTCCATCTGTCCGGGCCTTGGCATGGTCACACAAAAACATCTGCAGCACCTCCGACAGGAATGTACGCTTAATATGCGTTATTTATCGGTTTATATACACCCTCTTAAGATATGCTGCTTTCTAGATTTGGTGCCTCAACAACTTCTAAAACTTCATCAAGGAGTTTCTGCAGAGCTCTCGCTCTCCTGGCAACCTCCCGCCGCTGATCTACACTGAGCAGCCTGAGGTTATCTGGCTTTGTTTTAACCAGGAAATCGCCTGACTTTGACAGTGAATCAACCAGCTGCTCCACACTCCAAGTGGAGGTTTCCTCCTTGACATCCCGCTTTTGGGGAATCAGTCGTACCTTCCGCACAGCCTGATCAATGCTTAAATTCCTGGCACTACCGACTAGTTTTAAGATCCGACGGGTTTCAGCTCGGGTTAAACCGTAATACAAGACCGCATCTAAAACTGTGTTTACCATTTTTTCACTGCCAACTTTCCTGGCAAAGCGTTTTGCTAACCCGACGTGCGACAGTGTCAATGATGAACTACCACCATAATAGTTGTTAATTACAGCGTTTTGATATTTTTCATCCAGATCAAGAATTGACAGCCAGTCATTAATCGTTGTCCGCGGCACCCCCAGCCGCTTACTTGCCTGCAGGACAGACAGCTTGTTCTCCTGAATAAACAGCTGTACTGCTTCGGCTCGATCCACTGGATTGAGATCCTCCCGCTGGATATTTTCAATGATCTGGATCTGACGGACTGATGCGTCTCCACTTAATACAAAAGCTGGAATTCTCTCATAACCGAGTTTGATACAAGCCGCCAGCCTTCGTGCTCCTGCAACCAACTTGTAACGCTCCCCATCAGCGATAACTATTATGGGATGAAGCAGTCCCACTTCAGAAATAGAGCTGACTAAATCAGTGAGTTTCTGCTCATCAAGATTTGA
>JAAYLQ010000030.1 GCA_012521805.1 Bacillota bacterium
CAGCCTGATCATGCTGAACAAGCACTGGAGATCGCCGAACACTTAGTCCGCAGTGGAGCGGTGGATGTTGTGGTTGTGGATTCGGTAGCTGCTTTAGTTCCCCGGGCGGAAATCGAGGGGGAAATGGGCGATGCCCATGTTGGTCTCCAGGCCCGCTTAATGTCCCAAGCATTGCGGAAATTAACAGGAGCAATCAGTAAATCTAACTCTACCGTGATTTTCACAAATCAACTGCGGGAAAAAGTTGGTGTTATGTTTGGTAATCCTGAGACTACACCGGGTGGACGAGCTTTAAAGTTCTATGCTTCAATTCGATTAGATATCCGCCGCGTTGAAATGATTAAGCAGAATAATGAAGCGGTGGGAAATCGGACAAGGGTTAGGGTATTGAAGAATAAACTAGCACCGCCTTTTCAAGAAGCTGAGTTTGACATCATGTATGGAGAAGGAATTTCCCATACCGGTGATGTTCTAGATATTGCTGCTAAGCTTGACATTGTCAACAAAAGTGGTGCTTGGTATTCGTATGGTGACATGCGGCTGGGGCAGGGACGTGAAAATGCTAAAGATTTTCTCAGACAAAACCCCGAGTTGTGCGAAGAGATAGAGCGGAAAGTCAAACTTCATTATGGGTTAATCCAAGAAGAACCAGAAGCAGATGAAAAAGCGAAAGATAATTGAGGAGAAGAACCCTAAAGAACGAGCCCTTAGGCTGCTGTCTTACCGCAACTATACATGTGCTGAGCTTCGCGAAAGGCTGCACCGTGAAGCATATCCGCCCGACCAAGTTGAGGAAGTGATTGAGTGGCTGATCGAGATAGGATATCTTAACGATCACACCACTGCTGAATTGTGGATTGATTACCGCAATCGCTTTCGACCGACAGGAGTTTATGGCCTTCGGCACGAATTAGAACAAAGAGGTGTTAATCCAGAGATAATTGATGCAGTAATGAATTCTCCTGAAAAAGAATACGATTTAGCTTCTCAATTAGCCAAATCTCGTTTAGAAAAGCTGCGGAATTTACCCGCTCGAAAACAGTATCAGCGTATTGCAGGACTGCTGCAGAGGAGAGGGTTTAGCTGGGATGTTATCTACAGAGTTCTGGATTCCTTGTTTAACTCCTCCCTTGACACTGATCTGTAAAACGTCTAAAATAAAACTGAGGTTTTCTAATCATAAATGAGGTCTATGGTAATTGAGGCCGAGTTTTATGCTCGGCTTTATCTAATCATACCAGCAATAGGAGGTGAACAACATAGAACCATTTGTGGAAATCATTAAGTATGTCGTCGTTGCGGTAATTGCTGGAGCAATTGGTTATTTAGTGCGTAAAACCATTGCTGAAGCAAAAATTTCTTCTGCTGAAGCAGAAGCCTCAAGAATTATTACTGAAGCAGAAAAAGAAGCAGAAACTAAGAAACGCGAGGCACTTGTTGAAGCAAAAGACGAAATTTATAGGATGCGGAGTGAATTAGAGCGGGAAAACCGTGAGCGCAGGAACGAACTGCAGCAGCTGGAACGCAGGCTACTCCAAAAGGAGGAAAGTCTCGACCGGAAAAGTGATTCTCTCGAACGCAAGGAAGAGAGTCTGAATCAGAGCAGAAAAGAGATTGATAAACTGCGGGAAGAAGTTGCAGCAGTTTTAGCGGAACAGCGTGCTGAGCTTGAACGGTTGTCCGGTCTCACTGCGGAAGAGGCAAAGAACATCATTCTTAAGCAAGTTGAGGATGATGTCAAGCATGAAGCTGCAATGATGATAAAAGAAGTTGAAGCACAAGCAAAAGAGGAAGCTGAAAAACGGGCACGAAATATTATTTCGTTAGCAATTCAGAGAACTGCAGCAGATCATGTTGCAGAGACTACAGTATCTGTAGTTTCTCTGCCGAACGATGAGATGAAGGGTAGAATTATTGGTCGCGAAGGCCGCAACATTAGGGCGTTGGAGACACTCACAGGAATCGACCTTATAATTGATGATACACCTGAAGCAGTGATCTTATCCGGATTTGACCCAATTAGACGCGAAATCGCCCGCATAGCCTTAGAAAAACTGATTGCTGATGGTCGGATTCATCCAGCACGGATTGAGGAAATGGTCGAAAAAGCGCGCAAAGAAGTAGATGCCGCAATTCGCGATGCAGGTGAACGGGCAACTTTCGATGCAGATGTGCATGGGCTGCATCCTGAACTGATTAAACTGTTGGGCAGATTGCAGTTTAGAACCAGCTATGGGCAGAATGTGTTAAAACACTCAATAGAGGTGGCACATCTGGCAGGGATTATGGCTGCAGAGCTCGGTGTTGATCCGCGGCTGGCCCGTCGCGCAGGCTTACTGCATGATATCGGTAAAGCAATTGACCATGAGGTAGAAGGAACGCATATCGAGATTGGTATTGATCTGCTGAGAAAATATAAAGAAAACGAAGATGTTATTCACGCAATGGCTTGTCACCATGGCGACTATGAACCTCAAACTGTTGAGGCGGTTTTAGTTGCTGCAGCTGATGCAATTTCTGCAGCTCGTCCAGGTGCGAGACGTGAAACATTGGAAACTTATATTAAACGACTGCAGCGGCTTGAGGAAATCGCGAATGGCTTTGACGGAGTAGATAAGTCTTATGCGATTCAAGCTGGTCGTGAGATTCGAATCATGGTTAAACCGGACCGGATCGATGATCTGCATGCGGCAAAAATGGCTCGTGATATTGTCAAGCAAATCGAAGCTGAGCTTGAGTATCCAGGACATATTAAAGTCACAGTGATTCGCGAAACGCGAGCTGTTGAATATGCAAAATAAGCCAGGTGAAGACCTGGCTTTCTCCATAAATGCAGAAAGAGGTTTCGTAAATTGAAGGCAGTCGATGAGAGTAATTTACCACAGGTTAAAATGATGATTGGAGTGCTGCTGCGATTTTGGCAGGTTGGTTTAATCGAATTTGACACAGTCTCCAAACTGAGCAAACTCCGCATATACATAAAATCAATATCTGATGCCGAATTTGCTGAACTAAAACAAATGATTGTTAGCCATCTTGGTGCACATAAGCGCTTAACAGCTTCAAAACATGATCTTTCAGCACAGATAGCCCTGGTAAAAAAGGGCGAACTGCACCAAATTGTGATTGAACGGGAAGTAAACTCCCTGTTTCGCAAAGAGATAACCATTATTGTAGAATTGATCACGAACTATCTAACTCCTGAACGGATTTTTTCTGATGAATTTGCCCTTATTGACGATTTGATCAGCTGCGAAGAACTTGATGATTTGATTATCGATGCTTTAAACGACAATACTAAGCTAAAGTTAATTGGGGTTAGATCGGATGGCCGCTTGGCGGTATATCCTGCAATGGATGCAGACTGATTATAGTATCAGAGGAGGATCTTTTTGAGAATTGTACTGTTAGGGGATATTTGTGGACGTCCCGGGCGTGACATAGTTAAAGAAATGCTGCCTAAAATTCGCGACACATATCAGCCAGACCTAGTAGTCGCCAATGGCGAGAATGCAGCCGGAGGTTTTGGTTTAACCCAAAAGATATCCGAAGAATTATTCAGTTTTGGAATCGATGTATTGACTACCGGCAACCACATTTGGGATAAGCGGGAGATTTATCCCTATCTCGACGCTGAAGCTCGTCTGCTGCGGCCGGCTAATTATCCACCAAATGTGCCTGGAAACTATTTATACTACGCCCAGGTGGGAGATGTTAAAGTGGCTGTAATCAGCATGATCGGGCGGGTATTCATGGGGGATTTTGACTGCCCATTTAGGAAAATCGATCAGTTGTTAGCGGAAACTGCAGCGGTTACACCTATTACTGTCATTGATTTTCACGGAGAAGCCACTTCTGAGAAACAGGCCTTCGGCTGGTATGTGGCTGGAAGGGCAAGTGTTGTAGTGGGAACCCATACTCATGTTCCTACTGCTGATGAGCGGATCTTACCAGGCGGTACGGCTTATATAACTGATTTGGGAATGTGTGGCCCTATGGATGGGATCCTGGGCATGCAGCGAGAACCAGTGATTAATAAGTTTCTTGATCAGCTGCCAACGCGCTTTTCCGTGGCTAAAGGAGATCGCCATCTCTGTGGAGTTATAGTAGATATTGATACTTCTGGCAAGGCTCAGAAAATTTCCCGTATTTATTACGAGAAAAAAATTACGTAAAAAAAGGAATTTTGGTCTCGAGGCGTAATATATATATATA
>JAAYLQ010000031.1 GCA_012521805.1 Bacillota bacterium
CCCATCCTTTAGTGATATGGGTCAGGGGCAGATTTGTTTTACCCAAAGTATGGGCGACATAGGCCCACTTCCCGTCACTGGAGACCTGAATCTGCCTCACATTAGAGGAACCATGGGGCAGTTTGATCTCGGCAACCAGCTCCTGGCTGTTGAGATCAACCACTGCTACAGCAGAGGCTGCGGTCAGGGATTTTTCTGGATCAGGTTCCTCAGGGTTGAGTTGTCCAACTAAAGCATACTGGCCTTGGGGACAGACTGTAACATAGTATGGGTTGGCTGGCAGATTCAGCACCGACTTGGCTTCGGTTTCAAGATCGATAATCAGCAGCTGGTTCGCGTTAAAGTCAGTTACCAGCAGTTGATTGCCGGCAACCGCCAGATCAACTGGATACATACCGGTATCAAAGCGCTTGACCACCTGCTTTGCATCAGCATCGATCAGCGCTGCTGTGCCGGCACCGTATTCAGCAACAAAGATCTGGTTTTCATGCCAGACCAGACCCCGCGGCTGCCCGTTGAGGGCTACCTGCCAGGCAACACTGCTTTTGCCTAATTCAATAACATCGAGGCTGGCTGCAGTTGCATTGGAAACAGCTAAGTATTTACCGTCGGGCGAATAGGCTAAATCAAAGGGTGAATGATAGACTGGTGCATCGGCTGAACCAGCTATTATATTTGATTCACCCCTGCTGATCTGGACAATCAGCAGGGTGAAAACCAGCAGACCAATCAACAGACTCGGCTTGAGCAAAAACCACTGTTGCTTTTTCATGCTTACTCCACCTCCTAGTAAAGTACAGGTTCGACTTCCATCCGCTTCAGCTGTTCCTGCACATCATTGTAATCGCCGAAGAAGGGCGCGATATGGGAATCCATCCAGATTACAAAGCGGTGCAGCTCTTCAGGAGTCAGGTCGCCGTGGCCTGTTGCCAATTTCTGATACAAGCGCGACTGTCTCGCTCCGAAGATTCCCGGCTCGGTTCGGGGGTAGGTTTGGTCCCAATTACCCCGGTAGTGCTTATCAAAGAGGAAGACATAGGGTTCCAGATTGTGATAAGACACATACCAGTTGTACTGTCCCACAATACCCCGCAGATCCAGTCTGTGATCTGTTCCGTTGTGGCAGCTGACGCACTTGTCATCTAAAATCGGCTGAATCAGAACAGGGAAACTCATTGGGCGAGCACCTGGTGCTGTTTCAATCTCGATTTCAGATGGCTCCCGAAGCAGCGCTTGCGGGATAGAAGTTGGGTTAGCCGGTACAGTGTGGCGCGGCTCATGACAGCCCTGACAGCTTAAGTATTCCTGACCAGGTATCACATAAGTTACTGAGCGCATTGACTGCACCGCCAGTCCGTTTTCGTCCACCGCTTGGAAAAAGACTGGCACTCCTGGTTCCAGCTTAAAGTAAGCACTGCCGTCTTCTTCCACAGGCACTGTTCCGATCAAGCCTCTCGCATTTCTGCCTGCCCAGGGGCTCTGGCGGCTTTCATAGCTGATCATTGGATCGTCAGCCAGAGCGGTTGATTTCGGATAGACCTGCCAAATCCGCAGTTCCTTAATCTTTGTATCTTCAGGAAATGGGATTAATGTGTCGTACACATTGGCGACAAATACTTCTGCTTCCGGTGCCTCTTCCCTCAGGGGCAGTCCCGGATCGGTTGGACAAGCTGAACTGGGTACTCCAGGATGGGCTGCGACGTTCCATTCTTCTGGAGCAGCAGGCATATTCGGTACCCGAATCGCATTTGGCACTGGTCTTGGTTTGACCGGAATTGGATCAAGGGCAGAAATCGCAGGGTCGAGGTAAATCAGAGCCCGCTCTTCTTTGCCATCTTTAACGTTCAGCAGGTAGATACCGTATTTTGTAATTTCACCGCTGTCTGGTGAATATACCGTGAGGAACAGCTCTTCACTTAAAGGATAAGGAGTTGCATAATTGGTGCTGCCCCCGCCGGATTCAGGGAATCCACCGGTGCTGGGGGTGATGTGTACAAAGGTTGAAGTATGGTCATCATCTTCAACATCGGGATCGATTACAATTAAAGTACCGTAAAACTGACCGTGGTGCGGCGCTGCTGTGGCCACGATCTTGTTGGAATTGGGAATTGGACGCATCGACATCTGCATCAGCGGAACATCCCTCAGATGCCCTACATTAGACATATGGCGCTGGGGAATTGGATAGTTCAGCACCAGGGCTCGGGCGTCCTCTCCCGCCGGATTGGTGATCCATGCTGAGTGCATGTGGGTTGCACCGCGATCAACATAATCCCAGCGGGTGTAGATAATCATACCGTTGTTATCTACTGCCGGATTCCACTCATTAGTTTCATGGTAACTGATCATCCGGATATTGCTGCCATCCGGACTCATGCGGTGTAGGGTATAGGTTGGAACTGGACGTTGGTGACAGCGTCCAAAACCGCCTCTCCGCTCAGAAATAAAGACAATATCCCCATCCGGCAGCCACACCGGATCGAAATCGTTATAAGGCCCGAATGTCAGCTGTGTTAATTCACTGCCGTCGATGTTGACGCTGAAGATGTGAAACACAGTTTCCTCGTCCCAGACATATTTACTGCGCTTGGCATCGGTGTAGGCAAATACGATCTTGGTGCCGCAGTAGCTTAAATCTGGGGAGATGAAGGTTCCCCCTTCCAGTTTCTGGCCTTTCCGGGGACCATTAACCACTACCGAGTTTTCTAACACATTGCGCAGGGTTGGATTTTCTGAAAAAGCATTCTCCAGAATGTACAGTCCACCGCCGGGAATCTGGTTGTGGCCAAAGTATTGGTCTACCATGTGGTGGCCCTGCAGCTCATTATTGGGCAGACGCTCCCGCTTAACAAACAGGATGTCTTCAAAGTCCCGATCTTCTACCAGGGTCAGAATCTCCCGGCGCCGTTCGGAACGAATCTGGTGATAGTGCACCAGCAGGTTTTCCAGGGTCCGCTCCATGCCTTCCGGAAGCAGGTTGCGGTGACGGATACCCAGCTGAATTTCGGCAGCTGAAGCCCAACCGCCGTTGCCCTGGAGCGCAGTTAAGCGAATATGGGTTGCTTCCACAGGGTCAAAATTCACAATTTTGGTTTCGGTGTCCAAGCTCCACCGTCCACGGGTCAGCTCGGTAAATTCAGAACCATCAGTGCTGTACGAGATCAGATATTCGGTAATTACACCGTTTAAGTTGCCGTCCTGCCGCGGAACATAGGTCAGCTGGTTGACCTCAGTCGGCTCGTCAATGATTAGTGTAATCGACTGCGGCAGTCGATCGGCGCCGTTCCACCTGGTATGCCACATCGAGGCAGTGGAGCCGTCTAACACATTGACTGCTGCATCGTAAGCTGCACCAGTCTCTTCACTGGTTGCCACTGCAGTGATGTTCAGTTCCATTCCGGCTGCTTTAAAGATCATCTGCTCCAGCTGATTGATGGCATCTGCTTCATCAGCCTGCAGCCAGGTGCGCATGGTGCCGGAATAGTCCTCGGCAAACCAGCTGGCTACAATTGGATACTGATAGTAGAATTTCTGCCAGTGGAAATCCATTACTGCAGGAATTCGGCTTCTTCTGACTGCGTCTCTAGTCGCCAGAAGGTCTTCCACCCACGCAGCGCTGTCGTCGCTGCGCTTGTTTTCTCCGTGGGTCCAGCCAATGGCAAAAATTAAAGCTGTTGTAATTAGTAAAATCGATAATTTCAGCCATTTTTGCGGACGCATTGTGAGTTCCTCCTTTATCTTTTTGTTAAATGGTAAAGATTCCCTTAGTATACTTCTTGGGGGATGTTAAAATTCCTTTCGTAAATTGTAAAAATAAGCAGGATGTTTATAATGCAAAAAGAAATTAAGGATCAACAGCAGGCTGAGGGAATGAGTGGAGGAATGGGAATGCTAAATCTTAACAAGCTGAATGCGGATCTGGAAGCAGTGTTAAGCTGTTTGGAAGGGGAACACAAAGATCCAGCTGAGTTGTGGAAGGCTAAAAGCATACTAGAGGCCAATCTCGCTGAGTTCGGCCGTTATGCCCGCAGCAATCAATTATCAGATCAAATGTTTGCCTGTAATTATTTGGAATCCTACAGTTTGCACTGCTATTACTATGCTGTAGTCTTGGATTGTTTAGATGAGCGGGAGTTAATTGAGGAAATAGTTTACACAGCGGCGCAGATCTATCCGCGGTATGATGAGGATTATTACGATTCCTGTCAAAGTTTGTGGCAGCGGGCGCTGATTCAAAAGGGGTTATTACCTACATTAATAATTAAAGAGTTTCTAAAGCAGAAGCAGCCGAATTTAAACCGCTGTCTCCAGCAGCTTTATGCTAATTTGAAATATCTACCTTGATCTGCTGCTCCAGAAACTCCTGGGGATTTTAAATCTGCTTACCATCATTAGAGACAGAACAGCCAGCAGGCAGGATGTGGTCAAAGGGTTCACTAAAGCAAAGAGATTTGGTAGGAGCAGAAAGGCAGCCGCATACAGGGTTAGAATTATTCCCGCGGCGGTAATCGGCAGTCCGGTGAAATAATTGTTAATGTCCCCGAGGTTATAGCGGGCAAGGCGGTAAGCCCCTGCTACAGGATAGGCCCATGCGCATAAGGGAACGGCAAATCCAGTTCGGAGCAGTCCCGCTGCGTACAAGAGTGCAAGGGGAGCTAAGCCAAAAGTAATCAGGTCAGCAAAAGAATCGAGCTGTTTTCCCATATTGGTAACTGCATTTAGTCTTCGGGCAAAGCGGCCGTCAAGGGCGTCAATTAGTGCGCCTGTTAAAATTAGTCCTGCGCAGAATAATTTGGTTTGCTCGGTACCAGGCCGGAGCAGGAGAAATATTGCTCCGATGCCTAAACTCATATTCATGATCGTGAGGAAATTGGGGATCATGCTTTTTAATTGGTTAGCTTTCATCAGACAACATTCTTTCTCTGTTTGGGATTTGCTTTGGTATTATTCTATAAACTGCTGTATAAACTAAACTCAAGATAATTACAAACCAAAAAGTTATAAACCTAAAAATGACTGTGATCGCTGCTGAACTGCCCAGCGGCAGGCCGATGCCGGTTAACAGGCTGCTCATGGTGCCTTCAAACCCACCTAAGCCGCCTGGAAACAGGGGCAGCATTCCGATCAAGTAGGCGATAAAGGTAATGCTGGCGATATAAATCAGGGGCGGGTCAGCCTGAAATTGGCAAACGAGCAGGTATAATTTAATCGGGTACAGCAGCCAGATGAGCAAGGCAAGGGCAAATTGAATTGCCAGCTCCTTTTTATTGTTTTCAAATAAATGAATCTGTTCTAACAGGTTTGTGAAAAACCGCCGGACTGCACCTAACCAGGGGTGGCTGGGCGGTTTTTTGTGCGACATAATCAAAATCAGCAAAAATACAGTTAACAGCAGTCCGAGGGCTGTGTAAACAGCCAGGCGGACTAAGGAATTATCAAGAATGGTGCTCTGCCTGGACAGATAGACAGCTGCGGCGAGGTTGATCAATACAAAAGCGGTTAAGCTGAACAGCTTCTGCAGTGCTGTCACTACCGCAGCTTGGCTGCGGGAACAGCTGCTGAAGCGGGCGATCTGGACAGCCCGGGTAATTTCACCGCCTACCTTGACTCCCGGCGTGATTGCTTCCATGATTGAACCCTGGGCATTGATATACAGCATGCGCCCAAAGGAAAGTTTAATGCCAGCAAAATTGGCGATGCGCTGCCACTGCCGGTTCAGCAGCAGCTGGGTCACAATCTGCAGGCTGAGCAGAGCGCCAATTACTGCCCAGTCGATTTGGATCAGGCTGTAGTGAAGCTCGTCCAGATCAATCTGCAGGAAAAGAATTAGAAGTAAAAGGCCGGCAGTCAGCCAGAGGATCAATTTTTTCAGCATAGCACTGCTCCTTCTTTGATCAGTAGTAAAGTGCTGTCAAGATTGCGGGTTTTTTTGTGAGCTACAGCTCTGCAGCGGCTGGAATCGAGCTCCCAAAAGCCTTCACAGTAGAACCGCTGCAGCCTGCCCTTGGGAGTGCGGATCAGCACTCTGGTTCCTGGATCTGCAGAGGTTCTGATCTGCTGCAGAATCTGATCCAGGGGAGAAATCTGGGCAGCAGTGTGGATCACTGTATATCCCGTTAGCTCAATGCTGCAGCCGTCCTGGTACAGGACGGCAATTTCATTAATTAACCCCAACCTGGCTAAAAGTTCGCGAGCGGGCTGGATGCACCGCAGATCGTTGTCGATAACCGTAACCTTAGCCCCTGTAAATTGGTGCAGCAGGATTGCACTAAAAGGGCAGGGTCCGCCGCCAATACAGAGAACATGGTCGCTGGGACCGATTTGGGCGAGGGTGATTTCTCTGCGGATAATATCTTTGTAGTACAGGGCAGCAAGCTGATAAACAAGGGGGTTAGCAGCTGCCCAGTATTCAATTTGCTGTGTGATGCGGACAATCCCTTTTCCCACTGATGTTCCCTCCCAGCCAGGTTGGTGTTGACCAGGCTAAATAAACAAGTGCGCTGCCTGATTGATCAGACCGCCGAGGACCAGCGCTGAAATTATCGTCAGGGTCGAAATGGTTACCGCAACCCTGACGCTGAATTCTTTGGTTAAAACGCCGAAGACACTCAGGCAGGGTAAATACAGCAGCCCGACTGTGGCACCCACGAAGGCCTGCAGGGGCGTTAAGTTTAATGCCAGCAGTGGTGCAACTGACATTTCTCGGCGCACAATCCCTAAGATCAGGGCAATTACTGCTTCGGAAGGCAGGCCGAGCCAGCGGCTGACGATCGGTTCAGCATATACAGCAGCTGCGTCCAGCAGTCCAGTTTCTTTGAGTAAGGCTGCGATCACAATTGAAAGCAGCATCGGCAGCTCCGCGTCATAGACAAAGTGCTTCATCCGGATCAACAGTTTTCTGGTATAGGCTTTGGGTTCCGGAATCAGCAGGTTCGGCACTTCAATAATCAAAGGTTCTACTGTACCGTCAATCAGTCTGCCTGCGATCAGAGTAGCGGTAACCATAATCAGCAGGGAGAAGAGGATCATGGCTGCCAGCAGCCAGGCTGAGTAATTCCCCAGCAGACTAATTAAAGCTCCTGTTTGGGAGATGCAGGGAACAGCAAAGCAGACTGCGGTGCTGATGATCAGCCGCTCTTTCCGGGAGCTGGCCGCCCGGCTGCCGATGATTGCCGGCACAGCACAGCCGTAACCCATCACGATATTAATCAGACTGCCGCCCTGGACGCCCAGTTTGCGCATAATATTATCAAAAAGAACGCTCACCCGAGGCAGGTAGCCTGAGTCCTCTAAGAAAGAAAAGACCACATAAAATAAGAACACATAAGGTAGAATCAGGGCGATAATCCACTCAAAACTGATCACAAAGATCCCATATTCTCCGACTAAAATGTTCAGCAGCATCCCTTCAGGAATAAAGGACGTAAACAAAGTGCGGAAGAATGGCACGAGAACCTGATTCACCAGGGGCAGCAGCAGGACTGCTCTTAACGCCTTTCCTGCCCCCACCACTACGCCGATACTTAACAGCATTACGAGAATCGCGATGGGGATTCCAGGGAAGGGCTGCATCATCCTGCTGCCTAAACGATCTAACCTGCTTAAGCTTGAGTTGTTGTGTTTCCTCACTTTGCAGGTTATTTCGCGAGCCCGGACCCGGGTGTCAAAGTTCAGCGGTTTGCTGCTAACCTCCCCGCTGTCCTCCCGGCTGATCACAGACTTGAGGGCAGTTTTTAATTCTTTGAGGCCCTGCTGTTTGACCACTACTGTTGGCACCACCGGCCAGCCCAGCTCCTGCTCCAGGAGTTTGACATCAATTTCGTAACCGCGGCGCTCAGCCACATCCATCAGGTTCAAAGCATAAACAATTGGGATACCGTATTTCTGCAGTTCCAGTCCCAGCCGCAAATTGCGCTCCAAATTGCTGGCATCTAAAACACAGAGCAGCGCCACAGCGCCGCTTTCCATGAACTGCACTGCCACTGCTTCTGCCTCTGACGAGGCGGTCATGGAGTAGATTCCCGGCACATCAATCAGGGTATAGTTTGTGCCGTCAAGCACAAGTTCACCTTCCATATAAGTCACGGTGGTTCCCGCGTAGTTGGAGCTGATGGCATGGATACCTGTCAGTTCAGTAAAAAACACACTTTTACCCACATTGGGGTTGCCGATTAAGAGAATTTTGTTTTCTAGTTCGAATACGCGTGTATCTGTTTGGATCTGGTGACACGAAGACATCAGCTGGCAACCTCCTCAACTAAGATCTGCCTGGCAATGTCTTTGCCTAAAGCAACGGTTGCCGTATCGATCTTGAGCAAAACAGGGCCACCAAAGCGGTATTTATTTTGGACAGTAATCAGGGCGTCGCTGCAGATTCCCAGGCTGTCCAGTAACGGATGCTCCGGCATTGCCACTACTCTGCAGCAGCAGTTTTTTTGGACATCGTATAAGCATTTATGCTCAGGCTTTGACTTAACGACCGCTTTCACAAACATACCCCCATGATTCATTTTTACAACATGCTATGCAAATGAAAATCATTTTCATTCATTAGTTAATATTATAGGCTTGGAGAATACTAGAGTCAAGCAGTTGAAACACAAAAGAATAATATTACCCGGGAAATAAAGGTAATTTTAGTACTTGTGAACCAGTTTTGGTGCGAAGGGAATGGTTTTGCTCGAGGAGAACCTAGGGATATCACACTAATGTTAGGAGGCCTATTGATGAACAAGTTGATGAGAAGCCTATGGGTGGGACTGTGCATCCTGATGCTGACCGCTGGTGCTGCAGCTGGCGGCAGTAACCCAGAGATTTTAGCGGAAGCTCATAGTCTGCTGGCAACCAAGGAGGTGCCAAATATTGAAAGGGCGATTGAGCTTTTGGAAGCTTTCTTGGCTCAGACTGAAGAGAACTCGGAGCTCTTGTGGTCCCTGGCTAAAGCTTATCTATATTTAGGAGACCGGAGTGAGGATAACAAGTTAAATTGGTTTGAAACAGGCAAAGCGTATGCTGATCGGGCGGTGGCAGCAGATGCAAACAATCCCCATGCTTATTACTGGCAGGGGGCATTAATTGGCAGAATTGGTCAAACTAAGGGAATATTAAACAGTTTGTTTATGATCAAGCCGCTGCAGCAAGCGATGGAGCGGGTGCTGGAAATTGATGATCAGTATGCAGATGCGTACTTTGTGCTGAGCAGCCTGTATGATCAGGCTCCTGGATGGCCGATCAGTGTCGGCAACCGCAATAAAGCACTGGAAATGATTGAGATTGCGCTGGAGTTAGATCCAGATAATCCTTCTTATCTGGTGCAGCTGGCAAAAGTGTTGGTCAGCCACCGGCGTCGGGACGAGGCACTCCAGGTATTATCAGCAGCTTTTGCCCATCCAGAAATGGAGATCGACCAAATTTTAAGGAGCGATGCGGAAAAGCTGTTGGCTGAGCTGCAGTAGAGGCTGGAAAGAGGAAAGATGATCCAAATCGGGAATACAATAGGTAGATCTTGGAAAGGAGTGCGGTGCTTGTGAGTGAAGTTCCTATTTTTAGACAGCCTGATCGGCCGCTAGAGGAGCGGATTGATGATCTCCTCAGCCGCATGACGCTGGAGGAAAAAATCAGCCAAATGCTCTACTTTTCTTCAGCGGTCGGCCGCTTAGGTATTCCCGAGTATTGTTGGTGGAATGAGGCTCTCCATGGAGTAGCTCGGGCGGGAGTGGCAACAATCTTTCCCCAGGCAATCGGTATGGCAGCTTCCTTCAACAAAGAACTGCTGCATCAGGTGGCATCGGTAATTGCCACTGAGGGCAGGGCTAAATACAATGCTTCCCGGAAGCATGAGGATCGGGGTATTTATAAAGGGATAACTTTTTGGTCGCCAACAATTAATATCTTCCGGGATCCCCGCTGGGGCAGGGGTCAGGAAACATACGGAGAGGATCCATATTTAACCGGAAGATTAGCAGTAGCATTTATCAAGGGACTTCAGGGGGATGATCCCCGCTACTTGAAAACAGCTGCCTGTGCTAAGCATTTTGCTGTTCACAGCGGACCAGAGATGAAGCGCCATGAGTTTGACGCGGTTGTCAGCGAGAAAGATCTGCGGGAAACTTATCTGCCGGCGTTTCGCGATGCAGTGAAAGAAGCTAAAGTTGAATCGGTAATGGGTGCCTATAACCGGGTTAACGGTGAACCGGCGTGCGGCAGTGAAAAACTGCTCCAGAAAATCCTGCGGGAAGAGTGGGGCTTTGAAGGCCATGTGGTATCTGACTGCGGCGCGATTAAAGATATTTACGCAGACCATAAAGTGGTGGATACTCCGGCCGAGGCTGCTGCTGTGGCGGTGAATAATGGCTGTGATTTAAACTGCGGCTGGGTCTTTGAACACCTTGGTGAAGCAGTGGAGCAGGGTTTAATTAAGGAAGAAACTATCGATCAGGCAGTAAGAAGGCTGCTGAGAACGCGCTTTAAACTAGGAATGTTTGATCCGGAAGAGATGGTGCCCTTCAATCAGATTCCCTACACAGTTAACGACTGTGAGGAGCACCGCCAGCTGGCGCGCCAGACTGCAAGGGAATCAATTGTTCTATTGAAAAACGAAAACTCACTGCTGCCGCTGGATAAAAACAAAATCAAGTCGATCGCGGTAATTGGACCTAATGCGGACAGCCGAGATGTGCTGATCGGCAATTATTTTGGAGTTGCTTCAAAATACGTGCCGGTTTTAGCTGGCATTCAAGGAGCGGTTAATCCGGACACACGGGTTTACTACGCCCCCGGCTGTGATTTAGCCAACACGAAACCATCCGCTTGGGGCAGACAGCCGACCGCTGGTTTTGCTGAAGCCTTGACTGCAGCTGAACATGCGGATGTGGTCATTATGTGCATGGGACTCTCACCAAAGTTAGAGGGTGAGCAGGGAGCGTCTGCAGCGTCCGATGGAGGCGGAGATAAACTTGGTTTAGATCTGCCGGGAATGCAGGAGGAGCTCTTAAAGGCGGTCCATGCAGTTGGCAAGCCGATTGTACTGGTATTGTTTAACGGCAGTCCTGTGGCAATTAACTGGGCACAGGAACATATTCCCGCGATTATTGAAGCCTGGTATCCTGGTCAGGAAGGGGGCAACGCTATTGCGGATGTGATCTTTGGGGATTACAATCCTGGTGGGCGGCTTCCGGTAACTTTTGTTAAATCCCTGGATCAGGTGCCGGATTTTGAGGATTACAGTATGCAGAACAGAACCTACCGGTTCTTTAACGATACACCTCTCTATCCCTTTGGCTACGGTTTAAGCTATACTGAGTTCAGGTACTCAGATCTTACCCTAGATCTGGATCAGGTGGATGCCGGCACAGATTTTGAGATTAAGGTTTCTGTGTGTGTGGAAAATGTTGGGGAGCGCACTGGGGATGAAGTTGTCCAGCTCTATGTTAAGGACTTAGAAGCCAGTGTTCCCGTTCCGAACTGGGATCTGAGGGGTTTTGAACGGATCACACTCAAGCCCGGGGAAAAGCAGGTGGTTGAGTTTACCTTAAATAGAAGGCAGTTAGCCCTCATTGATGAGGACGGCAGGTGTGTGCTTGAGCCAGGTAAGTTTGCGGTTTATGTTGGCGGACAGCAGCCGGATGCTAGAAGTGCTGAGCTGACCGGCCAGCAAGTTCTCAAACAGGAGTTAACTGTAACTGGTAGTGAAGTGGAACTAGAATATTAAACAGATAACAGGCACCGTTTCCTCAAGGAGGCGGTGCTTTAGTTAACAGCCAATGGATTAGGGGTGAGTTCATCGATGTACAGAGTTTTAATAATCGAAGATGATCAAACAATAGCTGAGATTATTGAACAGAAGCTGCAGAGCTGGGGTTATCAAACCTATCGGGCGGCAGATTATCAAAACATCTTAGCTGAGTTTGCCCAGTTTGCACCCCATTTAGTGCTCCTGGACATCAATCTTCCCTATTACGATGGCTTCTATTGGTGCAGTAAAATTAGGGAGCTGTCCAGTGTGCCGATCATTATCATTTCTTCCCGGGATTCGGACAGCGATAAAATTCGCGGGATTATGCAGGGGAGCGATGACTATCTGGAAAAGCCATTTTCCATGGAGCTGTTAATTGCCAAGGTTCAGGCAGCCCTGCGCCGAGCTTACGCCTATCAGGATCAGTCCTTAAATGTGCTCCAGTATCAGGATTTGATTCTCGATCCGGAGCGGCTTACTGTTTTCTGCGGTGAGCATGAAATTGAGCTGACGCCAAATGAATCAAAGATTTTGGCGGTCCTAATCCGCAATCAGCAGAAAACAGTCAGTCGGGCTTATCTTATGAAAGCGCTCTGGGATGATCAGAGCTTTGTTGATGACAATACTTTGACTGTAAACGTCAACAGGCTGCGGCGGAAGCTGGCTGAAGTCGGTTTAGATCGCTACATAAAAACAGTCAAAGGGGAAGGATATGTTTTAAAATGAGGGTGAAAGATTATTTCCATGAGCGCTGGCTGGTTTATCTCTTTATTTTAACAGCCTTTGGTTTTGCCTGGGCAGTCTATAAACTGGATCTGGGTCTAAATCTGACTGAGTCTAATGCTCGCTATATTCTGATTGGATGGCTGCTGCTGTTACTGGTTTTTGCAGCTGTAGATTACATCAGTTTCAGCAATCGGTTTAATAAGCTGTTCAAACACCTCAGGGATAACCCGTTAAGTGATTTCAGCCATTTCAGCTATCCCACTGACCGGGTGCTGGTGGAAAAAATCAGGGCATTAGCTTTAGAGTATGAAGAGTTTAAAGCGGGGATCCGCACTAAATCTGCGGCCCAGCTGGATTTTATCACTAAATGGCTGCACGATGTGAAGGTGCCGATTGCCGCAGCTAGGCTGATTTTAGACAATCCGGATCTGAGTTTATCTGGGGATTATCGGAGACTGGATCAGGAGTTAACCGCGATTGAAGAAGCGGTGCAGAAAGTGTTTTATGAGCTGAAGTCAGAAAGCTTTTATGAGGACTATAAAATCAGCAGGGTGAGCACTAAGGCCCTGATCGCTGGTGCCCTCAAAGGCTATTCCAATCTGTTCAGCTATAAGAAGCTGGATATCAGAATCAGCGGCGGGGAGGCACAGGTTCTGACAGATCCCAAATGGAGTACTTATATTCTCACCCAATTGATTTCTAACGCTGTTAAGTATACGCCGGAGGGCGGGAAAATCACGATTTCCACTACAGCAGACAAAAATCGAGTGACAATTGGGGTCAAAAACACCGGCCCAGGAATTGCGCCTCAAGATTTGGGACAGGTGTTCAACAAAGGCTATACCTCTTCGGAAGGGCGGTCTGGGGGCAGCGCTACTGGTTACGGCTTATATTTAGCCAAGAAGCTGGCAGATCTGCTTGGTCATGATCTGACCTGCGATTCCCATTATGGGGAGTATGCGGTTTTTTACCTTTCCTTCAGTGAATCTGCCACCCTCCATGATGTGACAAAAATGTAAGGTTGCCGCGGTAGAATGTAAGCTGAAACGATTTTGCCGGCGGTTTGCCTCAGCTATAATAAACTCATCAAGTGATGAGGAGGTAGTGCAGATGGAAATTCTGCGGGTGGAGAATATCAGCAAAGTATATGGAACAAAGCGATCTGCCAAGCAGTTTCGCGCCCTGAACAATATCAGCTTTTCGGTGAAAAAGGGAGAATTTCTTGGGGTAATGGGGCCTTCCGGTTCAGGAAAGACCACGCTGTTGAATATTATCGGAAGTATTGACCGGCCAACAACCGGCAGGTGCATTATCGACGGCCAGGATCTGACTAAACTAAATAAGAATCAGCTGGCGCAGCACCGGATCAAAAATATCGGGTTTATCTTTCAAGATTATAATCTCCTGGAAACAATGACTTTAAAAGAAAATATCATTCTCCCGCTGGCTCTGCATGGCTATAAAGTTAGGGAGATGGAAGCAAAACTAGCTCGGTTAAGCCATGATCTGGGCATCACCGGTGTGCTGGATAAGTATCCTTATGAGGTTTCCGGTGGTGAACAGCAGCGGGCTGCTGCCTGCCGGGCGGTGATCACCAATCCCAAAATTATTCTGGCTGATGAGCCCACCGGCAATCTTGATTCCAAATCCGGCAGGGCGCTCCTGGATTTGCTCACGCTGATCAATCAAAAGTATCAAGCGACAATTCTGATGGTAACCCATGATGTCTTTGCCGCCAGCTACTGTCAAAAGATTATGTTTATTCGCGATGGGGAAATTTACAATGAGCTGTATGCTGGGGAAAGCAAAAGACAGTTTTTTGATGCGATTATTGATGTAATGAGTGTGCTGGGAGGTGCCGATAATGAAGCTGATTACTTTAGCCATTCGTAATATCAAGCGCAGTTTTTCAAAATACGCGATGTACTTTTTTGCCCTCAGTTTCAGCGTTTTTACTGTTTACTCCTTCCTAGCCCTTATGTATAATGACCAGGTGATGGCTAAGTTTACTTACAGCGATCGCTACCGAGCGATGCTGATCAGTTTTGGGGTTGTGATCTTTGTATTTGTAGCTTTTTTCTTAATCAGCTCCAATAACAGTTTTATTCGAGCACGGAAAAAAGAAATTTCAACCTACTCTTTGTTCGGCATGACCAATCGTAAAATTGGATGGCTGCTCTTTGTTGAAACGATGATTGTCGGTTCTGCGGCGCTGGTGGTTGGGCTCGCTGTGGGAATCTTTGCTTCCAAGCTGATTGCCATGATTCTGCTCAATTTAACTCTGACTCACTTTGTGGGTGATGTCGAGTTCAGCACTGCACCTAAGGTGGTCTATCTAACTGTTGTCCCATTTCTGCTGGTTTTCGGGGTGATTGGCTTAACCGGCAGATGGGTAATCGGCAGATTTGAGCTGATTGATCTGTTTAAGGCTAATAAAATGCCGGAAACTAGATTTAAGGGTTCAATTCTGCTGCTGCTTTTCTCGCTCATGCTGATGGGCACAGGATATTATCTGGCAGCGTGGAGGGATCCGCTGCTGCTGATGATGTTAGCGCTGCCAATCCTAGTTTTAGTAATTGTGGGGACCTTTTTGTTTTTCCGCGGCGGTCTGCCGAAAATCTTGAGCTGGCTCCAGAACCGCCGAAGCTATTACCGCGGAGACAACCTGATCGCCGTTTCCACTTTTAATCATCGGCTCAAGTCAATCAGCGGCTTGATGGCAGCAATTGCGGTTCTGTCTGCGGTAGCAGTGACTGTGATCGCATCGGGATATACTTTATATGCCACAGTGGAAAAGAGCACCTATGATGCAGTAGGCTATGACTTGTATTTCTATACCAATGACGAACAAGTTCTCCATGATGTGCGGGCGGCTTTTGCAGAGCATGATGTGGCAGTGATCATGGAACATACCACCTATCGATATCAAGCTCGGCCAAGAACCGATATGTTTGTCGCGGCAGAATGGGAGTTTGGCACTCCGGACACGTATTACCGGATTTACCCTCAATCGGAATTCAACCAACTGCTGAGGGCTGCTCGGGAGCGCTATCCCCAGGCTGACGTTGGAAAGGGGGAAGCTGTACTAGCTGTAAGAACTGGTAACAATGAACTGCTGGAAAAAGAATGGGTTGGCAGAAAACTTGATTTTTCAAATTCGAGCTTGACGGTTACTGCATGCATGGATTTAGATATCACGGATTTTGGAGCGTACTACACAGTTGTTGTGAACGACTCAGATTTTACAGCACTAATGGAAAATGGCGACATTATCACCACAGATTCCGGCAAGAGCCCCTTTGATCGGGTGACGGTGGTTAAATATGAAAATCCCTTAGGCTCCCATGATTTAAACCGCAGGCTGAATCAAGTTTTGGCTGGACGGGTCAGCAGCTATCGCCTCGCTTACAATCACTATATCGATGCCCTGGAAAACTTCGGATTGGTCTGCTTTATCGGGTTCTTTATGAGCATTGTCTTTATCCTGATGACCGCAAGCCTACTGTACTTTAAGCAGATCATGGCTGCGCAGGAAGAGCGCCATCTGTATCAGACTCTGCGCAAAATTGGCATCAGACCGCAGCAAGAAGCTAGAGTAATTACTAAGCGGCTGCTGCCGGTGTTCTTTATCCCCCTGCTGCTGGGTTTTCTTCACAGCATTTTTGCCATGAAAAGTGCTGACACAATGGTGTTTTCCGGCATGCTTGCTGTTGAAAATTCTTATCTGATCGTGCTGAAGTTTTCTGCTGCTATGTACCTGGGCTACGGATTGGTGTACGGCATTTTCTATTTGATAACCAGGCGTCAGTATATCAACATTGTAAGTTAATTCACTAAGAGGTACTTCTGTTCCCAGCAGCGAATCCATGATAGTAAAATCTGGGTTGGAGGAGGGTGACGATGGAACAGTTCAGCGTGAGGACAAACAGTCGGTACGAATTTGTCCCGATTACCGCTCAAATTCGCAGTCTAGTCCGGGATTCCGGGGTTAACCAAGGTATTTGTGTTGTATTTTGCCCCCATACAACAGCAGGGTTGACCATTAATGAAAATGCTGATCCGGATGCAGCCCGGGATATGATCTACATTTTAGAAAAACTGGTTCCAGCTGATGATCCCGGTTATCGACATATGGAAGGCAATTCCCAAGCCCATGTGCTGGCCTCTCTGATGGGCAGCAGCCTCAACTTAATTATTGATAACGGTGAACTACAGTTGGGAACTTGGCAGGGAATTTATCTAGCTGAATTTGACGGTCCGAGAACCCGGAAGGTGTATGTGCAGATTAGGTAAAGGCAATCTAGGCAGAAAGGTGGGATAAAGGCAGGATGATGTGGAAGGAGAAGTACCGCATCGGTGTTGATTTGATCGACGATCAGCATCGGGAATTATTTCAGCGGGTATCGGATTTTCTCCAGTCTGTACAGCAAAAGGGAGATTGGGAGCAGAAAACCGATAAAGTAAAAGAAACGCTGGAGTTTATGCAGAATTATGTGGTGGAGCATTTCGAAGATGAGGAAGCTTACCAGCGCCAGATTAAATACCCGGAATATGAGGAACATAAAGAAATCCATGCTAAGTTTAGGGCGATGATCAACCAGTATGCGGTGCGGTTTGAAGAAGAAGGTTTCACTCAGGAGTTGGTTCAGGAGTTTGGTGGTAAGCTGATGACCTGGCTGATTATGCATGTGGCAGCATCAGATCAGAAAATCGGTGCTTGGGTTCGGGAGCAGGGAGGTGAGGGACAGTGAAGGTAGCATATGTTGATCCTTTTGTCAGAGCGGCTAGGGATGTGTTTAAGCTGATGATGGATTTGGAAACTCACCGAGGAGAGCTGTGGGCTTGCGATGAGTTGATTCCCAGCAAAGAAGCGAGTGTTGTAATCGGCGTAACTGGTGATCTGCTGGGCTCAATTCTGTACAGTTTTCCGAAAGAGATGACTTTAAAAATGGTGGAAATCATGTCTGGGATGGCATTAGAAGAACTGGACAGCTTTGTCGCTTCCGCCCTTGGCGAGGTCGCTAATATCATCAGCGGTAATGCCATGACCCATTTAAATACGAACAATTATAACTGCAATATTGTCCCGCCTCAGATCATTATTGGACAAAATGTGTCCCTCTCCATGGCTACACCGCGAGCGCTGGTAGTACCGCTGAAAACTCGAATCGGCGATTTTGATATTTTTCTAACCCTTACAGAACGCTAATACTACCTCCCCCTCAGTTAGTTGAGGGGGTTCTTAAGGAGCAGAGACTAATGGTGAAGCAGTGGAATTTAGCTGCTCTTCCAAGCAGTTTACGAACAGAGATTGGAGCAGGGGTCTGGCAGCAGATTACTCTCGGTGAATCGGGAGCATATTTGTACCGGCTGATGGATCAGCAGGGGCAGAACCGCTATCTGAAAATCATGCCCCAGCAGCTGAAGATGAGCATTGAAAGAGAAGCGCAGGTTCTCAAGTGGTTAGCAGGAAAGCTTCCTGTACCAAAGGTACTGTTATTTATCAGTGATTGTGACTATGAGTATCTGCTTATGACAGAAGCCGAGGGTGTGCCTGCCTGTGACCAAAGTTTTGGCAGGGAACTGCCGCTTTTGATTCGACTTCTGGCAAAAGGATTAAGAATGATCCACAGCATTGATCTAAACAATTGTCCTTTTGATCAACGCCTCGATGTAAAAATAAAAGCAGCGGAATCCAGAATGCACCAGGGGCTAGTTGA
>JAAYLQ010000032.1 GCA_012521805.1 Bacillota bacterium
CCATCGGGACTCCAATCAAGAAAAACGGGTAGAGAATCTTTCGGCCTTCGATACTGCTCTCTTTTTCCAGCAGGTGCGCTAAGGCGATAATCATCACGATTTTGGCCAGCTCGGATGGCTGGAGATTAAATCCGCCAAAACTGAGCCAGCGCTGGGAACCCTGGGCCACTTTTCCAGCTATGAGAATTACTGCCAGTACCAGGACAGTACCAAGATAGCTGATTTTAGTCCAGCGGCGCCAGGCGCGGTAATCGATGGAAAGCACCACAATCAGACCAATGATGCCTGCGCAACCCGCAACAGCTTGTCTCTTAACATAGTAAAAAGGATCCACATTAAGATTTAACATTCTTGAGGCTGAAGCTGAATAGATTACGACCAGTCCGAGCAGGATTAATCCTAGGACAACGAGAATAAGAGGGATGTCTAAATTGCGCCAATACCGGCGTGGGATTTCTTTCACGCTCACCGCTCCTTCTATTTACTGATTCCATTATACACGAGAATTTTGGTTAGGAAAACAAATTTCAAAAAAGCCTTGACCAAATAAAGTCTCTCTGCTATAATAACTCAATGTGACGAGAGTGTGAGCCATTAGCTCAGTCGGTAGAGCACCGGACTTTTAATCCGGGTGTCCCGCGTTCGAATCGCGGATGGCTCATCAGTTTACGCCTGCAGGCGTGGCGGAATTGGCAGACGCGCTAGACTTAGGATCTAGTGGGTAACCCCCGTGAGAGTTCGACTCTCTCCGCCTGCACCATAATTTGGTAAGTCGAGGGCGGTAAAAGTTGAATTGCCGCTCGATTTTTTATTTAATTACATAGTTGGCAGCCGTGTTTATTTTTAGCAAAAAAGGTTAATACTACCAATTAAGCCGGTAGTAGCGATGTGGGGAGGAAATAGCATGAATGTTAATTTGGAGAAACTTGAAAACAGCAGGGTCAAGTTAACGGTAGAAGCAGATGCGGCTAAGCTCGAAGAAGGCTTGGCTTATGCGTACCGCACTGTTGTTAGACAGATAAGTATTCCCGGATTCCGCAAAGGAAAAGCACCACGCAAAATTATCGAGAGATACTATGGTGAAAGTATCTTTTTTGAAGATGCCTTAGAATATCTAGTTCCACAGTTATACGAGGCCGCGGTGAAAGAAACAGAAATCAATCCTGTAGAACAGCCGCAGATTAATATCAATAAAATTGAACCCGGAGAAGGGTTAAGCATCGAATTTGAAGTTGATGTGTATCCAGAAGTTCAGCTCGGCCAGTACACTGGGCTGCCGGTGGAAAAACGGATCAGAACTGTCAGCGAAGCAGATGTTGATCAAGAATTAGAACAGCTTCGCTTACGCCACAGTGAACTGATTGCAGTTGATTCCCGCGATGATGTTCGCGAAGGCGATTTTGTCAACCTTGATTTCAAAGGCTATCTTGACGGCAAACCATTTCCTGGGGGAGCTGCAGCCGGTTATACCTTAGAGATCGGTTCCGGTCAATTTATTCCCGGCTTCGAGGAACAACTGGTCGGAATGAAAGTTGGCGAAGAAAAGGATATCAATGTAACCTTCCCGGAGGAATACCACAGTCAGGAATTGGCAGGTAAGGAAGCAACATTCAATGTTAAGATTAACAGCATTAAAGAAAGACTGCTGCCTGAGCTGGACGATGAGTTTGCCAAAGATTTGGGTGAATACGAAACTTTGGCAGAATTAAGAGACAGCATCAGGGAAAGATTAGAAGCAGCTTTGACCGCCGGAACCAAACAGGAAATGGAGAATAAATTAATAGAGCAGATTATTGAAAACAGCACCTTCGATCTGCCCAAATCCATGATTGAGCAGCAGATAGAGTTTGTCTTTAACAATTTCTGGACTAATTTGCTCTATTCCGGTATGCCTCTGGAAATGTACCTGGAACATACCAACCAGACTGAAGAAGAGCTCAAGCAAGAAATGGAACCCGAGGCAATCATGCAGTTGAAGCGGAGCCTGGTTCTGGATGAGATCTCTGAAAGGGAAGGAATTTCAGTTTCAGACGAAGAAATTGAACGTAAAATCGATGAACTGGTAAAAGACAGCAGTAATCCGGAGCAAGCTCGCCGGAATTGGGAAGCTAACAGAGATCGGTTAGTTAATATGATTCGGATCGATAAAACATGGGATTTCTTAATTGAGAACGCTGAAGTGACTGAAGTACAGGTCGATTCAGAAGCAGCTGAAGCATCAGACGAAGCGTCTGAAAACGAGTAAAGTAGTATTCTGCTTGAATTATCAAAGCTGCAGAAAGGAGTCGTGAACGATGAGCGCTTTAGTTCCAATGGTGGTTGAGCAGACCAATCGGGGAGAAAGGGCCTTTGATATTTATTCCCGTTTGCTGCGGGAGCGGATAGTGTTCCTCGGCGGACCAATCAATGATCAGGTTGCGAACTTGGTAGTGGCTCAACTGCTGTATCTAGAGTCGGAAGATCCCAGCAAGGATATCCATCTGTATATTAACAGCCCAGGTGGAGAAGTATATTCCGGACTGGCTATTTACGATACAATGCAGTATATTAAACCAGATGTGTCCACGATTTGTGTTGGCTTAGCCGCCAGCATGGCTGCACTGCTCCTAACAGCAGGAGCGAAAGGCAAGCGGTTTGCGCTGCCCCACTCACGGGTAATGATTCATCAACCCATGGGCGGAGCACAAGGGCAGGCTACCCAAATTGAAATTGTAGCCAAAGAGATCCTGCGCTTGAAACATATGGGTAATCAGATCCTTCATCGCCATACCGGACAGCCGTTGGAGCGGATCGAACAAGACACAGATCGCGATTACTATATGTCGGCGGAAGAAGCAGTACAATATGGCCTGATTGATGGAATCATGCATCACAAGGCAGACGCGAACGAGGCATAACAGCTTGAGAGAGGTGATAAGATGTTGAAATTTGGCGATGAAAAGGGGCAGCTTAAATGTTCATTCTGCGGCAAACAGCAGGAACTAGTCAAAAAGCTCATCGCCGGACCCGGTGTATACATCTGCGATGAATGCATTGAGCTCTGTAATGAGATTATTGAAGAGGAGTTCACCGAAGAAACGGATGCTGATTTCACCAGCATTCCTAAACCGATGGAAATCCGCGAAATCCTAGATGAGTATGTGATTGGACAGGAGCAGGCAAAGAAGTCGCTGGCTGTGGCTGTCTACAACCACTACAAACGCATCAACAGTGCCCACAGAACAGATGATGTAGAACTGCAGAAAAGCAATATTTTATTGCTCGGTCCAACTGGAAGCGGTAAAACACTGCTAGCTCAAACACTAGCTAAAATTCTGAACGTACCTTTTGCCATCGCAGATGCCACCAGCTTAACTGAGGCTGGTTATGTGGGTGAGGATGTCGAAAACATCTTACTGAGACTGATCCAAGCAGCCGACTACGATATCGAAAGGGCAGAACGGGGCATTATCTATATCGATGAAATAGATAAAATTGCTCGTAAATCGGAAAATCCATCGATCACCAGGGACGTATCGGGTGAAGGAGTTCAGCAGGCGCTGCTGAAAATTTTAGAAGGCACCATTGCCAGCGTGCCCCCTCAGGGTGGCCGGAAACATCCCCACCAAGAGTTTATTCAAATCGATACTACGAACATCCTCTTTATCTGCGGAGGGGCCTTTGATGGTCTGGAGAAGATCATTGAGCAGCGTACTGGCGAGAAAACGATGGGCTTTGGTGCGGAAATTAAAACCAAAGAAGAGAAAAAAATTGGCGATATTCTCCGCCAGATCATGCCCGAGGATCTGCTCAAGTTTGGCTTGATTCCTGAGTTTATCGGACGCGTACCGGTTGTGGTGTCCCTGGACGCTCTCGACAAGGAAGCTTTGATCGATATCTTGGTGAAACCGAAGAATGCGTTAGTAAAACAATTTCAGCGTCTGTTTGAAATGGATGGTGTTGAACTGGAGTTTCAACCAGATGCCCTTGAAGCCATTGCTGAGCTTGCATTAGAGCAGAAGACCGGAGCACGGGGATTGCGCTCAATACTAGAATCAATTATGCAGGATACGATGTATAAAGTGCCTTCTGCTGCTGACGTGAAAAAGTGTGTTGTTACCAGAGCAGCAGTGCACAAATCGGAGCCGCCAAGGTTGATTCGGGTTGATCAAGCTCAGGATGAAACAGCATAAAATGTAAATAATTTAAGGTAGGCTGATAGCCTGCCTTATTTTTTTTACCTCCAAGGATATACTAAGCTTGTTAAGGCTATCAGGGAGGTAGAATTATGGATATGATGGGTATCTTTGGTTTGATTAACTTTTTCTTCGCGGTAGTCATTGGACTGTACTTTTTCAACCTGCTCAAGCAGCAGCAGGGAACTAAAACTGCAGTAGACCGCGAGTCCAAAAAAGAAATGGAAAAACTGCATAAGTTGAAGGCAATATCGTTAACAGAACCGCTGGCAGAACGGACCCGTCCAGCATCATTTTCAGATTTAATTGGCCAGGAAGACGGCATTAAAGCCCTCAGGGCAGCCCTCTGCGGACCGAATCCCCAGCATGTGATTATCTATGGACCGCCGGGAGTGGGCAAGACTGCTGCCGCTCGGGTAGTGCTTGAGGAGGCAAAGCGAAGTCCCCACTCGCCTTTTAAGCAGGATGCTAAATTTGTGGAGATTGACGCTACTACTGCTCGCTTTGATGATCGGGGGATTGCTGATCCGTTGATGGGTTCGGTGCACGATCCGATTTATCAAGGAGCAGGTCCCCTAGGAATTGCTGGAATCCCCCAACCAAAGCCAGGTGCTGTGACGAAAGCCCATGGAGGAATTCTGTTCATCGATGAGATTGGGGAGCTGCATCCGATCCAGATGAACAAGCTGCTGAAGGTATTAGAAGACCGCAAGGTGTTTTTAGAGAGCTCCTATTATTCATCTGAAGATACCAATATTCCACAGCATATCCATGACATATTTCAAAACGGCTTACCGGCAGATTTCCGCTTGGTTGGGGCCACAACCAGAATGCCCCACGAGCTGCCCCCGGCGATTCGTTCCCGCTGTTTGGAAATCTTTTTTAAGGCACTTACTCCAAGTGAAATCAGGAAAATTGCCCAGAACGCTGCTGCCAAAGTGCGGTTTGAGATTGCTGATGATGCCCTGGATGAGCTGATCAAGTATGCGAATAATGGACGAGACGCTGTTAATATGATTCAAATTGCAGGTGGAATTGTACTGTCAGAAAACCGCAGTCAAATTGAAAAGAAAGATATTGAATGGGTTGTCAACAGCGGCCAATACAGTCCCCGTCCCGAACTGAAAATCCCGGAAAAGCCAGCGGTTGGCTCTGTCAACGGCCTGGCGGTTTACGGTCCAAATTTGGGCACTCTGATCGAGGTAGAAGCTGTCGCTATTCCCAGCGAGCCAGGCCAGGGCAAAATCCAAATCACGGGAATTGTCGATGAAGAGGAAACAGGCGGCGGATTTGGCCGAACTGTGCGCCGCAAGTCCTTGGCCCGCTCCTCAATAGATAATGTGATTACGGTGCTGAGAGCCAACCTCGGTCTGCGTCCCCAGGACTATGATATTCACATCAATTTCCCCGGCGGCGCCCCGATTGATGGTCCATCCGCAGGAGTCTCCATTATTACAGCCATCTACTCAGCGATTACCCGCACTAAGGTGCGCAACGACATTGCCATGACAGGTGAAGTTTCCATTCACGGCACTGTTAAGCCGATAGGGGGTGTAGTAGCCAAGATTGAAGCGGCTCAGCTAGCCGGTGTGAAAAAGGTTTTCATTCCAAAGGACAACTGGCAGGATATGTTTGCCGAAATTAAAGATATGGAGATTCAGCCGGTTTCCAGAATTGAAGAAGTAATCACCGCTTCCCTGTTGTGGGAAGATGGCGAAGCAGCCCTGAAACCGAGATATCAACAGGATGAGCTGTTATCAGCGGCTGCCGCTTTCCCAGCTCAAGGCTGAGGACAGCCGGCAGCCGGGAATCGGCTATGGATTTTTGGATCATTATGGTATAATGGTACCAAAGGAGTAGATGTCTGCGTAATGGAGGTGGAAATAATGAAAGAGATGGTATATCCTTTATTAGCTTTACGAGGCATTATTGTATTCCCAAACATGGTTACACCATTAGAGGTTGGCAGAGAGCTATCGATCCAAGCGCTGGAAGCAGCTATGACTAATGACAGGAAATTGGTGCTAGCTGCCCAGAAAGATGCCAGTGTTATCGAACCGCTCCAAGAAGACATCTTTACTGTTGGTACATTATGTGAAGTAAAACAGCTGCTAAAAATGCCAGAAGGTCAGTTCCGCGTGCTGATTGAAGGCATTCAGCGGGTTAAGATAAGTTACTTCATTGAAAACAGCGATTTCTTTGAAGTAGCAGTTCAACCAATGGAAAGCCAGGTCAGCTATGATATAGAGGTAGAAGCTTTAAGGCGCAGTGTGCTGGACTTTTTCGAAAAATACGTGAAGATGTCTAAGAGAATTCCCAATGAAGCAATTGGTTCTGTCGGCAGTATCAGCGATCCGGATCGGTTTGCCGATGCTGTTGCTGGTCAGATTATCACTAAGATCGAAGAAAAACAGCCGCTCCTAGAAGAAACATCAGTCAAAGCGAGACTGGAGCTGCTGCTTCAGCTGCTTGCACAGGAATTAGATCTGTTGGAACTGGAAAAAAAGATTCAAATCAAAGTGCGCAAGCAGATGGAGCGGACCCAGCGGGAGTATTATCTGCGGGAGCAGATGAAGGCAATTCAAGGAGAACTAGGTGATAAAGACGACCGCACCAGCGAGGTCGAGGAATATAAAAAGAAACTTAAAGAGGCAAAACTGCCGAAAGAAGCGAAAGCCAAGGTAATCCATGAGCTGCATCGCTTTGAAAAGATGCCGCCGATGGCAGCCGAAGCGGTGGTGGTCCGCAACTATTTGGATTGGATGCTTGCCCTGCCTTGGTCTAAAATCACAAAGGATCGCTTAGATATTAACGAGGCGGAATTGATTCTCGATCGTGATCATTACGGGCTGGCTAAAGTCAAACAGCGGATTTTAGAATACCTTGCGGTCCGCCAACTGACTAAGGAGCTTAAAGGGCCAATTCTCTGCTTGGTTGGACCTCCCGGAGTTGGCAAAACATCTTTAGCCCGTTCGGTGGCAGAAGCATTGGGGAGAAAGTTTGTCCGCATTTCCCTTGGGGGTGTGCGGGACGAAGCTGAAATTAGAGGTCACCGCCGCACTTATGTAGGGGCTCTGCCAGGCAGAATAATTCAAGGAATGAAAACAGCCGGCAGCCGCAATCCTGTATTTCTGTTGGATGAAATTGATAAGTTGGCTTCAGATTTCCGCGGCGATCCCACTTCGGCGCTGCTGGAGGCTTTAGATCCTGAGCAAAACGATACTTTCAGCGACCATTATTTGGAAGTACCTTTTGATTTGTCGCAGGTAATGTTTCTGACAACCGCGAATGTACTTTATCAGATTCCGGCGCCGCTGCGGGATCGGATGGAAGTAATTGAAATTCCAGGTTACACTGAACTGGAGAAATTAGAGATAGCAAAGCGGCATTTGTGGCCGAAACAGCTGAAGGCCCACGGCCTTAATGAAGATCAAGTTATCATATCTGATAATACCTTTGTGCGGGTGATCAGCAACTATACCAGGGAGGCAGGAGTGCGGAATTTAGAGCGGGAATTAGCTGCAATCTGCCGCAAAATTGCTACCGAAATTGTGCGTGGGGGTAAAACCCCAGTGCGGGTCACTGTCAGCTCGCTCCACAAATATTTGGGAGCGCCCAAATTTACCCATCAACTGATGGATACTGAGGATCGGGTTGGTGTTGCCACCGGTTTGGCTTTTACATCAGTTGGGGGAGAACTGCTTTCAATTGAAGTGACCATTGTTAAAGGGAAAGGTAAAATCATTCTGACTGGTAAATTAGGTGAAGTGATGCGGGAATCCGCTCAAACCGCCATCAGTTATATCCGCTCT
Organism: Bacillota bacterium; assembly: GCA_012521805.1. GTDB lineage: Bacteria > Bacillota > Limnochordia > Darwinibacteriales > DTU012 > DTU012. The sequence continues at coordinate 7,988 of JAAYLQ010000032.1, forward strand.
CGGGCAAATCAGCTGGGTATCGAGGCGGATTTCCATGAGAAGTATGATATTCATGTCCACGTTCCTGAAGGAGCAATCCCCAAGGATGGTCCTTCAGCAGGAATTACCATTGCGACAGCAGTTGTCAGTGCGCTAACCGGCAGACCGGTAAAGCGTGATGTAGCTATGACAGGTGAGATTACCCTGCGGGGCAGAGTGCTGCCGATCGGGGGAGTAAAGGAAAAACTGCTGGCAGCCCATCGGGGTGGTATTCCCCATGTACTGCTGCCAAAGGAAAATGAAAAGAACCTGGAGGATATCCCAGATGAGGTGCTCCGCAAAATAGAGATTGAGTTTGTAGATCATATGGATTCAGTATTAGAGATTGCACTGGGAGAAGCAGAGGAAGAGCAGGGTAACGATGAGAAGCTGGATTTTGTACCGCCAGAAGAATTTTCCGATTCGCAGCAGTGGATTGAGCGGCAATGAGCATTAATGTCCAGGATTGTGAGTTTATTTCCAGTGCGGTTAAATCCAGTCAATATCCAGTTCACGATTACCCCGAAATTGCGTTAGTAGGACGATCTAATGTTGGTAAATCATCTCTGATTAATGCCCTGGTTAACCGAAAAAAATTAGCTAGGGTATCGGGGCAGCCCGGCAGGACCCAAGCTTTGAACTTTTACCGGGTAGATCGCTTAGTTTTAGTCGATCTACCCGGTTACGGATACGCCAAAGTTCCAGAATCGGTAAAAGCGCAGTGGAAGCCGATGATCGAAGGCTATTTAACCCAGCGCCGAAATTTAGCGGCGGTTTTGATGGTGGTTGATATCAGGCACCGTCCGACAGCCGATGACCAAATGATGGCTGAGTGGATCGCTGCCATGGATATTCCTGCTTGGATAGTTGCTACAAAAGCTGATAAAATCAGCCGCAGCAAACAAAAAACACACTTAAATCAAATAATCAGCCTATTAAATCTACCCGGGATCGTATTTTCAGCTGCAACCAAAATAGGAAGAGAAGACCTCCTTGCGGTGTTGAATCAGTTTATTGTAGGTTAAGTGAGGGATTCGTTAATGAAAGATAACACAAAGTTATTGGTTGTCAGTAGTGCGGCTGCTTTAGCGGTAGGGGCTGGCTTGTGGTATTACACACCAATGCTCGCGTGGGATCGGTGGCTGGAATTATTCCTGCTGCTGATCCTGCTCATTATGTTTCAGTACCGCGGGATTGGTGTGTCGCGTTACATCAAGCTGTCGCTCTCAGTGTCAATTTATCTGATGACCATCTTTGTTTACGGCACCGGGGAATCAATGTGGTTTGCTGTTTTGTCGAACATTATTTTTGGCATTTTAGCAGGCCAAGAAGGGATTAAAATTTATCTTAATATTCTGCAGCGTTCATTATCCAGCTTGTTAATTGGTTTAGTTTATACTTACCTTCAGCATAACGCTGGACAGCTTGTGTTACCGCAAAGCTTTCCGGCGATGCTGTCCTGCGCGGTTCTGTATACATTTATCAACCTGTTGTTGGTATCCATTTTTACTTTGTTGATGGATCCAAACTCATTATTGGGTTTGCGGAACGCCTTTAAACCGGGAATCTGGCTTAACTCTCTTCTGTTTGGTTATATTGGCGTGATTTTTGCGGCATTTGTCACTGCTTGGCAGCTGCCGGGTCTGCTCGCCTTTGGTATGTTTTTAATCGGGGTTTCTGAAATTATGCGCTACAGTCTGCGCCTTGTCGCTGAACAGCAGCGGCGGATCCAGGCGGAACAGGAATTAATTGTTGATTCCAAAACCAATGTCTACAACTATCGGTTTTTAAGCGAATGGCTGGATCAAGAGAGCAGCACACCGGTGACAATGCTCTTTATTGATATTGATGACTTCAAGCTGTTTAACGACATGTACGGCCATGATTATGGCGATTATGTGCTGTGGACAGTTGCCCAAACAATTCGCAGCAGTGTGCGGGAGAAAGATTATGTGGTCCGCTTTGGCGGCGAAGAATTTGTTGTGATTCTGCCCCATACCTCAAGGGGGCGGGGAGTGGCTATCGCTGAAAGAATTCAAGCTAAACTCGCCGATTTGTCCGATGCCGGCTTGAAAAGGAACCTAACGGTTTCAATCGGAATTGCCAGCTATCCGGAAGATGCAGAGGATCGCATGGAACTTCTGAGACGGGCAGATATGGCGATGTATAAGGCGAAATCATTAGGTAAGAATCAGTGCTGTACTTCTGGTTAAAGGGGGGGATCCATCATGGTGAAAAATATTTTATTGGCAGCTGTTATTGTCTTACTGTTACTTAACGCCCAAACCCTAATAGTTGGTATTTATGAAAGTGATCGCAATACCGATGGATGGCAGTGGTACACTAGTGATTCCCGCACCCACATTGTGATTGGCTTTAATCAGGAACAGTGGTCTGCGGTACTGGACACATTAGACCATAGTTTCAGCGGGTATTATTATTTTGATGACAGTAAATATATTCCAATCTTGGTTTATTTAGGGGAACGTCCCAGTGAGGGATACGAGGTTGATATCAGCAGGATTGTTAAAGAAAATGAACGCACAATAATTACCATCGCTCGCAGATCTCCCGAGCGGGAGCAGTACGTCAATACCGACCCGACTTATCCCTACGATTATCTGCTGCTCAAGCGGGAGCAGCTGATCAATGAGGAAATTATTGTGCAGGATCAATACGGCAATATCCTCGCATGCTACCGGCAGGTATTTCCAGGAGAAGAACGGATTTATGAAGAAATTGTAATTTTTGAATACCCAATGCAGGAATTTTAAGACAAATGTAGAAGTAGTTATACACATGGCCCATGGGAGAGCATGAGGAGGCAGAAACAGGCTTGAAGAATACCAGACTCTTGCTTGCAAATCCTGCTCTTGCTTTTCAAAAGGCTTGGACTAAGTATAAGAACAATGAGCTGACATTGGGGGAGGCAGCTCGAGCCGCTGGCTGCAGAACAGACAGCCAGTTCTTAGAATTGGGGACAAGGTATGAAAGTAACAGCAAAGCAGCAGTTCCTGAGCATTTATGGCAGCGATCCACGCCAGAGCAGCAGTTTTTGCTTCTGTGCCTGCCGCCGGATTTAGTGGAGATCCTGGTGCAGATCAGTCGCAAAGATCTGCTCCTGCCCAAAAAACAAAAATATTTGGAGCATTTATGGAACGATCTCTGTCTGCTGAGGGATCTGCAGCTGATTACCCAAAAGGATCGGGGCGAACTCTATCAATTTACATTAAATTTAGGTCACTAACTAACAACGGGGAAGGCATCTGCTTCCCCGTTAATCTTTATGGTCAATTTTCAGTTCAATTTGGTCCCCATCCTTAATATAATCGGTGTATCCGGCCGGCTGACCGTTGAGCCAGAATTTGACCTGCTTTACCTGGTCAAGCTGTTCCGGCTGATAAACTCGGAAAATATCAGCGAGGATAAATCTAGTATCCGGCTGGGGTTGGTACTCAATTCTATCCCCATCCTTAACTGCCTGCTCCAGTGCACCAGGTTCTCCATTGACCTGCACCCGTACTGGACCTTGAAGCTTAAGCGGCTGATTGTTAACGTGAACCACGATGGCATTTGGCTGTACTGCTACTCCAGCAGCTTGTAAAGCTACGGCGACTGTGTCAATTGGCTGATAAACCAGGTGATCCCCGTCCGAAAGAACCGCAGTTAGGGGTTGAATTTGGTTGTTCACTTTAATCTGGGGCACAGCGGTTACTGGTTTGCCGTTAATAACTAGACGTTTGGTAAGTTTTAAATAGTCCACAGCATCTTTCAGGGTAACCGTGCCGGAATCTGCGTCCCCAGTTTTAATCTCAATTCGGTCGCCGCCTTTAATTTCGGTGTGGAGAAAAGCTGGCTGATCATTTACATAAATCCGGGGCTGTCCGCTGTGGCTAACAGGGATTGTCAGGGACTGCTGATTGACCGACAGTGTGAGAGTCTGCCGGTTGGTTTTGATTAAGTCCTCGATATTATAGCTGCAGTTCAGCAGCGCATCTCCCACAGTTGCGTTAAACAGCCGCAGAAACTGCACCGTTTCACCATTAATAGTAATTTTCTGCAGGCTCATTGCCGATTGATCTAGATGGTTGCAGCCGATACAGATTGGGGTAATCAGCTGTGGTCCCAAGTAATCTTCTGCTCCCTGAACTTTACTGAGACTGGAGCGGTCGCGAATGCGGACTAAATTTGGTGCTAATTCCAACTGCTGAGCAATTTCCTGCTCCAACCCTGGTGTTAAACTGCCGCCGCCGATCAGAATCACCCCTTTGGGTGATCCATCATTTAACACTAAAATTTCCTCGGCAATCTCTGCGGCCAGCTGAGCAGTGGTTGGTCGAATTAACTCTAATACCTCCTGTGAGGCAATCTCAACCGCATTGCCCAGCACATCGGTGCACTTAACGTCAGCTTTCTGGTTCAGCATCCGCTTAACTCTTTCCGCTTCCATGAAGTCGAGGAGATAATGTTCTGCGATTTTCTTGGTAATCAGATCCCCAGCTTGGGCAATCATCCCAAAAGCTTTAACTGTTCCGCCAGCGGTGATGGCAATATCGCTGGTGCCTGCCCCCACATCTACTAACGCGAGATTAAGCATCCGCATCGATTGGGGAATAATCGCATTCATGGCTGCAATCGGCTCTAGAGTTAACGACAGCATTTCCAATCCAGCCAAGCGCAGCGCGGTAGTTAATGAATCTACCACAATTCGCGGCAGAAAAGTTGCAATTACATCAACTGATGCAGAGTAGCCCTGATGCCCGACTAGGTTTTGAATCGGCTGATCGTCAAGGTAACTTTGAATAATTGAATACCCGACACATAAGTAAGTATCGATCGAGGTTTGCACCTGGTAGTGATTCATTTTGTCCAGGGCATCGGCAACCGCACTCAATTCCAGGTCGTTCAGATCTTGGGCACTGATTTCCTGATTGGGGACAAGCTTAATAGTTGCCTGCCCGAGCTGAGTTTTTAGGGAACGACCTGCGGCTGCCACTGCTGCTTCAGTAATGGGAGCATCTGCGCAGACCGCAATTTCCTGTGCTACCTGCTTGATCACTTGAGCAACCTTAGGGATATCATGAATCTGCCCATCCTGCATTGCATTGGGCAGCTGTTCCTTGAGAACTACATTTTGGATAATATAGTGTTCGCCATCTTTTTTCATGAGCAAACCAGCAACTTTTCTGGTTCCAATGTCTAAAGCAAATACTGTTTCCCGCATTATCCTCATCCTCAAGCCTTGATATTAGCATACTTCCACAAAAAAGTCCGATATTCCTCTGTGGTTTTTGGTATAATAATACCATATTGGCCAAATTAGGATTTGCGGAGGAGATGAGACTATGAGTACAAAAGCAGTCCCAGAGCGCAGTCAAATTCCAAGCGAATATCAATGGAAGCTTACGGATATTTATCCTTCAGATCAGGCGTGGAATGAGGACTTTGAGGCGCTGAAGCAGCTAATTCCCAGGCTGCAGGATTACCGCGGCAAACTGGATTCGGCGGAAAATCTCTTAGCATGCCTGCGGCTCCAGGATGAGGTAGGCATGAAATTTGACAAGCTGGCTGGTTATGCTATGATGAGCAAGGATCAGGATAATACCAACTCCCTTTACCAAGAATTTTATGATCGGGTTGTTAATATCGGTGCTGTTCTAGCCAGCAATCTCGCTTATGTTGAACCGGAGATTTTGAGTCTGCCGGAGGAAACTATCAAACAGTGGCTGGAAGCAAATCAGGATTTACAGGTGTATTCCCATTATCTCAACAATATACTGCGGACAAAACCCCATACACTGCCAACTGAGCAGGAAGAGATTCTGGCGAGTGCCAGCGAGATGGCACAGGCTGCCAACCAGATTTTTAGAATGTTCAACAATGCCGATTTAAAGTTTCCTACAATTAAAGATGAAGAAGGTAATGATGTCGAGCTGACCCACGGCAGATACATTCGGTTTATGGAAAGCAAGGACCGCACTGTACGCAAGAGTGCTTTTGAAGCTATGTACTCTACATATGGGCAGTGGAAAAACACCTTAGCTACCACCTACACTGCTGCTGTGAAAAAGACTCTGTTTTTTGCAAAAACCCGCAAATACGAGTCTTCCCTTGAGGCAGCCTTAGACGCAGACAATGTCAAGCCGGAAGTGTACCACAACTTGATTAAGACTATCCACGACAGCCTGCCGATTTTTTACCGCTATATGAAGCTGCGCAAGCGGATGCTTAATTTGGATCAACTGCATATGTACGATATCTACGTACCGCTGGTGCAGGATTTAGATATGGAAGTAACCCCAGAGCAGGCTGTGGAAATGGTGAAGACCGGGCTGCAGCCTTTAGGTGAGCAGTATTGTGCTGATCTGGAACGGGGACTGACTGAGGGCTGGATTGATTGGTTTGAAAATAAGGGTAAAACCAGTGGAGCCTATTCAGCAGGAGTTTATGGTGTGCATCCATTTGTTCTGATGAACTATGAAAACACTATTGACAACATGTTTACGCTGGCACATGAGATGGGTCATGCTATGCATTCCTATTATTCAGATCGCAACCAGGAGTACGTTAATTCCCACTACACAATTTTTGTAGCGGAGGTAGCGTCAACTGTCAACGAATGCCTGGTAATGCATGATCTGCTCTCGAAGACTAATGATCCTAAGCAGAAACTCTATCTGTTAAACCACTATTTAGAGCAGTTCCGGGGTACAGTATTCAGACAAACCATGTTTGCTGAATTCGAGATGCTTGTCCACGATCAGCTTGGACAAGGCACTCCCATGACAGCGGAAAGCCTGAGCAAAGTGTACCATGAGCTGAATCAGAAGTACTACGGTCCCGATGTAGTGAGCGATCCAGAAATTGCGCTGGAATGGGCGCGGATTCCCCATTTTTACCGCCCGTTTTATGTTTATAAATACGCGACTGGTTTCTCAGCTGCGGTAGCTTTGTCTCAACAGATTCTAGAAGAAAAAGAACCGGCTGTTGAGCGCTATCTCACCTTCCTAAAGAGCGGTGGATCAGACTACCCCCTCAATCTGTTAAAGCGCGCCGGCGTGGATATGGCTACACCAGAACCAATTGTGAAAGCAATTGAGGTATTCAGCTCATTAATTGATCAGATGGAGCAGCTGGTGGCAGAATTGGAGTAGAATCAGAAATTTCCGCAGGGATTTTTGGTTCTGTCCAGAATTATTATATATATGTTAAATCATGAGGAAGAGTCAGCGGTTCGGGGCAGCTTTGCTCGAATGCCGATTTCCTCTAAGGTCGAGTGAAGGGGACTAAAATCCGCAGTCAACCTGCACTGGTTCCAACAGCAGATAATCGGAGCATCTACCCGGATGGTGGTCAGGTGCTTAAACAGCAGTGCTTCGTCTCTGCTGGCCCGCAGGTTGGCTCCGGCTTTCCCTGGAAGCTGATCAGCTGCGGCCAGAACTGCTTCTAAACTGCCGTAGCGCTTCAGCCATTTTAC
>JAAYLQ010000002.1 GCA_012521805.1 Bacillota bacterium
CGGCCATACAGACCACCCCTAAGTACTGCAGACTGCATTGAGCATCTAGAAGCTCATCTCAATACCAGATACAATCCAGATGCTGTGGAGGTAGTTAAAGAGATTTTGTTCAGAAAATAATCAGGCAATACTGCAGCTGTTAATATCATCATCCCATAATTAGCATCGCTGGATTATGCAGCTGATCTGTGGATTAGCATGTTAATGGTAGGTGATATCTTGACAGCGAGAAGAAATCATGAAATTCAGCAGTTTATGGATGGATGGGATTGGAAGAGAATCTATACTGTTTGGCAGTGGCGGCTCAGGGATTTTGGTGCATCTGCAGAGCCGCTGTTTACTGAGCTTCAGGTTCATGATCCAAGATATCCAACCGGCCGCAAAGATTGGCTCACCTGGTGCCCAACTAATTTACTTGAGGAATATCACCTGCAGTTGCAGAGTCATTATGAACGCCGCCCCGGCTCTTATGGTCCTTTAAACGTGTATGTCCAGCGGAGAGGAGAGCATAAGACCCTCAGGTATCTGTGGCAGTTTAGAAAACAACCGGAAAAAATAGCTGCAGTACTAATCGCCGCATCCCTGTTTTACCGTGTTGGCAGCACTAGGACAAGCTATCCCGAGACATGGCCGCCGTACTACTGCGTTCAGCATTTGGCCGATTTGGTTTTAGCGCAGTTTGGTGAGGCAAAATTTCCTTGGCATTACCGCTGCACTCAAGTGTTGCCGTATTCAAGCGATGATGGGTATTATGCCATTTCTGAGCTCGGGGGAATTGTGCGGTATACAGCTGAAGAGCATGCATCACTACTGTTAAGATATCGGCCGGTGATTGTTAAGTTTCGCCCGCAGCACGATCCCAGGATCAAAAGACAGCTGCTGCTTCGGGAGCCGGATGAAATCAAAAGGGGAGTTTCCCCAAAACGAGACCGCAGATTAGTCCGGATGGCCCATCCCCGCTACGGGGAGTGGCCGGATCTTTCCAAAGAAGAATTGGAAAAACTGGTCTGGAGTATGCCTACTGTCCAGGTGGCTGAGCTGTTTGGAGTTTCCGATACCGCAGTGGGAAAGCGCTGCCGGGTCCTGGGAATTAAGAAGCCGCCCCGGGGATTTTGGTCAAAGGTTGAAGCGGGAATAGTACCGCATCCCAATGGAAAGCGGATCGATTTATGATGGCAGTATCAAGGGGGATACTGCCGCAGTGATTTTATGAGGGATACTTTTTTCTGCTGTCAGCTGCATAATCCTTCTGATGGATCAGTTTTTCTCGGTTTCTGTCAGTTGTTAGTATTTAAAGCGGTAAGGTAAAAAACATTAGATTAATGTAATTTTTAGCATAAATCAATCTATTTGTATTGATCTTTAAGAAAATATATGCTAAACAATATATTGAAGCATATCGGTAATGTTCGAGATAAGGGCAAACGTTTCGAAAGGGACGGACGCAAAGCTACGGGTCTAAGGTCGTTGCATAACGATTATGATCGCCGGGCTGCCTCTTTATGAATAAGGCGCATAGCTGTAGTGCGGCCTTTTTTCATGGGGTTCTGTTTGCCCAGATGAAAGAAGATTTTTTAATTGGTGAAAAAAGCAGATTGCAAAATCAATGAAGAGCTAGTAAACGCTCTA
>JAAYLQ010000003.1 GCA_012521805.1 Bacillota bacterium
TCACTTTGGATGGGTAATTGGCGTATTGATTGCTGGTGTATTGGTTCTGCCGGTATATTTGGCTAAGCGGAGTTTGAAACCAGGAGAGACGCGGGAAGGCGGAACCGGTTGGAATGTTCTTAAAACTTTGCTCTGATTTGGACAGTTTTCATGGCAGTCCGCATTTTAGTTGGAATTATCAGTGTTTTTGACCAAGCGGCTAATGTCACCGATGAATTGGAGTCGGCTGGATTAGCAAGGAGCGACCTTAGGAATAGGTATGCTAGTCGGAATGTGGTTCCTGGTTATGATAGCGGCTTTACTTATCGGTGTATTTCTTAGAAAGTCATCTGTTGTTGAAGAGGGACCTACTGGGAATTTGTTGGAGCAATAATATAATATTATAGGAAAACAGCCTGCCGTTAAGCAGGCTGCTGTTGATTAATCTCTAGTACCTCAAACTTATTCAGCAGAGTAGTGTTAGCAGCCTCACAGACCTGGTGAGGCAAGCGCTGGGGCTGTATTTTGGCAGGTAAACAGAGCAGCGGTATCGAAGTTATCTGCAGCAGGTTTAAGATCACAAATAATGTGGGAATTTAGGAGAAGGGGATGATCTAAGTGGACAAGCGGATACAGGCTCGACCCTTTCTCAAATGGGCTGGTGGCAAGACCCAGCTGCTGGCTGAATTAACTGCCCGCCTGCCCCAGCAGATTAAAGAATCAGGCGTGATCAAAACTTATGTAGAGCCATTTGTTGGCGGAGGAGCATTTTTCTTTCATCTGCACAATGAGTATAATATTGAAAACGCTTATCTAATTGATATAAACCGAGAATTGATGGTTGGCTATCAAGTTGTCAAGCAAACACCAGAAGCTTTAATTACCCAGTTAGGCCAATTGGAAACAGATTTTCTTGCCCTGGTTGGGGAGGAGAGAAGCAGATTTTATTACAGAATCCGGGAGCTTTATAACAGGCAGATGGAACAATTTGATTACCAATCATTTAATCAAGAATGGATAGTCCGGGCCAGCTTCCTAATTTTTCTCAACAAAACATGCTACAATGGTTTGTTTCGCCAAAATCAAAAGGGAGAATTTAATGTGCCCTGCGGCTGCTATAAAAATCCCACAATCTGCGATGCGGATAATATTAGAGCTGTCAGCAGAGCGCTTCAACGTGTCAGCCTGATCTGCGCTGATTTCCTCAGCTCCAGCCCTTATATAGATCGACATACTTTCGTTTATTTCGACCCTCCTTATCGACCGCTCACCAGGACAGCCAGCTTTACCAGCTACAGCAAAGATAGTTTTACTGACGCAGATCAGATTCGTTTGGCGGAATATTTCCGGGAATTAAATGCCCGGGGAGCCCTGCTCCTTTTGAGCAACTCTGATCCAAAAGTGAGCAATCCCGATGATAATTTTTTTGATGAGCTTTATCAGGGTTTTAACATTGAGCGGGTTTTGGCGAAAAGAAACATCAACTCAGATGGAAGCGGCAGAGGCGAAATAACTGAGCTGATTATCCGGAATTACTAGTTTAAGAATATAGATTGCAATCCGTAACGAGTTTGAAAATCGCATGGTAAAGCCCCGCTGTTAGGGGATACCAATGTAATTGGTAAATTATTCCGAACAGAAAGGATTGAAAGCAGCGAGACCGAAGTAATAATCAATGGTCACTCTTATATTATCTAAAGTGAGGTGTAGTTCGTGATTAAGCCACGCAGTTTATTAGTGGCATTCGCTGTTGCGCTGCTGTTTTCTGTTCAAACTAGCGCCTTCACCCCTGAGCGGAGCTTGGAAAATCCGCTGTTCCTTTCCGAAATCGGGCGCGAGGCACTGATCTATGGTGCCTGGAGCCCTCAAACAGAAAGATATTTACTGGCTTATGGTGAGTATGACTGGTTAGCCCGGGGTCACGGAGCTTTTATCTTCCAGATTGGGCAGGAAGAGGAAGCTGACATTTTTTCCTTTATCGGGACTAAGGAACAGGGAGATGCCCTTTTTGGCTTTGCAGTTCACAGGTTTTCCAGTCCGGTTTCCGCATGGCTAGCTGACCTGGCAGCTGCTTATCGGGTTAGGCAGCTTGTCGGCCGTATTGGCGTTCACTCAATACCAATTGCTGACCTGAAAGGAATCCAAGAACGTAGCAAAATTTCTATCGGCACCACACTATCTTTAAATGATTCTCTGTCTCTGGGAGTAGATGCCTGGCCTTTAGAACAGCAGTACGATGGTTTTGTTGCGTTTGCCCTCGATCCGGCAGCAACTGCCAGAGTGAATCTGCGCTTCAGCCGCGAGCAGCTGGATCAAGTTGGTATAGATTTCTGGTATCGGCGGGA
>JAAYLQ010000185.1 GCA_012521805.1 Bacillota bacterium
AACAGCCCTCATATCAGCTAATTCTTTTTGTGCCTGCACTAGACGATAATAAGTGCCCTGCTTCTCCATCAGCTCATCATGGGTTCCCAATTCTGCTATCCGGCCGTGGTCTAACACTACTAGTCTGTCTGCGTATCTTAAAGTTGATAAGCGATGAGCGATGGCAATTGTAGTCCGATTAGCAACCAATCTTTGAATAGCTTCCTGGATCTGCTGTTCTGTGTGGCTGTCTACGGATGATGTAGCTTCGTCTAGAATTAGAATCCTAGGATCATGGAGTACTGCCCGGGCAATCGCAATCCGCTGCCGTTCACCGCCAGACAATCTCTGACCACGCTCGCCAACACGGGTATCGTATCCATCCGGAAACTTGACAATAAAGTCATGGGCATTGGCGATTTTTGCAGCCCGGATAATTTCTTCGGGAGTCGCATCTGGCTTGGCATAAGCGATATTCTCCCAAATACTACCGGAAAAGAGAAATGTATCCTGCAGAACAATACCTATCTGGTTGCGGAGATCTTTTTGCTTCAAATCTTTGATATTTGTTCCATCTATTAGAATTTCACCTTCGTCAACATCATAGAAGCGGCAAATTAAGTTAATTAAGGTCGATTTTCCAGCACCGGAATGACCAACTAAACCGATCATTTCTCCTTCATTAATGGTCAGGTTTATGTCTTTCAACACCGGTTCATGTTTAACATAACCAAAAGTTACATCTCTTAATTCAATTTTACCTTTTAATCTATTAACCGGCATTGGCTTTTCCCGATCCACTACATCCGGCTGCTGGTCAATTACTTCAAAGATCCGTTCTGCAGAAATCATTGCATTGTGGAACCACCTGGGAATAGACGTTAAGAACTGGAGCGGCCCATAAATTCTAGTTGCATAGTCTGTAAAGAGCCACAGCTCTCCGAGTTTCAACTGCTCGCCTAAGACCAGCCTTCCACCAAAATACAGAATTAAAAAGTTACCCAAACCCATGATAAATCCAAGAATGGGATAAAATGTGTTGAAAGCTTTTTCGTTCCGCGCACTGACATCGGCAAACTCGCGAGTATAATTAGTAAACTTAGCTATCTCGCGCTCTTCTCCCCCAAAGGCCTTGACTACTCGGATTCCTGATAGAATATCCTGCAGGAGAGAATTAACGCGGTCGTTAACAGACCACTGCTGCCGATACATATTCCTGATTTTGTCCCAAGTTGCTCTTTGGGCAAAGACAACTATTGGCGCTGGGACAATCACCAACAAGGTTAATTTCCAATTCGTAAACAGCAGAATTACAGTAATCCCGATCAGCAGTATTGTTTGGTTTACTAATTCAGGCAGCTGACGCTGCATAAAGCTCTGAATGTTGTTTGTGTCCCGGCTGATTCGGTTCATCAAGTCCCCGGTCTTTTTTTGGTCAATAAATCTCAGGGACAGCGCTTGAATCTTACTGTAAACCATCCCCCGCAAATCTTTCCCAAGATTTGCGCTGAGCTTTACCATTACAAAGTCACGCCAGATTGACAGCAGTAGATTTACTAACCTGCCTAGAGTAAGACCACCAATTAAGATCAGCAGCAGCTTTAAATTGTAAAGTCTAGGACCTAATACACTGTCAATTAAATAACGCTGAACTTGGGGAATAATTAGGTCTACCGCTGTAATTAACCAAAAGATGGCCATTACACCCAAAACCATGGGAGCATGGGGCTTCATGATCTCCCATAAACGGATGAAAACCCTGCGTTTATCAAGACACACGGGACAGATCTGGGTATTGCGGCGAAATGGACCGCCGCATCGAGGGCACACTTCTGGTTCCGGTTCATCCACAGGACGCAGAACTTTATCCTCTAAGTAGCGGTTCACATATGTTTCTGCCACCACGTACTGCGGATGATGATCAAGTGTATAGCGGGCAATGGCATATGTCCCGCTATCCTGCCAGATAATTAACCGCCCATTACCAACAAGGTTCTGAGCTTCAATTTTTTGAACATCATCTAGATTAAATTCTTGTTCTAAATGCGGCTGCTGTTCAACAACAGTAAACCGCAAAATTCTCTGATTGGTAATAATCACTACTGCATTATCTGTTTTGTTTCCCTCAGCATCAAGATCTGAAACTAACCTAAAAAGTATTCGCTCGCCATCGGCAAGCAGACCTTTAGGTAAATCGAACTGCGACTGACTCTCGAGCTCCTGCTTCAAGGGCACACTGCTCAATTAGCTTCACCTCGCTAGATATATGGTTCTAGGAATCGTAAACTTCTGGCATCTAAGCGATGATAATCCTCTATCTCATAGCGATTGCCTGTCATGTCTACGATCAACAGGCGTCTACCGCCAATTGGATAAATTCCTTCATCACGAGCCCTTGTGACAAATTTACGGAATCCGTGATCGGTCTCCACATCCCAATATAAATGTCCAAACTCGTCCTTAACGTCAAGGATGCGAGTGATGATTGGCGCGTAGTAGCGCCATCTCAGCTCTGTTAAGATTGCTTCCCGAGACTCTGCCGAAAAGTCCGCAACGTCCTTGATGATACCAATTTCCTCTCCCTCTTCATCCCGCACAGAAATGAATTTGTGTTCTAAGGAAAAAGGAAATGCCTGGTGCAAATCGACTTTGCGGTAAAAGGTTGCGCCCAATTGCAGGGACAATAATCCACCTTCAGAAATTGAAAAAATCGCTTCTTTAGGATCTAAATAGTTGATATTGCTAAACTCCGATAATTCTTTAGCTGCCATAGACATCCCCATCCCCTTTATATTATCCTCCTACTGCAGTAAGCTCTAAAGCTTTACGCTGTGTGGTAAACAGTTTTTCGTAAACGCCTTTCTTCTCCAGCAGTTCATCATGGCTGCCCACTTCCACGATGCGGCCTTTATCAAATACAAACAAGCGATCAGCCTTGCGGAGTGTAGACAATCTATGGGCAATCGCAAATGTTGTCCGACCTTCCACCAACTTTTCAAGGGCTGCTTGAATCAGCTGTTCAGTCTCAGTATCGATATTAGCTGTTGCTTCATCCAGGATTAGAATTCTCGGATCAAGCAGTACCGCCCTGGCAATTGCTAATCGCTGCCGTTCACCGCCTGATAAATCAAGACCCTTGCGGCCGATCACTGTTTCGTAACCATCAGGCAGTTTCATAATAAAATCATGGGCATTTGCAATTTTAGCAGCACGAATAATTTCAGCAGGACTAGCATCCGGCTTAGCATAAGCAATATTATCCATGATTGAGCCGTGGAACAGGAAAGTTTCCTGCAGAACCATGCCAATCTGGCGGTTCAGATCTTCCTTGGCGATATCCTTGATATTGACACCGTCAATGGCGATCATTCCGTTGGTAACATCATACAGCCTCGCAATCAGGTTGATCATTGTGGATTTCCCAGCACCAGAATGACCAACTAAACCGATCATTTCACCAGGCTGCACTTCAAAGTTAATCTCCTGCAGCACCGGAATACCCTCTTCATAGCCGAACTCAACATCCCGTGCCACAACATGACCCTTAATTTTCTTCAACCGTACAGGTTTTTCAGGATATGTCAGGTGTTCACTAGAGTCAATTATTTCAAAGATTCTCTGGGCGGAGTTCATGCATGAAGACCACCAGTCAACAATCTGCGTCATCTGGCGAATTGGCTGGTAAAGCATACCTAAGTATCCAGTAAAGCTGATCAGCGTCCCGAAGGACATCCTACCAGTAATCACATCCCAACCACCGACGCCCCAGATAATCAGTTGGCCTAAGCCCATAATAAAGCCCATTGTAGGGAATACAGTTGAGCTCAACCGGCCAATGCTCATCTGCACATCAAAAACCCGGGCGTTGCGATCGTTGAAGCGATCGATCTCCTGATCCTCTTTACCAAAGGCTTTAACTACCCGAATTCCAGTCAGTGAATCGTTGACCACAGAGTTCAATGCTGCATTAGTCCGAAACCGCCGGGAATGCAGTTTCCAAAGGTTAGGCAGTATTTTATAGATAATTAACAGGATAACAGGAATCGGGATAAACACAAGCAGAGTTAACCGCCAATTCATCCATAACAGCATCACCAATACACCAATGATCTGGACCGAATTAACAATAAAATAGGGAAGTCCATCATGGAAGAAGAATTGGAGATCCATTGCATCACTGTTAACCCGGTTCATCAGCGATCCGGTTTGCCGTTTATTGTAAAAACTGAGGGATAAACGCTGCATTGCTGAGAAAATCATCCGCTTTAAGTCGTAGATAATCTCTGCAGTTACACCTGAGTTAATCCGGCCGTAAATAATCCTTAAAATCTGGGAAAGCAAACTAATTCCAACTGTCAACAAAACCATCTGCCCGATCTTGCCTTCATACCGGCCGCCGGGAGTTAATACTTCGTCAATCAGAACCCGCCCAGACATAAACGGTGTAACCAAACCCATCAGCGAACTGATAAACATGATCACAATCATTGCTATCAACGGCTTTTTATATCTAGGTGTCAAGGATAGTACGCGCTTAAACAAAGTACCCTTATCAATGCAATTGGGGCAAACTCGGCGGAAAGGATCCGGATAAAGTCTGCCGCAGGTTGGGCAGCGCGCTTCTTTGCCATGTCCAGGTCTCCCCGGTCCAAAACCTGGACCACCAAAGCCTGGGCCGCCAAAGCCTGGACCAAAACCAAACTTTGATTCCTTTTTCGGCTTCAGCATGGCACTTACAGAGCGGCAGAAGGTGTTAAGTTCCGCTCCCCTGCCTTTGCTCCCCCTAACCAGCACCTGCTCCTCATCGCCAATTTTAGCTATCACCGCGATACTGCCAACAAAATACTCACACTTCAGCTCAGCTAAGCTTGACAGCTCATACTTAGCAGTTAGTTCTACCTCCTCAGTGAAGTTGCGCAGATCAATTTCTGTCACCAACTGCTTTTGAGAAGCACGCTTGCGTCTAATCCGCTTTAATTTCGGCTGAGGACCGCTGCGCTGAGTCTGGGAGAAGATATACAGCCACTGGTCATCAACACAAATCCAACTGGCTCGAAAATCGCCCAAATGATCAAGATCGCTGTGAACGATTGATCGAATTTTGTCACGCTTAATGCCCGATTTCTCCATTGCTTTCTCAACAAACACCGGTATTTCAATATCGTGGTCCATGCTTTCACTCCTTCCCTATTGTTCCATTCTTATGGCATACAAATCTGAATCAACATCGGCAATCAACTTGGATAATTTCCCTTGGAAAAACAGAGATAATTCGTGCAGTGCTCGTGTACACGCTGTATAGAGCAGGTTGCGATCAGCCTCACTGCTGTATACTGATTCACTGGCATCAAAGATGATAACTGCATCAAACTCTAATCCTTTAGCTAAGTAGACCGGTAATATTACAACACCTGATGGAAAATAAGTGGTATTCTGATCAATAAGATTAAATTCTGCATATCCTTTCAATAAATCTGCAGCCGTTTTGGCTTCTGTTTCATTTTTACAAATCACCGCTACTGATTCGTACCCTAAATCCAAATTTGCCGCAATTGTCTGGGCCAGTTGAGCAGCTTTATTGGCACCATAGGCAATCACCTTTGGTTTGGTACCTTCCCGCTCTACCAGTTCTATTTGCTTTTGATTAGTTAAAAACCTGCTAGTAAAGTGAGCAATTTGTTTGGTAGAACGGTAACTTTTGGTCATCTCCAGCAGTTTACAGTCATAACCTGCTTCACTGAACACCTGCACAGCTGTTTGAAAATCAGTCAGCTTCAAGAAGGGATGAATCGCTTGGTTTAAATCCCCTAAGATGGTAAATGCGGCTCGGGGGAAGATGTTACGAAAAATCTGGTAGTGAAAAAGAGTGTAATCCTGTGCTTCATCAATTATTACATGCTTCATCTCCGGCAGGGTCTGCCAGCCGGAGAGCTCACCCTGAAAGTACAGCAGAGGAGCTGCATCCTCGTACAGCAGTTTCTTGTGGGAGAAGCTTTCCCGGGTGATGCGGCAGATCTGATTCCAATTCGACGGCAGCTGATCTGGATCAGCAAAACTGCTGATTTTGTCTGAGCTTTGAAACATCTCATAATACAGCTGATAAACATCAACTGTAAGCATCGCATCGATCTGTTCGTATACTGGCGCTAAATCGCGATTTACTTCCCTGACGCTGAGTCTCTGCAGCTCTCTCTCATTGTCTCCTTTATGTTCTGCTCGGTTAGATCTTTCCTGCACCAGCGCGGAGAGCTTCCGCCTGCGCAGCGGCTTCAATAAATAATGAATGCGGCGTTTGATTTTGTCGAGACGCTGCAATATGGGAAGATAGCTGTAAGTCTTACTAAACAGCTGCTGTACATCGCTTTTGGAAATCACAGTCTGATCCCAAACCCTGATATCTTCAAATTGAAAAGCGTTTGCTTCTAGATGTTTTAAATAATCGTTAACCAAATTATAAAAATTTAACGAAGATTTAAACTCCATAGCTGCTGTTCGGGCTTTGTAATCGGGATCCTGCTGATTACTTAAAACGTATTCAAACTGAGCATAGTAATCCTCGATGAGCCATTCCGGCCGAACCCGACGGTCAATATAATCCTGCATGGTTGCCTGGCGGATGTTCTCTTCGCCTAATTCTGGCAGGACATTTTGGATGTAGTCGCTGAAAATTTGATTTGGTGAAAAAATCATGATGTTATCAGCATTAAGCTGGCCCCGGTAGCGGTACAAGAGATATGCTGCCCGATGCAGGGCAATCGAAGTTTTACCACTCCCAGCAGGACCATGCACCATCAGCACTCGGCTGGCTTCATCGCGAATCGC
This sequence comes from Bacillota bacterium, assembly GCA_012521805.1. Classification (GTDB taxonomy): domain Bacteria; phylum Bacillota; class Limnochordia; order Darwinibacteriales; family DTU012; genus DTU012. The sequence continues at coordinate 6,802 of JAAYLQ010000185.1, forward strand.
TTGATTCTGCTCCCGCTGAATCGTATAGACAATATGCTTCATTTTGTGGTCTGCACTTGTACTGAGGGCCGCTTGAAGCACATCATCGTTAATAGTCAGGTCACTGTCAAACATGTATTTAATTTCACCGTGTTCGATGCGGTACTGCCGTTTTAATTGAATATCACCGGTAACAACCCCACCTGGAGCTTCATAGTGTGCGGGACCGATCCCATAGTCATAAAACATACTGGCAATCGGCGCACGCCAATCATAGACCAAATTTTCACCCGAAGCCTGATCAACCAGCGAAGCGACTCCAATATAAATTTTTTCTGTAGTTCTATATTCATGATCATAAAAATCGATGCGCCCAAAATACGGGGACTTCTGCAGCAGCTCCAATTTCTTCAGATTATTCCGATAGACTCCGAAGTCCTGTCCATGCCGGTTAAGTTCGTCAAGATATTGGGCGGTGGTAATCATATTAGCTCCACCAATCTGCAGCTCTTCCCATATTGAACGCCGAGTCTGCTTCAACTGCTGTTTCGCGGCATAGGTTTGTGCCTTGGCATCTTTCAGCTGCTCTTCAATAATCTGCATCACATGCTGCAATCGCTGCTCTTCGAAAAGATACTGCTGTCGATCTATAGCGATCCGTCCTTTCTGATTTCTCTTCACATTTTACGATTATACTTAATATATCCTACCGTTTATATAATTATATGTTAAGTTGTGCCTCATGTAAATCATTATACCATACAAAAACCTCTCTGTTAATTTGAGAGGTCTTTAATTACTTGTTCAACTAACTCTGCTAATACTCCTAGTTCAGATGCGGATTTAAATACAGTGTAGCGACTGCGGTAGTCTTTGCTGTACACTAAGCTGTTCAAAAGCAGCTGATCATCAACACCTAGTGCAGAGGCAGGCCAAGGATAACCTAGGTTCCGGTAGACTGCCAACATCTGGTCAGCCTTTGGGAGGAAAGCAAGCTTTCTCCGGATCTGCTCATGATTTTCAGCTAAAATTTGGATGCGGCGTTCCGTTTCAGCCCAGCTGATACCAATTTGATCATTATCACGAACAATTGCGGAACCGATCTTTTCACCATATCCATCAAGGACCAGCTGAACGCAGGCTGCTCGATCTAGGTAGGCCTGCTCAGCTCGTTCAATCTGGATCCGACCTGGATCTAACTGAAGGTAGCGCTCAAAAAACTGGAGACAGTAAATAGTAGCTGCTCCAACAGCTAATCCATGTTGGGGAGGTTTTAAACCAGCTTGTAGTTTCATCATTTCCCAATAATGGGCCATATTGTGTTCGATGGAAGCTACAGGTCGGGTATACCCGAAGATCAGAATCGTTAATCCAGAAAGAATCAGACCCTCTATTAAAGCCCGCACCCCTTTAATTGACTGCTGTTTTATCTCCGCTGCATTGTTAATGCAGCGCTCAACAGCCTGAGTTACAAGGTCAAAGCACAGCGGGCAAACCTTTTCCCCGACAACCATATCCCCCAGCAGCCAATCCGCACGAGAAATGTATTTTCCCATCACATCGCCAAATCCGGCCAGGAGCATATGGTATGGTGCTCTGCTCATAATATCGAGATCGCAGATCAAAACCTGCGGATATCCAGCTGGTTTACTGACCTTGTGATTGCCCAGGGTGAGCGGCGCGGTAACCGAGGTATAGCCGTCCATCGAGGGCGCAGTACCGACCACCACAAATGGGCGGCTGCTGACATGAGCAGCATAGCGGGTCAGATCGGTAATCACACCAGAACCAACTGCTAACAAGAAGTCAGTATCGTTAGTAAGGGTAAGCGTAATCTCACCCAAAGCTGTTTCGTTCGGAATCAAACGCTCCTCCCGTTCCAGCAGACATAAATTAACCTGATATCCAGATTGTTCTAAAACTGCAACTACAGCTGCACCTGCCGCTTCATAAATAATATTATCCGTGACAACTACAACACTACTGCCCAATTTTCTCGGTTCTAGATAGTCAGGTATGTTCTTGATTAAATCTTGACCGATGTAAATGTCGATATCGGGATAGGTATGCTGTATGCCACAGGAGCAGTTAAGCTGAGGTAAAACTAACTTATCTCCTTCATAACTAATATCAACCTGCATCAAGGATCCTCCCTGATAATTTTTGGTCAAATTTGCGATACTAAAACAAAACAGTAATAAGGGGGAAATCAAAATTAACGATCAAGTAATTACTGAATCAAATCAACCATTACCAGAAAAAACTGCTGATAATACCTGTTCTGCCTGCAGCGGTACCCTCTATGTAGAATGCAGCTGCACCGAAGGCTATGGAACAGATCATGCGTATGCTGATTGTCCCTACTGCAGCGGAACAGGTACCACCTTATGCCCAGTCTGCAATGCTGACCAAATCTAACAGCATCAGCCCTGGTCCTTCTCGGGGCTGAGGAAGCCCTTGACTAATACTAGAGGTGTACCGGCATCAGCGGATCCGCTGACCAAATCTGCCAGGCTGGCGATAACATCTGCTAGGCGCCTTGGTGTAGTTCCTTCTGTTGTATTGTCTGTTTGCTGATACCCTTTCTCCATCAGCTCCTTCAGCTCAGCCTCGATTTGGGCGGAAGTTTTGCCTGCTTCGTAGCCTAAGTCTGCTATGTATTTATATTTGATCCCTTCCCGCATAACGCCGTCAAAACCGGATGTAGCGCCAAACACCGGCAGTGGATCCGCCAGCTCGTAAATTCCGGTACTGGGATCTTTATAAGCACCATCACCGTAGACAATCACTTCCACCTGTTTATTTGCTGCTTCACTCACTTTCGATTGAACCGCAGCACAAAACTCGGTGCTGGAATGAGGTGCTAGTTTTAATTTATCCCCTGCGGACATATTGCTGCCCAATAAGCCCCACTCTGACCACGCTTCCTGATTTCTGTCAGAGCAGAGGTCTGCTAAAGTAACTAAATTGCTGACAACCCGGCTCAAAGCTGCTCGGGTCTGCTCCCGTCCATGTACATCTGCAACGATCACACCATCTAAGCTATATGCTGCAATTGCGGTCGGATCATTGGCAAGGATAATCTCTGCAGCCGTACCTTCAGACTCAATAGTTTCCCGATAAAGCTGAATATAATCAACCTTAGTGACCGGATGGAGCAGAGAACGTCCGTCAAGCTCAGCTTCTGTAATTACATCATAGTGGGATTTACCTAATTCAGCCGCTACATCCTCTGGCAGAGCCTGGTTACCAACCTCATCTGTTGGCCACGAAAGCTGCACAACAACTTTACCCTCCGGCACAGCCCGGGCGATCGCCTTAAGAATTAAAGCAAACCGGTTGCGGCTGAGGATCGGAAATACTACTCCCACTGAGCTTGAGGGCTGAAGTTGTAGTTTTTGGGTAATCTCGCATGCAATCTGATCCAGAGTCACAAAGTTGTTTTGAGCACGGGCGACAACTGATTCTGTAATACAAACCACGTCGCCGTCATCCACTAAGCCGTCATCGGCACACCGCTTGATACAGGCAACAATCTCTGAGACTAAATCCATGCCGGGCACTATTACACCCATTTTGATACCAAAGGCAGCAGGTCCGATATATTCTGGGAGTTTAGCCATCAAAATACCTCCATTCGAAATGGTTAAAACACACCAATACTGGTGTGTTTTAACCACAATCGCTTATCTGAGCTTCACTTTTTTTGCCCAAATCGCATATACATAATCACGCCAATTATGCCAACCACGAAACCTGCTAAAGACAGGGCATACGCTGCAAACGCCAGCCACACAATTGGCGGAATAATGTCAATGACCGCACCGAAGATGATCAGCCATCCTAACACCAACATAACCCCGCCAACAACAATCCATCTAATATCTCGTCTCATAGCTTACTTTTTCTCTTCATAAAGCCAACACGATACCAGCTGTTCACCGTTGACCTGGAATTCTGGCGGTTCAAATTGATCACATTTACCTTTGATCATTTTAGAACAGCGAGGATGGAACCGACAACCTTTCGGTGGATTCATCAAACTTGGAGGTTCCCCGGTTGGTACCTCTTTATAAGTTTTCAAGTTTTCTGCATCCGGGTCTGATGTTGCTTTAAATAATGCTTGAGTGTATGGATGCAGTGGATTGTCCAACAAACTCTCGGTCGTAGATTTTTCTATAATCTTTGCACCATACATGGTAAATATGCGTTCCGAGAAATATCTTACAGTGGACAAGTCATGAGTGATATAGATAATCGCTAAGTTATGCTTTTTCTGAAGTCTACGGAGCAGCTGCAGAATCTCAACCCGTACTGATGCGTCCAGCATGGACACTGGTTCGTCTGCCACCAGCATCTTTGGCTCTAAAATCATCGCTCTTGCAATTACCAATCTCTGCTGCTGTCCGCCACTGAGCATATGAGGAAACTTAGGCAGAAAGTCCTCAACTGGTGCCAGCTTAACCTCTTCTAACACAGCTTTGATCCGCTTATCCCGCTTAGCTTTATCTTTAACGCCGTTGATAATTAAAGGTTCTTCCAAAATCCGGCGCACAGTCATAAAGGGCGGTAGCGCTCCATAAGGATCCTGCTGAACATATCCTACATTAGCGCGATATGCCTTAAGGTCTTCCTTGGTAAACTCACTCATATCTTTGCCCTCAAAATACATAACACCTTTGGTAGGGCGGTGAAGACCAAGGATGGTTTTAGCAAGGGTACTCTTTCCGCACCCGCTCTCCCCTACAATGGAAACAGTCTCACCCTGATATAATTCAAAACTGACACCATCTAAAGCCCGTACATCCCCTGCTTTGAAAAAGCCCATCCTTCTGATCTCAAACCAAGTATGCAGGTTTTCCACTTTGAGAACAGGAGTTTCCTGCTCTCCAGGGGTTTGCTGAAGTTCTACTGCCAAGTTAGGCATGCTTCTTCACCTCGCTCCCTTCGGTATACAACCAGCATTTAACCTGCTGACCATGCTCCAATTCAACTGCTTCTGGAGGTTGTGAGCATTTAGCAAAACGCTGGTCGCAGCGATCGGCAAATCTACATCCACTGGGCGGATTAATCAGTGATGGCGGCTGCCCAGGGATAAATACCAGTTCTTTATCTTCACGCAGGGTCGGTACACTGCTCATTAATTTGCGCGAGTAAGGATGTCTGGCATCTGTATAGAAATACTCAGCATGGCATTTCTCTACCATTTCACCAGCATACATCACAGCTACTTCATCCGCCAGTTCGCTGGCAGTACCGATATCGTGCGTAATCATAATAAAGGTTGTACCGAATTCTTTTTTAATTTTCTTTAACACATTCATTAAGTTAGCTTGCGTTAATAAGTCCAAGGCCGAGGATGGCTCATCAAGAAGAACCAACTTTGGATTGGTTACTAGAGCCATGGCAATTGTTGCCCGCTGCCTCATTCCGCCACTTAATTCGAAAGGATAACGCCTCATAAAGTCTAAAGGCAAACCGACAATCTGAAATACTTCACATGCTCTTTTAACCGCTTCTTCCTTAGTCATATCCCGATTATGGATAAACAAAGGTTCGGTGATTTGATCCTCAATCCGCATAACCGGGTTTAATGAGTTCATTGCCGCCTGCGGCACCATTGCAATCTTTTTCCAGCGAATCTCTTTCCGGAACTGTTCATCGCTGTACTTCATCAGGTCGACACCTTCAAAGAGTATTTCACCGCTGTATTCCATTATATTGCGGGGCAGCAGACGCAGAATTGCCTTAGTTAGAGAGGTCTTACCGCAGCCGGATTCTCCAACAATGGCTAAGGTTTTACCTTCTTCTAAAGTAAAGCTTACGTTGTCTACTGCTTGTACCGGACCTTTTTTAGTTTTGAAATAAAGCTTTAGATTATTTACTTCTAATAAAATCTTACCCATGATTATAACCCCCTCAGCCGTGGGTTAAAGATTCTGTCAAGTGCAAATCCAACCATTGCGAACCCTAAACCAGTAATTACTAACAGCACGGCGGGCTCTAATACCCAATAATAATGACCAGTAAAGAGGGCACCCTGAGAATACGCGTCATTGAGCAGTTTACCCCATGTCGGGAGATAAGGGTCCCCTAAGCCCAAAACTGCCAAGGTAGCTTCTAAGAATACATAAGACGGAATTTGAGTTACAAATCCAGGAATTAAAACAGGAATTACCTTCGGAATTAAATACCGGAAAATAATCCTAAAGTTGCTGGCACCATATGCACGGGCCGCATCGATATATCCGGATGCTTTTACCTGCAGGAACATAGATCTGTACGACAAGATACTAGAACCAAATATTCCCAGCAAAATGGTTACACCCAGCATTGTCCAGATACTGCGGGAATAAAACATTCCCACCATAATCAAGATGGGCAGCAGCGGCAAAATCATCACAATCTCGTTAATTCTGCGAATCGAGCTGTCCACTAGCCCACCAAACCAGACACCAAAGGCAGCTAACACCATAGTGGCCAGCGACGAACCTACTGCTGCTAACAGACCAAAGGCCAGCGCAACAGGAGCACCCCACAACAGGGCAACCATAATGTCTCTGCGGCGGTGATC
>JAAYLQ010000186.1 GCA_012521805.1 Bacillota bacterium
AGAAATGCCTTTGAGATGTTCAGTGATCTAGCAGCTCAGATTGCTCCTGGATCGGATGGATTGGTCTTTCTGCCTTATATGGCTGGAGAGCGTTCGCCGATTTGGGACGTGAATGCGAAGGGCGTTTTTTATGGGCTGAGCTATGATAAAACCAAGGCTCATCTGATTCGAGCAATTATGGAAGGTTGTGCTTATGCGCTCCACCATAACCTTGAAACAGCTGAAAAGGCTGGCATTAAAGTTAGTGTTCTCAATGCTATGGGTGGAGCTGCTAACAGCGAAGTGTGGACCCAGATCAAGGCTGATGTTACCGGCAAGCCGATTCAAGTACCGGCTTCCGATACCGCCACTGCTCTGGGAGCAGCGATCTTAGCTGGGGTGGGTGTAGGAATCTATTCCAGCTTTGAACAGGCTGTAAAACAGACGATTCAGATTAAAAGGATCCATCAGCCTGATGAGAACAATCACCGTGTCTATCAGCATTATTATCAGCTTTACCGCGAACTGTACGAGCAGTTAAAGGACCTGATGCTGAAATACTAAAAGAAATGGGAGTGAAAGTATGAAGGCAGCTGTACTGCACGGCAGAGAAGATCTGCGCTATGACGATTGGCCGACGCCTGAGCCTCAGGCAGGAGAAGTTCTGGTAAGAGTAAGAATGGTGGGAATCTGCGGTTCTGATGTGCCGCGAGTGTTAGGGGATGCGGCTCATTATTATCCAATTGTGTTGGGTCATGAGTTTTCTGGCGAAGTGGTTGAAGTTGGAGCAGATGTGAAAAAGGTTAAAAAGGGTGATCGGGTAGCAGGCGTACCTTTAATTCCCTGCCATAAATGTGTCGACTGTCTGCGGGGTAACTTCTCTCAATGCAAGCATTACACATTTGTTGGTTCGCGGATAGCCGGAGCGTTTGCTGAATATGTAGTTTTACCTGAAGAAAATGTTGTCCCATTTGATCCAAGTGTTTCCTTCGAGCAGGGTGCTCTTTTTGAGCCATCTACTGTAGGTCTGCATGCCCTAGAATGTGTTCAGTTTCGGGGCGGGGAAGACACTGCAGTTTTAGGTGGAGGAACAATTGGACTCTTTACTGCTCAATGGGCTAAAATTTATGGAGCAAAGCGGGTTTTTGTGTTTGATATCGATGATGATCGGCTGGAGTTGGCTAAGAAACTGGGAGCAGATCATGTCTTTAATACCCGTGAACCAGATTTTAAGGAAAAAGTTATGGAAGCTACTGCGGGGAGAGGGTTTGGTTATCTGTTTGAAACCGCAGGAGTGGATGCAACTATGAAGTTAGCATTTGAATTAGCCGGTAATAAAAGTAAGGTCTGTTTTGTTGGTACTCCCACCAAGGATTTGACATTTACTCCAAAGCTGTGGGAATTGATGAACCGTAAAGAATTCATCCTCACAGGCTCTTGGATGTCTTACAGTGCTCCTTTCCCTGGGAAAGAGTGGGAGTTAACAGCACACTTCTTCAGCACTGGTCAGTTAAAATATGATGAGGCATTAATCTTTAAAAAAATGCCTTTAAGTCAAGCACAAGCTGCTTTTGATTTATATAAAACACCGGGAACTGTTAAGGGTAAAATTTTATTAGTAAACGAATGAGGTGTTGTGCGTGAATCCTTTAAAACAGCTGGTTGCTAAACATAAGCAAGGACAGCCAATCGGTATGTATTCTGCCTGCACGGGTAATGAGTTGACAATAGAAGCTTGTTTAGAGCGGGCGAAAAAAGCGAAAAGCTATGTTTTAATTGAAGCAACTGCCAATCAAGTTAATCAGTATGGCGGTTATACCGGGATGACCCCCCAGGACTACCGTGATTATGTTCTTCAGTTGGCTGCAAAAGTTAATTTTCCAGCGGATAAAATCATTTTAGGCGGTGACCATCTTGGTCCCCTCACTTTTAGTCATCTGCCGGCGGAAGATGCGATGGCAGAAGCAGAAGAATTAATTAGGCAGTTTGTCGCTGCTGGATTTACCAAGATCCATATTGATACCAGCATGCGTTTGGGCGGCGATGATCCAAATGTAAAATTAGATCCTAAATTAATTGCAGAGCGGGGAGCTAGGCTAGCGCTAGCTGCAGAAGCAGCTTTCGCAGAACTCAAGGCTGAAAACCCAGATGCTCCTCTACCAGTGTATGTAGTCGGCAGCGAAGTGCCAATTCCTGGAGGCAGCCAGGAGGAAGATGACCAGGTTCAGGTCACTACTGTAGCAGACTTTCAAGAGACAGTAACACTCTTTAATGATGCATTTATCAATCTTGGTTTGGCTGATGCTTGGGAGCGGGTGATTGCTGTTGTGGTTCAACCGGGAGTGGAATTTGGGAATGAATCGATTCATCCATACAGCCGGGAGGCTGCCGCAGAACTCTGCCAGGCCCTGAAAGCATATCCGAATCTGGTTTTTGAAGGTCATTCCACTGACTACCAGACGCCGGACTGCCTGCGTCAAATGGTAGAAGACGGAATTGTATTTCTAAAAGTGGGTCCGGCATTAACCTTTGCCCTGCGGGAGGGTTTATTTGCCCTGAGCATGATCGAAAAAGAACTGCTGCAGCATACCGGAAAACCTCTATCAAACTTTATTGAAGTTTTGGAGGAAGCTATGCTGCAGGAACCAAAACACTGGGAAAAACACTATCACGGAGACGAAACCAAAAAGCGCCTAGCCCGCAAATACAGCTTTTCGGATCGCTGCCGCTATTATCTGCCTCAGGAGGCGGTTACTCAAGCTGTAGATCTGCTGTTTGCAAACCTTGAGGCGGTGGAGATTCCTTTGAGTATGTTGAGTCAATATATGCCGATCCAGTATACCAAAGTTCGCCGGGGTGAGCTGGCAAATCAACCAAGAGAGCTAGTTAAAGATCGGATTATTAACTGTATCGATGAGTATTTATCAGCAACAGGAATACTATCTTTTGAATAGGAGGGCGCATATGGAACGGGTTAATCCTGAATTGGTTCCACAGAAAACACTTTATACTGGTGCAAAAATGCCCGCAATTGGCCTTGGGACTTTCGGTTCTGATAATTATCCCGGTGAAGTGATAGCGGAGGCTGTGGCTGGTGCTATCAGAGCGGGCTATCGGTTGATTGACTGTGCCGCTGTATACGGTAATGAGCACTTGATCGGACCGAAAATTGAAGAAGCAATCAAAGAGGGCATTGTTAAGCGCGAGGAACTTTTTGTAATCTCCAAGGTATGGAATGATATGCATGGCGATGGTGATGTTTTAATCGCTGTGGCAAAAACCTTAAAAGATCTGCGCTTAGACTATTTAGATCTTTACCTAATCCACTGGCCGTTTCCCAACAGTCATCCCCCTGGGGCATCGGGAGATTCACGGGATCCAAACGCGGTTCCTTACATTCATGAGAATTATATGCGGACCTGGCGGCAGATGGAGCGCTTAGTTGACATGGGTCTGGTTCGGCATATTGGAACATCCAATATGACTGTTTCGAAGCTGGAGCAAGTATTGCGGGATGCCCGCATTAAGCCGGCAGCCAATGAAATGGAACTTCATCCCCATTTCCAGCAGCCAGAGTTGTTTAAACTGTGCATCGATAACGATATTGTGCCGATTGGTTTCTGTCCGATTGGATCGCCAAATCGACCAGAACGAGATCGCACGCCTGAAGATACTTCTCCCATTGAGGATCCGGTAATTGTGGAAATCGCAGAACGCCGTGGTGTGCATCCAGCAATTATCTGTATCAAATGGGCTGTGCAGCGTGGTCAGGTGCCGATTCCTTTTTCTGTCAAACCGAAAAATTACATCAGCAACTTGAAAGCTGTGACAGAAGATCCCCTGACAGATGAAGAAATGGCAGCAATTAACAGTATTGATCGCAACTGCCGTTTAATTAAAGGTCAGGTGTTTTTGTGGGAAGGTGCTGAGAGCTGGGAGGATCTTTGGAAATAGGACAACTGCAGATGAGCGGGGTTGGGATCTGTTTGGATCTCAACCCCGTTTTGCTGTTGGCATTTAAAAATGAGGAGCAGTTCCTATTGCCTATCAATGGTGTCGGCGTATGCTGTAGTGAGAAAATGAAGGGAGGTCAAACTATGAGTGTACAGCAGATTCCCCCACCACCTCCGCCATTCTGCACCGGATTTTACTACACTGTTGTGCCGGGGGATTCGTTGTTTACTATCGCTAACCGTTTTGGAGTTCCTCTGTCGGCACTGGTCGCGGCAAATCCCCAGATTACTAACCCCAATCTGATCTTTCCGGGACAAGTAATCTGCATTCCGGGAGCGCAAATTCCAACCATAGAATGCAGTATGCTGCTGTTCAGGACTGCAAATGTTCCTGTACTTCCAGAGGCGGAGGCAGCAGGCGTGGCACGGGTGTTTCAGGCGCCTAACCGCAATGGAAATGTTCTGGTGGCAGCCATTGGTTTACCACCGCCAACAGCATTAGGTGGAAATATTTATGTAGCTTGGATTAGGCGACAGGGAGCTGCTCCAATTCCGTTTCAGCTGCTGCAGACCGGTCCGGTAGTGATTCAGCCTGGTGTATGGATTGGTGCGATCACTTTTGTACCGGGCGAACAGTTTGCGCCATTCCAAGATATCGTAGTGACAGCTGAAATTGGATTTCCTGTGACAAATCCAAACTTAAATCGAATAGCTTTAATTGGCAACTTTACCCAATGTCGGCCCCAATAAGACGTGCTATGAATAGTCAATAGTTATTGTGCACTTTGACAACCACATAGTAATTCCACACTAATTAGTAGAACCGGCTGTCCACTTATAGTTAGGATCAAATGGCCGATTATCAGTCC
>JAAYLQ010000187.1 GCA_012521805.1 Bacillota bacterium
GGACTGATAATCGGCCATTTGATCCTAACTATAAGTGGACAGCCGGTTCTACTAATTAGTGTGGAATTACTATGTGGTTGTCAAAGTGCACAATAACTATTGACTATTCATAGCACGTCTTACTAACCGAATGTCATCAAATTCGTGTTCTTGAAACGCATATATTTCCCGCATCCGCACCAATTCTAAAACAGCCAAAAAAGTATAGATAATAAAAGGCTTGTCTTTCCGTACTAACAGTTCTCTAAAGGTAACACTTTCTCGTTTGAGCAGTGTTAAGCGAATTGAGCCGATGCACTCAGCCAAACTAATTCCTGTTTTCACATAAGAAACTTTCTTACTTTCTTCTAAAGCCGCCAGCACCTGTGTAAACAGCTTTGCCAGAGTCTTAGCATCCGCATCTCCAACACAGTTGGTGAAAATTGGCGGCTCCTGTTCAAGGGACTCAGGATATGCCCGGGGATATACTGTAATTTGTTCTGCCCGCTCTTGAAGGATTTGTGCAGCTTCTTTATAAAACTTATACTCGAGGAGCTGCATAACCAGCTGCTCTCGCGGATCCTCTTCCTCTTCTATGTCATCAGAATCACCTGTTTTCGGCTTCTTCGGAAGGAGCATTTTTGCTTTAATCTGGAGAAGCGTAGCAGCCATCACCAAAAAATCCCCGCTGACAACCAGATCTAATTCCTGCATCTGGCGCAAGTACTCGAGGTAATCTTCTGTAATTTGGGCAATGGGAATATCCATAATGTCAATCTCCGCCTGCTCGATCAGACTGAGCAGCAGGTCAAACGGACCTTCAAATACTTCTAATTTTACTAAATACCCCATAGTTCCCACCCAATAATCATTAGTTGACAACAGCAGGTTAAAAAGAGATTCCCTGCACTATCCACAATAAGAACCTCGCAATTGGACTGATAACTCTACTAAGCAGTCCACTCCAGACACCTAGAATTAGAATTAGTGGTGCATAAGGAGTAATCCTTTCATACTGGAGCCGCGCTTTGAGGGGCAGCAGATTGCTTACCACTTTTGATCCATCCAGGGGCGGTATTGGAATTAAGTTAAAAGCAGCAAACCAAATGTTGATCTGAATGCTGACCACAAAAAGAGTGTACAGTGAAAACCAAAGCTGACCGCTGATCGGCAGGCGCAGCACAAAAAAGCTTAATAAATTCAACACCCATGCAACTGTTACATTGGCTAACGGACCAGCTAAGGCAACTAATACAACACCGCGGCGCCGATTTTTGAAGCGGAGCGAATTGATCTCAACTGGTTTTGCCCACCCAACTCTAAACAGCACCAACATCAGCAGTCCGATCGGATCCAGATGTTTAAGAGGATTTAAGGTCAACCTTCCCAAAACCTTCGGAGTCGGATCACCTAGCTTATAGGCAACAACACCGTGGGCATATTCGTGAACAGCAATGGCAAACAGCGCTGATAGCACTGAAAAAAGCAGCTGTTCTAAACTCATTGCCAGATTTAAACCCATCTATTTTTCCTCCCGACACCAAATCTAGTCTAACCAACGAGCAGGAATCCGGTGCAGTCTGATTAAATCCTCATAGCGTTCCCGCTCAACAACAATATCGCTACTGCCGTTATAAACGGTAATCAGGGGAAGCCGCGGAATAGCGTTATAGTTGCTGGCCATGGAATAATGATAAGCCCCTGTGCTGAAAACAGCTAACAGATCCCCCGGCTCCAAGCGCGGTAATTTGATCTTATCAATTAACACATCGCCAGATTCACAGTATTTTCCCACAATTGTATAAGTCCGCTCACGAGGTTGATCTGCTTTGTTTGCCACAACAGCGTGGTATTGAGCTTGGTATAAAGCTACGCGAGGATTATCCCCCATACCCCCGTCCACAGCTGCATAAGTTTTTCCACCAATATTTTCCTTAATAGCGCCAATTCTGTATACTGTTATTCCAGCATCGCCAATGATTGAGCGGCCAGGTTCAACCATTACTTTTGGCAGTGGAAGCTGATGCTGCCTGCAGGCATCAGTTAAAGCTGTTGTCAGTAGTTCTCCCAACTCGGCAATTGATGCTGGTTGATCTTCTGGAACATACCTGATCCCTAAACCACCGCCGAGGTCTAGCTCTGTTAGCTCAATCCCTGCCTGACGAGCTTCAGCAAGTAAGCCAACCATCACTTCAATAGTTTTAACATAGCTGCCTAACTCAAAAATCTGGGAACCAATGTGGCAGTGGAGACCTTTCAAACTCAAATTCGGAAGAGATGCTGCCTTTTTCACTGCATCCAATGCTTGGTTGTGGGCAATACTGAATCCAAATTTTGAATCGAGCTGACCGGTCTGGATGTAGGTGTGGGTATGGGCTTCAACACCGGGAATAATCCTTAAAAGGATATTCCCATGTCGACCTGTTTTTCTAGCGATATCTGATAATAGATTCAGCTCATAGAGATTGTCAACTACAATTCTGCCAACCCCTACTTCCAAGGCTGCTTCTAATTCTGCTGGTGATTTATTATTGCCATGAAAATAAATCCGTTCCGGTGGAAAGCCAGCCTGGAGGGCTATATACAGTTCGCCCCCGCTCACTACATCAAGAGACAAGCCCAGGTTAGCCATGAATTTAGCTATTCCCACTGTTAATAAGGCTTTACCAGCGTAGATAATCTCACAGTTGGGCAGTTTACTAAATGCCTGTTTGTACTCATTGACATTTCTAATTACTGCTTCTTCATCCAAGAGATAAAATGGGGTTTCGTATCGTAAAGCTAATTCAACTAAGTCGCAGCCCCCAATCTTCAGATGTCCTGCTTGATTGATGTCCTTAATCCAGTGGTTCAAAGCGGTTCCTCCCTAATTGTGCAATATATAAAGCCCCCGCATTATGCGGGGGAAGCACTTACCATAGTTAATAGATGGTAATATTTTAACACAATAGTCAGGAGATAGCAAGACGGGAACTCTGTTCCAAGCCACTTTGAACTATACCGCAGCGTGAACCCCAGCAAGCAATTACCTGTCCATCTCGGTGAATTTCTACGATTTCACAGTGATTAGCGCAGTCCTGGCGTACCCAACTGCGGTTTTCAAATGCGCTATTAATCATGTTAAAACCATAAAATTTAGTAGAGCTTCCTTGGCTGCTCA
>JAAYLQ010000188.1 GCA_012521805.1 Bacillota bacterium
AATGATCACTTTGGAAATTTGGGTTTGATCACTCCGCTCCTTTCCAAATAGAGCAGCAACTTGGGAAAAAGTTATCGGATACATTTTCACAACTCCTTCAATACTCGGATAGCTTCAGCCCTGTCATCGAACTCAAGTGAATAGTCCTCAAATTCCTGATAAGTTTCATGACCTTTTCCGGCTATCACGATCGTATCACCCTGAACCGCCATCTTAATAGCCATTTCAATCGCTTTACTGCGGCTTACTTCAATGGTATATCCAAAGCCAGGTGATGTCTTGTTTTCTGCCAGAATTCCCTGTTCAATATCGGAACAAATCTGACGCGGATCTTCGCTTCTGGGATTATCGGAAGTGATAATCACATAGTCGCTGTATCTAGCTGCTGCTTGACCCATAAGCGGACGTTTAGCTCGATCCCGATCGCCACCAGCACCGAAAACTGCTATAATACGGTTTGGTGTAAAGCTGCGAGCTGTTTGGAGCACATTAGTTAAACTGTCAGGTGTATGGGCATAATCGACGATCACCGCAAAATTCTGCCCGCAGTCAACTAACTCAAATCTGCCGGGCACGCCCTGCACACTTTCTAAGCCGTTTTTAATATCGTTCAAACAAATTCCTTCTGCTAAACAGGCACCCGCTGCCGCCATCGTGTTATATACGTTAAAGCGTCCTGTAAGATTAATGTCTAGTTCAGTTGTGCCAAAAGGCGTTACTAAACAATATTTCATCCCACTGCTTTTTATTTCTAGATCCCTGGCTTGAATTTGCGCGTTCTGGTCAATCCCATAACTAAAGATTGGAGCAGAACTTTGAGCCGCCATTTTCAAGCCGTAGGGATCATCAAAGTTGACAACAGCAGTTTTCTTTGGCTTAGTACTGTTGAGAGCTAGATTTGCAAATAATTTTGCCTTTGCTTGAAAATAATGGGAAAAATCATGATGAAAATCAAGATGATCTTGAGTTAAGTTTGTAAACACGGCGGTATCAAACTCAAGGCTGGTTGTGCGCTCCAATTCCAGAGCATGAGAGGAAACCTCCATCACTACGTAATCAACCCCTTCAGCAGCCATTTTAGCCAGCAGAGCCTGCAGATCTAAGGATTCTGGTGTGGTGCGGGTAGCTGGAAAGGTTTCGCTGCCAATCAAAGTTTGGATTGTACCGATCAGACCAACTTTATATCCTGCCTGCTCTAGAATTGCTTTTATTAAATAAGTAGTGGTTGTTTTGCCATTGGTACCAGTAATCCCAATCACTTTGAGCCTGCTTGAAGGAAACTGAAAAAAAGCCGCTGCCATCTTAGCCATAGCAGCTCTGGTATCTGGAACAATGATTTGCGTGATCTGAGCATCAAGCACTTGGAACTGATCCACCACTACAGCAGCAGCCCCGTTGGCTGCTGCTTGTTCAACATATTTATGACCATCTGTTTTAAATCCGCGTATCGCAAAAAAAACGTCTCCAGGCTGAACTTTACGTGAATCATAATTTAAGCCAGAGATTTTACAGTCTTCACCGACGATTTCGCACTCTAATCCCCGCACTAACTGAGATATGTGCATCCTTTTTCCCCCTACCGTTCAATATCACCTATTATTCCCATTCTATGGTTTAAATTCGACTTCAATGACCGAACCCACCGGCACCCTTGCACCTGGTTCAGGTATCTGAAACGCTGCAATTCCGCTTCCAGTCGGACGAAACTGCAGACCAAGATCATTCAAAATAGAGGACACGTCCCGCATGCTTTTACCCGCTAAATAGGGAACCTCAACTAACACTGCGTCGCTTTCAGTGTAGCACACGAGATTTACTGCAGTATGCGGCAGCACCCTGCTGCCTGGGCTTGGAATCTGATCCTTGACGATCTCACCATTGTTTAGATAATTCGCGGTCAGTTTATGTTCTTTGAGGATCCGCTCTGCTTCTGCAGTAGGGTAGTTGCGCACATTGGGAACCACTGTCATTCCGCTATTCTGCGCAGCTGACTGCTGTCTAGGCACATTAAGATAATCTAGAACCTGCTCCGCTACGGTTTGGAACACTGGAGCCGCAATCACTCCACCATAACGAATTTCGGTCTTTGGCTGATACAAAATAACCAGTACTGCAATCTCCGGATCTGCAGCTGGTCCAAAACCGACAAACGAAGCAATCCGATCATCGCCATAACCGCCCTGCTGAGGCACTTCAGCAGTTCCAGTTTTACCGGCAATTTCAACACCTATTACTTTGGCCCTACTGCCTGAACCATTGTTTACGGCTGAAACCAAAAATTCAGTCAGCAGTTCCGCAGTTTCCCCGCTTACCGCTTGACTGATCACTTCAGGTTCAGCCTTATGTAAAATTTTACCATGTTCATCACGAATTTCTGCCACGTAATACGG
>JAAYLQ010000189.1 GCA_012521805.1 Bacillota bacterium
AATGTGGAAAAGCTAATCGGGACGGTTGTTTGTGGGTTTTTATCGGATTTTACCAGTTAGAAATTGTTCACAGCCTGCTGCCAGCACCTTTATCCACAGACTTATCTACAGGGTGTGAATAAAAAAAGCCTAGATTTATCAGGTTTCTTGGGTATTGTAACAGACAAAAGAAGGATTATCAACACATTTGTGGATATACTATTATGGAAAATGTGGAAAACTGTTCGCCTTGTTTTTACGGTTGACATTGCTATTAAAAATAAGTTAAAATAAGGCAGGTATGTATATGGGATGGTAGTGGAAGGAGGTAGTGGTAATGAAAAGGACTTTTCAACCTAATAATAGAAGGCGCAAAAGAAATCATGGCTTTTTGGCGCGGATGAGAACCAAAGGTGGCCGCAGAGTTATTGCTGCTCGCAGAAGAAAGGGTAGAAAGACTTTAACTGCATAAAAGCACATGACCCGGAAACGGGTCTCTCTTTTACGGCGGGGATTGGAGGAGCAGCAGCATAAATGAAGAAGGAACAGCGTCTAAAGCGCCGAGAAGATTTCCGCAGAGTCTACCAGCATGGAACTGTCAAATTTGGACGGTATATTGTTATGCACCTTCTTCCGGTTTCGGATAGCACTACAAAGGTTGGAATCTCTGTAAGCAAAAAAGTTGGTAATGCAGTGGTTCGCAATCAGGTCAAGCGCCGCTTGCGGGAAATTATCAGATTGAATTGGGAGCAGCTGCCTGAACAGCATTATGTCGTATTTGGTGCCAAGGTAAAAAGTAGATATGCTAGTTATCAGCAGCTGCAGACAGATTTTTACCAGCTGTTAAAGGTATAATTAAGCTGTGTATAGAAGAAGGGGATAGTGTGAAAAAAATCAGTGGATTACTGCTTAAAATTCCCCTATTAATCATATTTATTTATCAAAAACTGATTTCTCCGCTCCTGCCGGCAAGGTGCCGATTTACACCTACTTGTTCGGAATATACTAAACAAGCGATTGAACGTTATGGATTTAAAGGATTATGGTTGGGATTGCGCCGTATTTTGCACTGTCATCCATGGAATCCCGGCGGCTATGATCCAGTTCCATGATGCGCTATTAAGGAGGACATTTGATTGAGTTGGCTTGCGGATGGGTTAAGATGGTTGTTTGATTTATTTGTAGGATTTACCAGCAGTTATGGAATCGCAATTATTATAGTTACAATATTAATCAGATTGGTTATGCTGCCGCTGACCTTTAAACAAGCAAGGAGCATGCAGGTGATGAAGGAGCTGCAGCCAAAGCTAGAAGAGCTGCAGAAGAAATACAAGGATAATCCACAGGAGTTCCAAGCCAGATCGTTAAAGTTATATAAAGAGTACAATTATAATCCCTTCAGTGGATGTCTGCCTCTCCTAGTCCAACTGCCGATTTTGTGGGCGTTTCTTGCTGTATTGCGGGAACTGCCTCAGAGTGACTTAGCTCAGTTTTTTTACCTAAATCTGACCGAGCCAGATCCATATTTTATCCTGCCGTTGTTGTCCGTACTAACTCAATTCATTACAATCTGGCAAACTTCAGCCGGGTCTTCCCAAAGAGGGATGATGATGGCCATGCCTATTTTTATTGGGTGGGTCAGCACTAGGCTGCCTGCAGGTTTAGTATTGTATTGGGTTGTAGGAAATGTCTTCACTATTCTTCAGCAAGCATGGATCAGCAGCAAGTTTCCAACTGCGCCACAAGGGGGACAAAGTAAATGAGATCTGTTGAGATAACCGCACGTTCTGTTGAGGAAGCTATTAATGAAGGTTTAGAAAAATTGGGTGCGACTAGGGAAGATGTTGAAATTACCGTTTTGGAGGAAGGCTCCAAAGGATTATTTGGTATCCTTGGTTCAAAGCAGGCAAAAGTCAGATTGGAATTAGCAGTTAATGCTAAGTTTAAAAGCCAGGTTGCTAAAAATTACCTGCAGGAACTACTGCGCTTGATGAATGTTGATGCTGATATCCATGTTGAAGTTAACGATGAAGAAAATGTCAGATTAGCCCTGTATGGGGAAAATCTTGGATTACTAATCGGTAGGCGCGGGCAAACTCTGGATGCGCTCCAATATTTGGTCAGTACTGTTGCTAATCGTGAAGGCGGCAAATGGGTAAGAATTATAATGGATGTAGAGGGATATCGCAGTCGCAGAGAGAATACATTAAAAACTCTGGCACAGAGGTTAGCTGCCAGGGCAGTTGACAGCGGTAGAAGGGTGGTTCTCGATCCAATGACGCCTTTAGAGCGCAGAATCATTCATACGGAGCTGTCCAGCAACCCTGATGTAGAAACCCACAGTGAAGGGCGAGAACCATTTCGCCGAGTAATCATAGTACCGAAAAAATAAATGAGCGTGCCGCTGGTACGCTTATTTTATTTAGAATAGCAGAGATTTACAGGAGATGGTGGGAAAATTATGTTCAGTGATACCATAGCAGCCATTTCAACTGCCTTAGGTGAGGCGGGAATTGGCATTATCCGGATCAGCGGAAATGAAGCGATCAATATAGCTGATCAAGTATTTAGAGGTAAAGGTAAAAAGCAATTGACCGAGCTGCCCGGTTTTACAGTACGTTACGGTAAAATTGTCGATTCGGAAGGAACAACTATCGATGAAGCTTTAGCTTTAGTGATGCGCGCTCCGAATTCCTATACTGGTGAAGATGTGGTTGAGTTTCAATGTCACGGCGGGGTAGTCGTGATGCAGAAGATCCTTGATTTACTATTATCTTTAGGAGCTCGCCTTGCTGAACCGGGGGAATTTACCAAACGGGCGTTTCTAAATGGCAGAATGGACCTGTCCCAAGCAGAAGCGGTGATCGATATTATCCGTTCCAAAACCGACCGCAGCTTAGGTGTGGCTGTGCAGCAGTTAGAAGGCAGTTTAAGCAGAAGAATTCAATCTCTGCGGGAAAAACTATACGATTTAATTGTCCAAGTTGAAGTCGCAATTGACTTTCCTGAAGATGATATTCCCGAAATCGGCCTTGAAACAATGAAAACCGTACTGTTGGATGTTCTGGCTGAGATTACCAAATTAATCGAAACTGCTGATAACGGCAAAGTACTGCGGGAAGGTATTAAGACAGTAATCACTGGAAAGCCAAATGTGGGCAAATCAAGCCTGCTAAACCGCCTGCTTGATGAAAACCGCGCTTTAGTGACCGACATTCCAGGAACTACCCGCGATATTATTGAAGAGGTATTAAATATCAACGGTATTCCCCTCCGCTTGATTGATACAGCCGGAATTCGGGATTCCGAGGATCGGGTAGAACAGCTGGGAGTTCAGCGGGCATTGGAGCTGGTGGATGAAGCGGATCTAATTCTACATGTTTTAGATATCAGCCGGGAATTAGAGTCTGAAGATATTCAGCTCCTTACTAAGTTAAAAGAGCGCAAACGGATCTTAATTATCAATAAGGTTGATCTGCCGCGGCAATGGGACAGCCGCTCCTACCTGCTCAGCTCTGGTTATATTGATGAACAGGTTCCGGTTGTGGAAATTTCATTAACTGAGGATAAACTGGACCCCTTATTAGACTGTATTGTTGGATTGATTATGGGAGGGTTAGTTCAGATCGAACGGGAAAATGCGATTATCACCCGCAGCAGACACAAGCATGCTTTGGCAGAAGCTAAGCAGGATTTAGAGCAGGCTTTGGAGACATTGGATCAGGGCCTGCCGATCGATTTGATTTCAATCGGTTTGAATGGAGCTCTTGAACATTTAGGAGAAATTACTGGTGAGACCGTTCGCGAAAATATTATTGAACGGATCTTTGCTCAATTCTGCATCGGAAAGTAGGAAAAATATGGGTAAGGACTATGCAGTAATAGTGGTTGGTGGTGGACATGCTGGCTGTGAAGCTGCTTTAGCAGCAGCACGGCTCGGCTGTAAGACTCTGATGATCACCATGAATTTAGATACAATTGCACAGCTGTCATGCAATCCAGCAATAGGTGGACCCGCTGCCAAGAGCCATCTGGTGCGGGAAATCGATGCCTTGGGTGGTGAAATGGGTAAGGTTATTGATCAGACCTATTTGAACATCCGGATGTTGAATCTCAGCAGAGGTCCGGCAGTTCATGCCCTCAGGGCCCAGGCGGATAAGGTCAAGTATCGGGCTGTGATGACAATGACCTTAGAGTCGCAGCCAAACCTAACTGTCCGCCAAGGTATGGTTAGCAAGCTGTTATATGAGGATGGAGCAATCTGCGGCGTTCAGCTCAACACCGGTACCAAAATCACCGGCGAGACAGTAGTGCTGGCGACCGGCACCTTTTTGCGGGGAGTTGTGGTTATCGGGGATGTCCGCTATCCCGGGGGGCGCCAAGGTGAGCCCAGTGCTGATGATTTATCCCAAAGCTTAGTGGATGCCGGTCTGCGGCTGGCCCGGTTTCAAACAGCAACTCCTCCTCGAGTGCATGCAGACAGCGTTGATTATGGGAAATTAACCTGCCAGCCTGGTTCCAAGAAACCTTTAAGATTTTCCTTCGATACCCCATTGGTTGTGCGGGAGCAGATTCCATGCTGGTACACGCGTACCACTCCTGACACGATTCGGGTGATTCAGAAGAACATTGAATTATCGCCGATCCAATCTGGAACAGTTCAGGGTAAGGGTCCGCGCTACTGTCCTTCAATTGACCGCAAAGTGATGCGGTTCCCAGATAAAGTTGACCATCAAATCTTTTTAGAGCCGGAAGGCGAGTATACTAAAGAGCTGTACTGTTTAGGTTTGACTACAAGTATGCCTGAGCATATTCAGGCCAAAATACTCCAGACCATACCAGGTTTGGAGAATGCCCAAATTATGCGGTCTGGCTATGCGGTTGAATATGACTATATTTTACCAGACCAGACCTATCCCACTTTGGAATCCAAGGTGATCAAAGGTCTGTTTACTGCAGGGCAGATTAATGGCACCTCCGGGTATGAAGAAGCTGCCGCCCAGGGTTTGATTGCAGGAATCAATGCGGCCCATAAAGTTTTGGGCAGACCGCCGCTGATTCTTTCCCGCTCCCAAGCTTATATAGGTGTGTTAATTGACGATCTAGTCACTAAAGGTACTGATGAGCCATATCGGATGATGACCTCACGAGCAGAATACCGCCTGATCTTAAGGCAGGATAACGCTGATCTGCGGCTGCGGGAGCTTGGGTATAAAATCGGCTTAATTGATGAACAGCGCTATCAGAAGTTAAAGGCAAAACGAGCAGCTATTCAAAACACCCTCAAGTGGCTGCGGGAGACCCCGGTTTCACCAACTAAAGAGGTGCGGGACTATTTAATTCAATTAGGTTCCGGGGATCTGAAAAAAGCAGTTACTTTGCATGAGATTCTCCAGCGGCCGGAACTGAAGTTTGGCGACTTAGAATTTTTCGCACCGCTGCCTGAGTTAGATCCAGAGGTGATTGAGCAGGTAGAGATTGAATGCAAGTTCAAGGGTTATATCGAGCGTCAGCTGAAGCAGATCGAGGAGTTTAATAAAATGGAGGACATCTCCATTCCAGATGATATTGACTATTTTCAAATTAAAGGCCTCCGGAGCGAAGCCAAAGAACGCTTAACTGCAATCAGACCTACATCTGTAGGACAGGCAGCTCGAATTTCCGGAGTGTCACCTGCAGATATCAATGTTCTACTTGTGATACTGAAGGGAGAAAACCATGTATCAGCATAGCACATCCGATTATGACATTGTTGTTGTTGGTGCAGGGCATGCCGGTTGTGAAGCGGCACTGGCTGCTGCGAGAATGGGCCAGCGGGTGCTGCTGTTAACCCTGAATTTAGATAATGTTGCGCTGCTGCCGTGCAATCCTTCCCTTGGGGGTCCGGCTAAAGCGAATTTAATTCGGGAAATCGATGCTCTCGGTGGTGAAATGGCTAAGGTAGCGGATGCAACGTTAATGCAGATGCGCCGGCTGAACACCCGCAAAGGGCCTGCAGTTCAAGCGCTGCGGGCACAGATTGATCGCAAATTGTATCAGCGGCGCATGAAGTATATCCTGGAAACAACACCCAATCTTTTCTTAAAAGAAGGCACAGTCAGCGATTTGCTGATACACAACAACCGAGTTTACGGTGTTAAGATTGGCAATACTAAAGTTACGGCTAAGGTTGTGATCTTAGCAACCGGTACCTATCTGCGGTCGGAAATATTTATCGGGGAAGAGTCGTTTTCTTCGGGACCGCAGGGACAGCTTCCCGCTATTGAGCTTGGTTATGCGCTAGAGAAGTGGCTGCCTCTAGTCAGGTTTAAGACAGGTACTCCAGCCAGGGTGAATCTCCGTTCGGTGGACTACGATAAGATGATTATTCAACCAGCCAATGAATTTTTTCAAGGGTTTTCCTTTGAGACTAAAGGATTGGAGATTGAGCAGGTTCCCTGCTGGTTGACCTACACTAATGAGAAAACTCATCAGATTGTCCGTGAAAATCTGCATCGGGCAGCTCTGTATACTGGAGCAGTAAAAGGAGTTGGACCGCGTTACTGCCCTTCGATTGAAAGCAAAGTGGTTGAATTTCCTGACCGCGATCGCCATCAGGTGTTTATTGAGCCTGAAGGATGGGATACTAATGAGGGATATCTCAGCGGCTTATCCAGCTCCCTGCCTGCAGATGTGCAGCTCGAATTAATTCGAACTGTTCCTGGTTTAGAGAATGCTGAGATTATGCGGGTGGGCTACGCAATCGATTATGACTGCCTTGATCCAACGCTGCTCAACAGCTACCTGCAGGTTAAAGAGTACGAAGGCTTATTTACAGCAGGGCAGATCAATGGCACCAGCGGCTATGAAGAAGCAGCTGCTCAAGGTCTGATTGCAGGCATTAATGCCGCCCTTTATCTCCAGGACAAAGATATGATTACTATTGATCGCTCCCAAGCCTATATCGGAGTCTTAATTGACGATTTAGTGCTCAAGGGAACCAAGGAACCCTACCGTTTGATGACCTCCCATGCTGAGTACCGGCTCTATCTCCGGATTGACAACGCGGATCAGAGACTGACCCCCCTTGGCTATAAGCTTGGCTTAATATCAGAGGAACGGTATCGGGAATTTGAAAGAAAATGGGAAGCGATCGAAAAGGAGATTGATCGGTTAGAGAATTTCAAGCTTGGGTCTACTCCAGAAACTAATGCGATTTTGACTGAGTTGGGAACCGCTCCGATAAAACATGGCTTCAGTTTGGCTGAAATACTGCGGCGCCCGGAAATTAAGTATCAAGATCTGGGCAGATTTGAAGCACTGCCGGAGCTGGATCCAATTGTCATTGAACAAGTGGAGATCGCTATTAAATACCGGGGCTACCTGGAAAAACAGGAAGCAGCCATAACAAGATTCCGCAAGTTGGAGCATCGGCGCATTCCAGAACTGGATTATGCTCAAATTCCTGGTCTGTCAAGGGAGGCGCAGGAAAAGCTGACCCGCTTTAAGCCTCTCACCCTGGGACAGGCATCGCGGATTTCAGGAGTATCTCCTGCCGATATCTCGGTATTGTTAGTATATTTGGAAGGGAAAAAGGCTGATGGATAGAGAAAAACTGCGCACTACATTAATTCGCGGGTGCGCTTTGTTGGAGATTAAGATTAATTCCCATCAAGTTGAGCAGCTGCTCAAATTTGCAGACTTGATAGCTGAGACCAATCAGCATATGAACTTAACCAGGATTACCTCTGAAGCGGAGTTTGCAGTTAAGCATTTTGTTGACTGCTTAGCGCTGCAAAAAATAGGCTTCGATTTTAAAGGCAGCGGGATCGATGTTGGCACTGGTGCGGGATTTCCAGGAGTGGTAATTGCCAGCTGCTTAACTAGTGATCCTGTAGTTTTGTTAGATTCTTTGGAAAAAAGAGTAAAATTCTTGCAAAAGGTAACAGCAGAACTTAAACTTGAACATGTCAAATGTATTCACAGCAGGGCAGAGGATGCAGCTAGAGAACCCCAATATCGCGAAAAGTTTCAGTGGGCGACTGCAAGGGCAGTAGCTCCCCTGCCGGTTCTGCTGGAATACTGCGCTCCTTTTATTGAAGTTGGCGGCTGTTTTATCGCAATGAAAGGCAGTAATATTGAAGCGGAATTAGAAGATGCTGCTAACGCTATCAAGGTTCTGAATCTCACAGTGGAAGACCAATACCGATTTGATCTTCCTTTTGAAATGGGAGCACGAACGATAATTAAGTTTAGAAAGGAATCTGCTATTTCCGAACAGTATCCGAGAAAAGCTGGGATTCCCACTAAGAAACCGTTATAAAGCGAGATGCCATCTCGTTTTATAGCGGTTTTTTTCATACTCTTTCTCCGAGAAAATTCATTTCCCGGAAGGAACGGGAGTTCCATTACCGAATAGGTATAGTATAATTCCGGAAATATAGGTTGGTGATAAGGTGAAATTAACTGATATGCTGCGGGCTAGAAATAGACAGCAAGAAACTGCCGAAGCACGATTTGAAACACAAGCCGACGAAATTCCAAAGATCCAGAAAGAAGAGGTGCGGCAGCTGCCGATTAATCAAATTGAGCCCAATCCTTTTCAACCCAGGGTAAAATTTGACGAAGAAGCACTGCAGGAATTAGCAAACTCCATTTCTGCCCACGGTCTGCTCCATCCGATTATAGTTAGGGCGATCGGTCATGGCTATCAGGTTATCGCTGGGGAACGGCGATTGCGGGCGTGCAAACAGTTAGGCTGGACAACTATTCCAGCTATTATAAGAGTTATGGACGATCGGGCTGCGGCTGAATTGGCACTGATTGAAAATCTGCAGCGGCGCGATCTGCACTTTTTTGAAGAAGCTGAAGGCTATGAACGGCTGCTGGCTGAGTTCAACTTAACTCAAGACGAATTGGCTAAGAGGATTGGGAAGAGCCAGTCCAGTATTGCAAACAGACTGCGATTATTAAAATTAGACAAGGACATTCGTGATATTATTTCCCGGGAAATGATCAGCGAGCGCCACGCTAGAGCACTGCTGCGGTTGGCATCTGCTCAGGAACAGCTGGAGGTGCTGCAGCAGGTCATTGCTGAAAATCTCAGTGTGCGCCAAACCGAGGAGTTAATTAAAAATAGACTGCAGCAGCCAGAGGAAACTACACCGAAGCAGAGAAGAAAGATTATTTTTAAAGATATTCGCTTATTTACTAACAGCTTGAAAGAATTGACAAATTCCCTCACAGACAGCGGGTTAGAGGTTGACTACCAAGAAGCCGAAGATGATCAATTTTATCGAGTAACAGTTACAATTAAGAAGCCTGAGAGGAGGGACCACTGATGGGAAGAATTATTTCGATTGTTAATCAGAAAGGCGGAGTAGGTAAAAGTACCACAGCGGTTAATCTAGGGGCTTACCTTGGTTTAGCCGGCCAGCAGGTGCTGTTAGTAGATATCGATCCCCAGGGCAATGCATCTAGTGGAGTTGGGGTTGATAAGCGGCAAATTGAGCGCTGCATGTATTCTGTACTAATCGAAGGTGAGCGGATTGAGCGGATCATTCTGCCTACAGAGATCGACAGTCTGTTTGTTGCTCCTGCAACCATCGAGCTGGCTGGTGCAGAAATTGAACTTGTATCTACAATATCGCGGGAGTTTAGGTTGAAGCGGGCGTTAGATCTGGTTGTTGATAAATATGATTATATTATTATTGATTGTCCGCCCTCCTTAGGTCTGCTGACCATCAATGGATTAACAGCTTCTGATTCAGTAATTGTTCCAATTCAATGTGAATACTACGCTCTAGAAGGCTTGAGTCAGCTGGTTAGTACAATAGCGATGGTGCAGGAACACCTTAATCCCGAATTAGCTTGGGAAGGCGTTGTAATGACTATGTATGATGCCCGGACAAACCTTTCCCAGCAGGTGATCCAGGACGTTAAAAACTATTTTCAATCACAAGTCAAAGTTTACGATTCAATTATTCCCCGCAATATTAAATTAAGTGAAGCGCCTAGTTTTGGCAAACCCATCGCATTATATGACAATAAATCCAAGGGAGCATTGGCTTACGAAAGTTTAGCGCAGGAGGTGCTTAATTCTTGAGTAGACAAGCTCTGGGTAAGGGGCTGCGGTCGCTGATCCCTCAAGCAGATATTGTCAACCGCAGTCAGGTTAATCATATAGAAGTTGATAAAATTACTGCTAATCCCTTCCAGCCGCGTAAACATTTTGATCAAGAAAAGCTGGAACAGCTGGCAGCCTCAATTAAGGAGCATGGTGTGCTGGAGCCAATTATTGTCAGGAGGGTTGATGAAGGCTACCAGATTGTAGTTGGGGAGAGGCGGTGGCGGGCGAGTTTGCTGGCGGGCAAAAAGACGATACCCGCTGTAATCAAAGATCTGTCTGAACGGCAGATGACAGAGCTGGCACTGATCGAAAATCTCCAGCGGGAAGACCTCAATGCGATTGAAGAAGCAGAAGGCTACCGCATCCTGATGGAGGAGTTTTCCATGACACAGGAAGAAGTGGCCCAATCGGTAGGAAAAAAGCGTTCTTCTGTAGCAAATGCTCTGCGCTTGCTGAGTTTAGACGCAAAAACCAAAGGGATGGTTGCGAATGGTAGCTTGAGCCGCGGCCATGCAAAGGTGCTGTTGGGAGTTGATTCAGTTAAACTGCGGCAGATGCTGGCGGAAAGGGTTGTTAGAGAAGGTTTGAGTGTGAGGCAGCTGGAACGGCTTGTAAAGGAAAAGCCAAAGAAGCGGATTCTGCCTCAGCGAGAAGAGGACCCAGAACTGCAGTTGCTCCAAGAAGAACTGCAGCGAGTTTTAGGCACCAAGGTGCGTTTAGACTATCGTGAAGGCAAGGGGAAAATAGAAATTGAGTATTATTCCGATGAGGAGCTTGAGAGAATTCTTGACTTAATGCGGGGTTAAAATGTCTGGAGGGTAGGTTCATGCAAAACGGGAAACAGAAGGATTTTAGCTGGAAGATCGGTGATCAAATCACCTTTGAAGTTGAATCCGGATTATTTGAAGGTACCTTCACCAGTGAAATCGTTGGAATCAATCCCAGACAGGGGATTATTCAAATTAAGTTTCCAAAATTAGAAGGAAAGCTGGTACTGATTCCCGTAGGAACCGCTGCTTTAGTTAAAACAGACAATCCTCAAGAAAATGAAGAACGATACACCGTGATTGACAGAACCGGTGGAGAAACTCGCTGTTTAGTGCTGAAAAAGTGCACTAAAGAAGTTAATCAGTTGATTCACATCAATCCGCCTCAAGACACTAAGTTAGTTAGTGTCTGCTCAGGAAAAGGCGGAGTAGGCAAAACTACTTTCGCGATTAATCTCGCTTTTTCTCTAGCAGACTTAGGCCATAGAGTTTGTATCCTGGATGCTGCTTTTGGAACTGGAAACATTGATGTACTGCTGGATATTGCACCGCGTTTCCATATTGGTCATGTGATTTCCGGAAAATGTGGGCTTATGGACATTGTAACAGAAGTCAAACAGAATCTGCATATTTTGCCCGGATGCTCAGGGGTGCAGCCCTTAACTCAACTTTCCTATTATGAATACAACTTGCTGGCGTTTGAATTAGAGCAGATCTTTCCTTACTTTGATGTGATCATAATTGACACCAGTCCCGGGATCGCTGCTGGAACGACTAACTTCATATTAGCAGCCCAGGGAGGCTATCTGATCACTACACCTGAACCCCACGCCATCACTGATACTTACGCCCTACTGAAAACCTTGGTCAGCAGCCATCCCAAAGCATTAAAATTGAGTTTAGTAGTTAATCGGGTCCTGTTTCGCTCTGAGGCGGAAAACACCGCAGAAAAGCTTCAGTTTGCGGCCAGGAGATTTCTTGATTTCGAGTTAGATTGTGCTGGGTTCATTTTTGAGGATCCCCGCATTCGAGATGCAAATGTGAAGCAGAAAGCAATTGTAGAGCTGGAACCTGCAAGCCAGACCAGCCAAAATTTCCGGGCAATTGCAAAACAATTTGCCCCACAACCTCCGGCTTCCGATGAAAGCAGAAGCCAGGGGGGATTGATCGCAAAAATAAAGAGCTTTGGCAAGAGAGCATAAAGATCAAGAGCTTAATGTTCCACGTGGAACATTAAGCTCTATGTGTGCCTGGCATGCTTACTGCGCCGATGGGCTGAAAGAAGCCCTGTCGCCTAACCAGCGGGAAGACAACCAGCAGGCAAGGGCGACACTGGTAACAGTGTTGTCTGGAGGAAGCCGAGGGG
>JAAYLQ010000033.1 GCA_012521805.1 Bacillota bacterium
AATCAAAGTATTGTAAATAGGTTAATGCTGACATGGGGTGTTAATCCGATTGCTGCGAAGAAACCAGGCAGCCTTGAAGAATTAATTGATCTCGCGGTATCTGCTGCTAAGCAGCGGGGTATGGTCAAGGATGGGGATATTGTAGCAATCAGCGCAGGAGTGAAAACCGGCACTCCCGGCAGCACCAATCTGCTCCAAGTACAAAAAATCGGTGCCGACAACTAGCTGTTGTCGCGCACCTTTCCATCGATGATATAGACGGAAGAATCAAAAGTCCTGTTGGATACTACATGGATTCTTCCGTCTGCATCCATAATTTTAGTCTTTTTAATGTCAAGATTGATCACTGTTCCCTCAACATTATTGACTTTTACCTGAGCCCCAACTTTAAAATCTGGGTCAGCAAGCAGGAAAACGCCGGCTAATAGATCCTGAATCATGCTGTTGGCGTTGGAAGCTACCCCGACCAGAATTAGAGCGATACTGCCGGAAAACGCAACACTAATTTGGGGAAAGCCGAGGACAGCAAAAACAATGGAAATTAGGAGCACCCAGCAGGCAAAGGTAATAAAGGCTTGCACAAAGCCAATAATGCCCGCTTCTAATTTAAATCGCTGCATCAGTTTGCCAGCGATTTTTTTGAGAAACCTGATCAGCATTGAGCCGACTCCGACTACAACTATAGCGGCAGGCAGCTTCGGCAGATACAGAATTGCATTTTGGTAGATTTCTTGAAGTAACTCGTTGTCCACGTAAAAACCTCCATTTGCTCATATTTTCACCCTGCTATATTCGAGATTGAGCTGCATGAGTCCTGCACTCACATTGGTCTGAATATCTCAATGAAGGGATTAGATTAAAGATGGAACATCTTAAATTATTTGTTTCTTATTATAAAACAGAGAAACGCTTATTTTTGATCGATATGGCCTGTGCCAGCTTGATTGCTGTGCTCGATTTGACATTCCCAGTGATTACCCGCATGTTCATGAAAGATTTTATTCCCAATCAGAATATGCGGGCTGTGGCGATCTGGGTAGGCGTAATGATCGGGCTTTATTTGGTCCGGCTGGTATGCCAGTATATAGTTGATTACTGGGGCCATTTAGTCGGGGTGCGGATGGAATACCGCATGCGCAACGATTTGTTTTCCCATCTCCAGACTTTAGACTTCAAATTTTTTGACAACAATAAAGTGGGTCATCTCATGTCCCGAATTGTTAATGATCTGCGTGATGTGACAGAATTGGCTCACCACGGTCCGGAAGATTTATTTATTGCAACTTTAATGCTGATCGGCTCCTTTGCTTATTTAATCACGATAAATGTACCCCTTACTTTACTTGCCTTTGCTTTTATCCCGATTATTGTCTGGTTTGCCTACAGCAAGCGGGATCAAATGTCCCGGGCATTTACTGATGAGCGGAAAAAAGTGGCCGATGTGAACGCGGAAGTAGAAAACAGCTTGTCTGGGATCCGGGTGGCTAAAAGCTTTGTTAACGAGGAGTATGAAAAGGCGCGGTTTAACCGGGCAAATGATCAGTTTAAAGTAGCCCGGGGTAACGCTTTTCGCTCTATGGCTGAGTACAGTTCTGGCTTAAACTTTCTCACCAATCTGCTCAACGTGATTGTGCTGGGGGCAGGAGCATGGTTCATGCATATTGGTCAGATTGATTTAGCGGATTTAACTGCCTATTTGATGTTTATCAATTACTTCCTGCAGCCGATCCGCCGGTTCATCAATTTCACCCAGCAGTATCAGCAGGGAATGAGCGGTTTTAAGCGTTTTGCTGAATTAATGGCTGAAGAACCAGTAATTGTTGACAGCCCCCATGCGGTCGCACCAAAAAGTTTTCAAGGCCGGATCGAGCTGGACAATGTCTCCTTCCGCTATGATGGTAATGAAGAGGTACTGGAAGATATCTCCCTGACCATTCCGGCAGGGCAGACTGTGGCCTTTGTTGGTCCGTCAGGTGGTGGTAAAACTACCCTCTGCCATTTAATCCCGCGGTTTTACGATGTGACTAAAGGGGCGATCTATGTAGACGGAATTGATATCCGCAGTATTCAACTTGACGCGCTGCGGTCAAATATCGGGCTGGTCCAGCAGGATGTCTTCCTCTTTACCGGCACGATTAGGGATAACATCCTTTACGGCAGACCTGACGCTACCGAGGCAGAAATGATTGAAGCTGCCAAGAAAGCCCAGATCCATGATTTTGTTTCTTCACTGCCTGATGGCTATGACACCTATGTTGGTGAGCGGGGAATTAAGCTGTCCGGTGGGCAGAAGCAGCGCATTTCAATTGCCCGGGTGTTTTTAAAAAATCCACCAATTTTAATTTTGGACGAAGCTACATCTGCACTGGACAGCATTACTGAGAAAGAAATTCAATCTGCTTTAGTGGAATTGTCTCAGGATAGAACCACTTTAATTATAGCTCACCGCCTGTCCACAATTAAGCATGCTGATCAGATCTATGTGATTATCGATGGCAAAATCCACGAGCACGGCACCCATCAGGAACTGCTGCATGCCGGCGGCTTCTATGCAAACCTGTACTCAGGGCAGTACGAACAGACTGCTGTATAAAGGCAAAAAAAGTTGGGTTCGTCCCAGCTTTTTTACATTTTAGGAAAGGAATAAATTTACTCGCGCTGAACTAATATGGAAGAAATATGAAAGCGAGGTTAAAAGAATGAAAAAATTAGATGTCAAGAAATTCATTTCAGCTGTAGTCATTGCAATCATCTTTTTCTTCATAGGCTATTGGTTTGGTGGTCCATTGGTTAAAGGGATAATCAATCTAATTTGAAAGGATTCGGTTGTTGGCACAATGCGCTTTGGTGATCCGCTTCTGGATCATCCATCCCTTGTTTATGAAGATTCGGAAGCAGGGCTGCATTGGTATCTCAATTTAACCGAGCCCTGGGAGTTTGAAGGGTTCTCCATCGATTCGCCAATCAGCTATGGTTACCAGGATGATAAATTGACTGCAATTTTGTTTAAAGTCAATCTTCCTCGTTACAACGAAAGTGAGCATTCCTATTATTTTATTAAAGATTTGCTAACAGAGCGTTACGGAGACTATGAGCTTCTTGAAAGTTATCATGGGGGCAGATGTCTTTATAAGTGGGAAACTAACGATGTTTATGCGGTAATCCATGTTTGGGAATATACCGCCGATGTGATTGTTTGCACTTATGAATTCGGGGTAACAGTGTTAGGCCCAGGCTTTGGAATCAGAAATTAGGGGTTACTGCCAAATTTATCAATAATCCCTGCATTGAAACTAAAATTAGGCAGGATTCTCGGTAACGAGAACGAATATCACTCCTATTACCATTAATTTGTAATAGGAGTGAATTTCTTGAAGGGGATCCCAGCTGCGTTTTTCAAAATAGGACTGCGGACAAAATTATTTTTGGTCATTGTTTCAGTTTTGGTGCTAATGGTTGTTTTAGCAGGCAGCTTTGTAGTGACCCACCAGCAGCGTCTGCTCCATGTGATGGTGGTGGACAGTCTGAGGGCAGCAGAACAGGTCGTTGAAAGCAAGCTGTTTGGCAAGGCGGAGCAGGCCTTAGGCATTTCGCAGGTAGTGGCTGCTCTGCCTGAAATTATCACTGCTGCAGCCAACCAGGATCGTTCAGCTATTATCGAAACAGTTGTTGCTGTTTACCAGGAGGTCAGCACAGCCTTCGGCGTGGATGTGCTTCACGTCAGGGCTCCTTACGATACTTCGTTAGTGCGGGGACAGAACCCGAGTATCCATGGTGATGTGCAGAGTCGCGGCGGAATTCTTGACGCAGGACAGCAGGGCAGATCCCTTTGGGGTTTTGACCGCGGTCCCTTTGGCATGGGCATGCGGGGTTGGGCACCAATTAAGGATGGCAGTAGAGTGGTTGGTACCGTAGAGACAAATATCCCCTTTACGGAACAGCTTCTGCAGGAGATCCATGACGCGGTTGGCGCAGAGTTAGCGGTGTTTGTCCCCAGCGATGAAGGGTATGTCCCTTTAACAGCCACACTTGGTGTGCAAACCGTTTCCGAACTGCACCATTTGACACCAGAATCAGCATCCCTTCAGGGTATCATAGGGGATTGGGCTTACAGTTTCCTGCCAGTAATGAGCTATGATGGGGATGAACTGGCGGTGGTGGCGGTGTATCAAAACGTCGCAGGTTATCAGCAGATGATTAATCGCCAAAGCAGGCAGTTAATTATTCTGCTTACTGTTGGTTCTTTAGTGTTTATTGGACTGATGCTTTATTTAGTACGCAGAATTCTAGCTCCCCTGCAGGCTGTTGCTAGAGCTGCTGATGCTATCGCGGGAGGAGACTTTACTGTAACTATTCCAGAAGCCAGCAGTCGAGATGAGGTGGGCAGTCTGGTGTCTGCTTTTCAGGGTATGATTGCTTCGCTGAACGAAATGTTCCGTTCTTTAACTGAGGCGATTAATGAGATGAGTGCTGCTAGTCAGCAGTTGGCTTCATCCACATCTCAAGCTAGAGTTTCACTGGGGCATGTTACGGAAACGGCGGGGGATTATACTGCTGCGGCGGAGGGGATGCAGAATATCACCGAGGCAGTAAACGAAATTGTTGCCGCTGCTCAAGAAGGAAATACTGTAGTTGGTGAGGCTGTTCAAGGCACTGAAGAACTTCGGAAAACCATGGGTCAGCTCACTAATTTTGTCCAAATCCTTGCTAAGCGTTCTGAGGAAATTGGCAGGATTGTGGATGTAATTCAAGGACTGGCTGAGCAGACTAATCTGCTGGCTTTAAATGCAACAATTGAAGCTGCCCGAGCAGGAGACGCAGGACGCGGCTTTGCGGTGGTTGCTGAAGAGGTTCGAACTTTGGCAGAACGGTCTGCCCAGGCAGCAGAAGATATCAGCCTGCTGATCGGGACAATCCAAAGGGAGACACAGGAGGCTGTTGAGGGTATGTTTCAAAGCTCGCAGCAGACTGATGCCACCAGTCTGGGGGTAGCCAAGAGCGGTGAGGCTCTAGAGCGGATCATGGTAACTGTTGCAGAAGTTATCAACTTAGTGAATCAGGCCTCTCGAAGCATAACACAGCTTCACGCTGCCAGCCAGGAAATCAGTGCTGCTGCCCAGGAGCAGTATGCAGTAATCGATCAAGTGGCAGATATTGCTCAAACCCTCAATCAAATGGCAGCAAAGCTCCTGGAACTGAACAGCAGGTTTAGAATCTAAATCCATACGATTAAAAGCTCCTCTGCATAGTGCACTGTTATTGCTGCAGGGGAGCTATTTGTTTACTGAAGAAATATAAAAATAATGGGATAGAACCGGTTAGTTCATTGTCGTTTAAGTATGAGAATGAGTCAATCACTCTTAACATTCGTTGTTTAATTGAGGTATCTCGATTAGAATTTTATTGAAAAAGCAGGATCTGAGGTTTAAGAAAAAGAAAATGTAATTATAAATAATAATTTATTAACGCCAATTTTGTTACGATTTTAGTGGAAAATTGCTCGTTGATATTTGTTTGAGGATTTGAAGTCTAAGGCTGTGGCGGGCTTCAATCCGTACCAATTTATGGCGTTTCGAGTATCTTTCGGGGTGCTCCCAACGTCGTATTTACTTACGCTGCGGGCGCCTTTTATTTTTTTGAGCCAAAAAATTACTGCACCATGCTTAGATCTTGAAGGCGGGGTGGTTACTTGAATATACTCAGTGTACTTTTTAAAGATAATATTAAAGCAGTAATTCCGATTTTTTTAATTGTTTTAGGCTTGAATTTTACCTTAGTACCGCTTGGGTTTTCCTTAATTATGCGCTTTTTAATTGGATCAATCTTGGTGATCATTGGGTTGACTTTGTTTTTGTTTGGCGTGGAGATTGGCATCACACCCATGGGCAGTTTAACCGGCTCCTCTTTAGTGAAGACCAATAATCTGCCGGTAGTACTGCTGTGTGGATTCCTCCTTGGCTTTTTTATTTCGATTGCCGAACCAGCACTGATGGTTCTTGCCCAGCAGGTGGATTTTGTAACTATGGGGGAAATTTCCTCGTGGCTGCTGTTAGTGGTGGTGTCTATTGGGCTGGCTCTTTTAGTTTCCCTCGGTTTTTTACGAGTATTTTTAAACATTCCTTTGAAACTTTTTCTCTTCGGCTGCTATATCATCATTTTCATCCTCGCCTTTTTTACTCAGCCAGAGTTTTTATCAATAGCTTTTGATTCATCAGGTGCTACCACCGGCATTTTGGCTGTGCCGTTTCTGTTAGCTTTGGCAGTGGGCATCTCAAGCCTGCGGAAGGACAGCATTGCCTCTGAAGAAGACAGCTTTGGCCTGGTTGCCATCGCTTCTGCCGGTGCGATTATGGCTGTAATGGTATTAAACTTATTTATCGGTACAAAAGAATATGCGGTTGCCAGTTTAGAGCCGATAGAAGTAGGCAGTGTAGTTATTCTGCAGCCTTTTCTTAACCATATTTCCGGTGCTTTCAGTGAGAGTTTTACGAGCCTTCTGCCGCTTACAATTGCCCTGTTTGTGCTGCAGAAAACCTTGTTTAAGCTGGAGCGAAAGCCCTTTGTGCGAATTGTAAAAGGTTTTGTGTACGCATTTATTGGATTAATTATCTTTCTTGTGGGAGTTAACGGCGGATTTATGGAAATCGGCAGTGAGCTGGGTTTGCGCTTGGCAATGTATGAGAATAAATCATGGCTGATTGTTACCGGTTTTGCCTTGGGATTTTTCACCATCATTGCGGAGCCGGCAGTCTATGTTTTAACTCATCAAATTGAGGATGTAACCAGCGGCTATGTAAAGCGTAAAGCAGTAGGTGCCTGCCTCTCAATAGGTGTTGGGTTGGCAGTTGCTCTTGCAGTAATCAGGATATTAAATCCTGCAATTAAGCTGTGGTATGTGCTGCTTCCTTGCTACACTATTGCACTTGGCATGATGTATTTTGCACCGAATCTTTTTGTCGGGATTGCATTTGATGCCGGGGGAGTGGCAACAGGGCCAATGACTGCTACCTTTATTCTGGCTTTTGTCCAGGGAGCAGCGAGCGCGTTTGAAGGTGCCAATCTGCTCAGAGATGGATTTGGTATGATTGCCCTGGTAGCTACAGCACCGATTATCACTCTCCAGGTACTTGGATTTATTTTCCAAATTAGTTCGCGAAAACAAGGAGTTGAGGTTGATGGAGAAGCCTAACCTAGCTGATCTGAAACTGGAGCTCATTTATGTAATTGTAAATTACGGGTTGGGAAGCAAAGCGCTCCGCATCGCAAAAAAGAATGGCGTAACGGGCGGTACAATCATGCTCGGCAGAGGCACCGTGCAGAACCGCTGGCTTAAACTTTTGGAGATAACCGATATCCGGAAAGAAATTGTGATGATGATTGCGGAGAAAAAAATAGGCAGAAATGCCGTTACAGCCATTGATCAGGAATTCAATTTCAGCAAACCGTCCCATGGAATCGGTTTTACGATTCCTGTTGGCGCGTTTATCCACTCAGGTGACGATAAGTATGAGTTTAACGAGGATGGAGGTGGCAGCTTGTATCAGGCCATTTTTGTAATAGTCGATAAAGGTAAGGGTGAACTTGTTATGGATGCAGCCAGAGCAGCTGGAGCTCGAGGAGGAACAATTATCAATGCGAGAGGCTCAGGAATTCACGAAACTGCAAAGTTTTTTAACATGGAGATTGAACCAGAAAAAGAAGTGGTCCTGATGCTTACTCCAAAAGAAATAGTCAGGGATATAGTTGACGCAGTGCTGAAAGATCTCCAGATAGATCAACCGGGTAACGGTATTATCTTTGTTCAGTCAGTGAGCGAGACATATGGGATTGTAAAGTAGTGACATTTGAAACGCTTAAGAGTGCACAAAGCTGCATTCTTAAGCGTTTTTCTTTGAG
>JAAYLQ010000034.1 GCA_012521805.1 Bacillota bacterium
GCGCTGAAAGCATCTAAGTGCGAAGCCGCCCTCAAGAAGAGATCTCCCACAGAGTTAATCTGGTAAGACCCCTCATAGATGATGAGGTTGATAGGCCAGGTGTGTAAGGGCAGTAATGCCTTTAGCTGACTGGTACTAATAGGTCGAGGACTTGACCTAAAAAAGATTAGAAGCTGTTGTGCAGTTTTGAGAGTGCAATCACTCAATAAATTTCTTGGTGACAAAAGCGGAGAGGACCCACCTGTTCCCATACCGAACACAGCAGTTAAGCTCTCCAGCGGTGATGGTACTGCCACATCTCGTGGCGGGAGAGTAACTCGTTGCCGGGAATGAATTTGAAGAACCTCACTAAGTGGTGAGGTTCTTTTTTTGCAACTATCAGGCCAGAAACGACCCAGAGACCCAGAAACGATGTTACTCGGGAATGCGATGGAACTCTTTCCAATGCCACCTACTTCTCTGCTACGACCAGCATTTCGAAATCGTCTGGTGTTAGTTTATCCTCTCTTGAAAAAGCGCCAAGTTTGGCGGCGAAGATCTCTATCTTTTGAAAGCCTAAGGACTTCAGAAGCCATGTTATTTCGCTGGGCATGTAGTACCGCTCATTGATGACGATCTGATGTTCGTTTCCATCGTCATCGGCATAAGTGAATAAGTCGTGGCTCCTCATCGTCATGAGATCGAAACGCTCGGTCTCCGAGTTACTTGGATGGAAGAGGCGGTAAAGCCCGTTGAGAGTAGTGAAAATGAACTTACCAGTGCTCTTCAGCGCCCTTGCAGCATTTTTCAATATTTCGAAGTTCATCTCGTCTGTTTCCATCAGAGGAAAAGCCCCTTCGCATATCATGATTGCTACGTCAAATTGGTTTTCGAAGGGCAGGTTTCGTGCATCGTACCTCAAAAACTCGACCTTGACGTTTTCCTGCTCTGCCTTTTCTCGGGCCTTTTTCAACTGTGCTTCAGATAAATCGATACCTGTTACGGAATAACCGCGCTTAGCAAGCTCAATTGCGTGTCTTCCTGTACCACATCCGATGTCGATAATCTTGAGTGACTTATTATAGTTGAGCTCCATCTCGATGAAGTCACATTCACCAAGTGTACCGTGGGTAAATGGTTCTTTATCATATTGATCTGCATAGTTTTCGAACAGTTTCTCATACCACTGCATCGCCAGTCGGCCTCCTTTGTGTAATTGTCAGGCATTTCTGTTTGTTATAACATTCGTTTTGTAAGTTGAAATTCCTTGCGTCAAGGATGATGACATGGTATTGTTGTTAGCAAATACCCCCCTGGGAGTATAAAGGATTTGGTTTAGGGAGGTTCAAGTCGGATGGTACCAGCTGTTTTGAAAGGGCGCAGGGCAGATTGGTTGCAGAAATACACCTGGCCTTTCACCGGTCTAGTGGCAATTGGGGGTCTGTGCCCCCCAAACTAGGTCTGCTTGTTATTCCAGTCATGCTGGGTTTGACTGTAACGTCGTTTTTCAGAGGCCGCTATTGGTGCGGCAACATTTGCGTCCACGGGAGTTTGTTTGACCACGTCTTCGGCCGAATAAGCAAGAAGAAAGCGATACCAAAGTTCCTGAAGTCTCCATACTTAGGTTGGGGTATTTTTAACTATTTGGCTACAACATCACACGGCATCTAGTTGCCGTATCTCGTCTGTGGGGAACAGCTCGTTTCTGGGATCGCTTGGGATTTGTCTTTGTAGCGAGTTATCTCATGGTCCTTGTTGTCGGTGGATTGGGAGCGATTCTTGTGCGTCCTCGTACGTGGTGTCCGGTCTGCCCTATGGGTACTATGCAGAGGATATCGTACAGGCTGGGCCAGGATGAAGCTAAGCTAAACCTTTTTTTTCTTGCATTGCATTTGGTTACGTGTTATTATTATGGTGGTACCCCCTAGGGGTATAACAAATAGCACTTTCAAGGAGGTCAATCTGAATGCTGTCAGGTAAAACCACTTTAGGTAAGCTGCAGAAATACACTTGGCCGTTTACAATTTTGGTGGCTGTTGGGGGACTGTGGCTGCCCAGGCTTGGTCTGCTTGTTATTCCCATCATGCTTTCCCTAATTACAATGTCATTTTTTCGGGGGAGATATTGGTGTGGCAATGTTTGCTCCCATGGCAGTCTTTTTGAGTACGTGCTGGGAGCAAAAAGTCGCCGCCGGGATTTTCCAAAATTTGTGAAATCCCCTTGGTTTATCTGGGGCGTTTTTTTAGTTTTCGGCTTTAACATAATTCGGCGCTTAGTGAGTATCGCGAGTTTATGGGGTACCAGTCTGTTTTGGGACCGCTTAGGCTATATTTTTGTGGTCAGCTATCTGATGGTTATGGTGGTAGGGGGAGTACTGGCAGTTTTTATTCGCCCCCGCGTTTGGTGCAGCTTCTGTCCAATGGCTACCATGCAGAAATTAGCCTATAAGTTTGGTAAGCTGACTGGTGCTGCTTTATCCTCGGATCGAAAGGTTGCCATTTCCGATCCAGACAAGTGTCGATCATGTGGGAAATGTGCCAAAGTCTGTCCGATGGGGTTAAGTCCCCACCTTGGCTTTGCCGATTCTAATTACTTCGAAAGTGAGGAATGCATCCGATGCGGGAAGTGTGTCCAAGCCTGTCCGTTCAAGCTGCTCAGTATTACAGATATAGCCTCTAGAGACGAACATCAAGCAGCCTAAAAAAGCCTCCAAGCGGTCAACGCTTGGAGGCTTAGAGCATTAGCAATTAAAAAACTAGATCGCAAGCTTCTGGCGGCATCCAGTGGGCAGGCTTGCCGTGCCACTTAATGTTGCAGCCGATAGGATTTGTAATTGGTGTTGTTATTTTTTCGCCTACAACCAGCTGGGTGAGGGCGTTGTCCAGATCATTTACAGTGATTTTCTCTGCTTTCCTAGGATTATCTACACCGCGGCCTGTGTAGACAAGTCTGCGCTCTTCGTCAAAAACATAGAAATGTGGGGTGCGTAAAGCACCATATGCGAGAGCGATTTCCTGAGTCTGATCACGAAGGTATACCCAGGGGAAGTTATGTTCTTCCATGCGCTTTACCATATTTTCAAAGGAATCTTCTGCATAGGTTTGCTCGCTGTTAGAATTGATCCCCACAAAGACTACTCCATGCTCCTTGAATTTTTCAGCAGTCTGTCTGGTAACTTCATCAGAACCGATTACGTATGGACAGTGGTTGCAGGTGAAGAAGACAACAAGAAATCTCGCATCATCAAAATCGCTCAGCGAGTAGGTCTTACCATCGGTTGCCGGTAAACTGAAATCGGGTGCCTTTTGTCCTATCTGCAAAGTATAAGTCATTGTGTAACCCCCTTTGATTTTTTGGGCATCACCTTTGGCACTATTATCTCAAATTTGGCTTTAAATGCAAGGGCAGATTTGGATCATTGAGGTAAATAGTATTTTGCTGTTGCGAGCTCAATCTGATCATGGTATAATTATAAAAATTTAATAAAAAGGAGAGCGGAGTTGAGATGAGAAGAGCTAAGATGAGTTTGTTTGATCTAGTGCTGGCTGCACTGCTGTTAGGTATTGGATTAATTCTGCATGCTATTTTTCCTGGGATTTTTGCGGGAATGAAACCCGACTTTTCGCTGATCATGCTGTTTGTGATACTGATGCTGACAGCTGATAAAAGGGTCGGGCTGATTGCTGGAATAGCCACCGGTATTATTACAGCACTGACAACAACCTTTCCCATGGGTCAAATTCCTAATGTGATTGACAAGCTGGTTACTACTATCGCAGTTTTAGGTATGCTGCGTGTCGTTCCAAAAAAAGTGGCGGTGCCGGTAGTTGGTATTCTCGGTACACTTATCAGCGGAATTGTTTTCTTAGTTTCCGCTGCAGTAATTGCTGAACTGCCATCATCCTTTATTTCCCTGATGGGGCTAGTGGTACTGCCAGCAACCGCGATAAACACGATTGCATTGCTGCTGCTTTATCCAATAGCTGTCAAACTGTATTCGATCAATAAGTTGAATTCCCACATTACCACAGCTCCCATTGACAAATAGCAGGACCTATAAAAAAGGCATTGGTAAATCCAGCTGGATCTACCAATGCTTTTTCTTTATATTCAGCTTATAGTTTAGCTCGTACAATAAAGTCTAAGATAAATAGAGCAGTTGATACCCACAGAACAGGGTGAATATCTTTTGCTTCGTTCTTAAAGACTTTAACAATGCAGTAGAAGATGAATCCTGCAGCGATACCGTACGAAATGCTGTAGCAGAGAGCCATAAAGATTCCGGCAAAGAAGGCAGGCACTGCATCTTCAAAATCATTCCAGTTGATTTCGCTAAATGATGAAAGCATCATAATACCAACAATAACCAGTGCTGGTGTGGTTGCAGCTGATGGAATTGCGCTGATTACTGGTGCAAAGAACGCACTGAGGAAGAACAGTACTGCAACAACTACGCTGGTAAGGCCAGTACGTCCACCCGCTCCAATTCCAGCAGCACTTTCCACATAAGTTGTAGTATTAGAGGTACCAAAGATTGCTCCGATTGAAGTAGCTGTTGCATCCGCAAACAGGGCCCTGTCCATTTTTGATTTAAAGCCAGTGCTGGTTTCCAAAGCTCTTTGGTCTTCTTCGGAGAAGATACCTGATTTGCGTCCAGTTCCAATAAAGGTACCGATTGTGTCGAATGTATCAGCCAAACTGAAAGTAAAAATTGTCATCAGTACCATAGGGATCTTGCTGGAATCGCTGAAAAGCGACAGCAATCCTGGATTGCCAAATGCAGCACCAAAGGTCTCTGGCAGTTGCGACAGCGCTTCGGAGAAGCTGATGGTTTCACCCAATTCGGTTACCCCTAAGGGAATGCCTAAAAGTGTAGTAATAACAATTCCAATAAAAATTGCACCAGGAACTTTTCTAATTAACAAGACAACTGTTAATGCGATTCCGAAAAGAGCAAGCAGTACATTTGCTGTGTTAAGAGGAACAATTTCTGGAACTCCTGCTCCAAAGCTTAAAAGGCCGACATTTACAAAGCCGAGATATGCAATGAAAATACCAATTCCACCGCCGATAGCATTCTGCAGGCTTTCTGGAATTGCTTTGATGATCAGTTTGCGAATACGAGTAACAGTAATTAAAATGTTAATTACACCGCAGAGAAATACCATGGCAAGGGCTTCCTGCCACTCGAATCCAAGTGCAAAAACAACAGTAAAGGTAAAGAAAGCGTTTAAGCCCATACCAGGAGCTTGTGCATATGGTACGTTAGCGAACAGGCCCATAACCAGAGTACCGATTATCGAGGCAATAATAGTAGATAAAAATACAGCGCCCCAAGGCATTCCGGTTTGGGACAAGAGGTCTGGATTTACCATAATAATATATGCCATTGCAAAGAAAGTGGTAAATCCAGCGAGAATTTCAGTACGCACATTGGTACCATTCTCTTTCAACTTAAAAAAATTCTCCATTTTAATTCCTCCATTTTTATTTTTGCTTATTTTAGGGTAAGGGGCCCCTTAAGCACAACAAAAAAGCAGCTGATGAGTGTTCATACAGCTGCTTTAACTCGCTTTTCCGTTTGGGAATAGAAAAGTTAAGTGCACAAATGAACACTCATAGCGTAGGCAATATAGGTTGCCACGTAGAAACTCTCGCACCAAATTTGCGAGCTTATATGAGCGTGTGCGTAAAACATAATATTAAATTACATTCCTACGTTACCACAAAATCCGAGAGAAGTAAAGAGTTTTTTATACCAGTCCGTTGCGATTGGCGTAAATAGCGGCTTGAGTTCG
Source organism: Bacillota bacterium (assembly GCA_012521805.1). GTDB lineage: Bacteria > Bacillota > Limnochordia > Darwinibacteriales > DTU012 > DTU012. The sequence continues at coordinate 5,778 of JAAYLQ010000034.1, forward strand.
ATCTTCGCATCCTAGTTTCGACAAAATATTAGACACGTGAGTTTTAACCGTTTTGATACCAATAAAAAGTGTGTCCGCAATTTCTTGATTAGTTTTGCCGTTGCCGATCAGTTTCAGCACTTCAAGTTCCCGCTGAGTTAATGCCTCATGAGGTTTGGATTCCTTGCGCATTGACTGGAGCATTTTAGCAGCAACATTAGGATCAATAACCGCCTGATTATTAACTGCACAGCGAATTGCGTGAACAATTTCTTCAGCTTTAGCAGTTTTTAACAGATAGCTGATAGCTCCAGCTTCAATAGCGGGTGCAATCAGTGATTCATCGATAAAACTCGTCAGGACAATGATTTTGATCTGCGGGTGCTCCGCTAAAATCAGCTTAGTTGCTTCCACTCCATTAACTGGTTCCATAATCAGATCCATCAAAATTACATCTGGAGTATCTGATTGGCAAAAACTAACTGCGGCAGCACCGTTATCTGCTTCACCAACAACAGTAATATCCGGCTCAGTTTCTAGATAAGCAGTTAGCCCAAGCCTTACCATCTCATGATCATCAACCACTAAAACCCGGATCGTTTTTTGGTCCATAACCACCCCTACCTTCTGATCGGAATTCTCGCTTCCAGCCTAGTTCCCCTGCCAGGAATTGAGATCCATTCTGCTGTTCCGCCCAACGCACCCACCCGTTCTTTTATAGTGCGAATTCCATAAGATGTGTGAGCGATGTTTTCCTTGCTGAAACCGACTCCATCATCTTCAATGGTCAGGTGGACGCGGCTAGAACTATCATAACTTTCCAACTTAATCTCTACATTTGATGCTTGGGAATGGCGCAGCACATTAGCCAGTCCTTCCTGCAAAATTCGATATAATTGATTTTCGATATGGGAAGGCAGTGTGAGATCAGCGATCTTTAAATGGCATTTTATCGGCATTTTGGCTGTAAGTTCTTCTGCCAGAGACCGGATTGCATCTATAAGGCTCTGTTCTTCAAGGGTTTGCGGCCGCAGCTGCAGGAGCAGAGCGCGCATCTCTGCTTGAGCTTTGGCAGCGGATTTTTCGATATGGCGGAGCAGCTCCGCAGCCTGGTTAGGATTTCCCTCAAAGAGCTTAGCGGCAGTCGCGCTGGTTAAGGAAATGGCAAATAGTTCCTGGCTGACTGCGTCATGCAGTTCCTGGGCTAGTCTCTGCCGCTCTTCGCTTACAGCTGCCGTTTTTGCTTGCTGGATCAGCTGCTCGTTTTCCTCAGCTAGTTTCTGGAGGGAAGTGACCTGGGCATCAATGCGATCTGCCATTTCGTTAAAAGCGGATGCAATTTCGCCAAGGTCCTGATCCTCAACAAAAGCTAAGCGGTAACTGAGATCGCCATAGGTTAGCTTTTTAACGCCTAGTATAATTTCGTTCAGCTTGCTGTGGAGACTGCGGGAAAACAGAAAACCAAATATCACGCCAATAACAACAGCCGCTGTGACAGCAGAAAGTACTAGAACTGCCAGATTAACTGGTTCCAGTTTAAACTCATACAGAACTACGGTAATTGCTACCATTGCTAAGCTGACAGATGCAATAACTGCGCTGCTGAAGGCATAATATCCAATCCACTTCCAGCGAAAATTCTGCATGCCAGTCGCTCCTTTATTCAATCCGCCGCACATTAATGTCGCCGATTTTTAAAGAAATTTGTAAATTTAATTTCCGCTCTGTGCTGTCATAGTCCGGAGTTATTAGTTCAACTACACGTGCAATTCCTTCCCCTCGGCGATCTAAAACCCGGATCTCACCAACGCCAACACTGGATTTTACCTTCATCGGCAGATCATTAGGAACGTAAATAGTAATATCCCCAATAGAGCCGTGTATGTCGAAGAAGATCTCTTTATTGGGAATCACAGCCTTAGTCAGGTCAAGTCTGATATCACCGATAAATCTATTTAAGTATAAGTCTTCCACATACCAGCTGTCTCCGCCGCGGGAAAAGCTGCCGATCAGCACAGCGTTTTTTCCTTTTCGTCGCTCACTTGTCAGCAACTGCAGACCTAAAGCAATTAACAGGATCGGCCACACAATGCTCCACGTAATGGTAAAACTAATGAAACCTAGTCGAGGAAGAAGCAGGTTTAAGCCAACTAATATTAGCACACTGCCGAAGACTAAGGATGATGTTTTGTAGTGACGGAAGCGTGAGAAAAGCACATCCCAAATTACCATCCGCAGTCCCCACAAAACTAACAATGCTGGCCAAAACCGCACTAGTGCCTGCCATGGCGTAATTGCAATAATACCTAAATTCGCCAGAAGATAACCGATGCCAATTAGAATTATGATTAGCGGCAAAATATTATTAAAAGATAAACGCATAAGGCCATCCAGCTCCTTTGGTTATAAGTTCATTAAAACAGTTATGCTTTCCTCCTAACCATATTTTAGCGAATTTGATGCTGTTTGGATACAGGCTGAAGCAGGGACTTAAATCAGTCTTAGGTTTGAGGAAAAAATAAGAGCTTCCCACCAGGGGAGAAGCTCTTGGGATTATTCGAAATCCATTTTCAACTCGATCGCATCAGCTGGTTTTTCTCGATTCATATCTAATACCCCCAGGGCAACATGGGCGAGACCAAAACCAAGCAGACCTGGGGCAAGCTTGCTGCGCTGGCTGCGCCGCATTAAAGTGTACCCTATACCAGAAACTGCAGCGCCGAGTGCGGTGACAACGATATTAGCAGTATTGGTTTTCATGCTATCCCTCCTAGCCCTAGTTTATCCCACATGTGATTGTGAAACATGTGGAGGTAAGCGGTATAGTACCCAAAAGCAGGAGATAGAATATTTTTCGAGAAAGATTACTTAATATGGACCTACACACACGGCTTGTCTAGGGAATATCCTATATGGGGTGAATGAAATGCTGTGTGATTTTTGCGGAAAAAGCTTCGATTGCAGTGGAATTGAAATCAATCAGACTCACATCTGCAGCAGTTGCGAGCTTGAACTTATCTCGATTGAAGCGTCCGATCCGGATTATCCTCTCTGGATCGAACGGATCAAGAAAGTCTGGGAATCAATAAGGTTATGAAAATTATCTCCTTTCTGCACTCCTGATCGGAATAGGGTCAGGAGTTTTCCCTAATCTGGCTTTAAACAAAGTTATTCTGCTGGGACAAGCTGACAAATAACAGGAACATCATGTTTGATGCCGAATTTAGCTTGGAAGAGGTTTTGTTGATGAATCAGGGGATTTTTATTACATTCGAAGGTATTGACGGTGTGGGGAAAAGCACCCAGCTGGATTTGTTATACAAGAAATGCCTGGAATTGGGATATGCGGCAGTGCGCACAAGAGAACCGGGGGGAACAGAGCTTGGGCAGTGGATTCGCAGTCTGCTGCTGAACCCTGATATGGGTGAAATTAGTGTTCAAACCGAAATTCTGCTGTACGCCGCTGATCGTGCTCAGCATGTTGCCCAGGTAATTGCACCAGCATTGGCAGCGGGCAAAGTGGTGTTATGCGACCGCTATATTGATTCAACCCTGGCTTACCAGGGGTATGGTTTAGAACGTGATCTATCTGCGATTCGTCAGGTCAATCTGCTGGCAGCTGGAAAAGTGATGCCCAAGATTACCTTTTGCCTGGACCACGATCCTCAGATCGTACTTAAGCGCACAAAGGGTGACCGGATTGAACAGCGAAACCTTGACTATTATCGCAGGGTGAGAAAGGGCTATCACAAGATCGCTGAGGAGGAGCCGGAACGATTCTGCTTAATCGATGCCGATGGCACAATTGAGCAGGTTTTTGATAGAATCTGGCAGATTATTGCAAGGAGGGGTATTCTGTGAAACTTGTAATTACAATCATACAGGATACTGAAGTAACCCAAAAGCTGAATACACTAACTGAAAATGGTTTTAGTGCAACAAAGCTGGCCAGTACTGGCGGTTTTCTCAAAGCAGGGAACACAACACTGCTGATTGGAGTAGATGATCATAAATTGGAATCGCTGATGCAGCTGCTTGAAGGCGCTACTGTATTTGTACTGAATGTGGAGCGCTTTGAGCGGATCTAATTTGGGGGTATTCCATGAAAATTGGTGAGAAGCGTACCCGTGATCAATTTGTGAAGGGACGGAAAAATAACCACCAGCAGCTCAGTGTGGTTCATAGTCCTTTTTTAAATACGCTCCAGGAGAAAAGCGAACCCCAGGTTGATTTAAATACAGCTCTAGAGAATATTGACAAATTAGGAAAACAGCTGCGGGATAAACCAACAATAGTCAACCTGAAGAATTATAAGGCGGCGGTGCGGGCGTTTCTTAAGGAAGCAATCAGCACAGCCTATACAGTTGCCGAGCGGCGCTTTGTTGATCGCTATGGTCGGAGGCGGCTGTTTCTGCTGGTAGCTAAAGTGGACGAGCAGTTAGAAGAATTAACACGGATGGTGCTCCATCAGCAGCATGCCGCTCTCAATTTAGCCGCTAAATTAGATGAGATTCGCGGTTTACTGCTGGATATCAATTCCTAAAGTAGGTGAGGATGATGCGGCTCGCAGATATAATCGAACAAAAAGCAGCGGTTCAAACCCTGCAGCGCGCAGTAGAGGTCGATGCAGTAGCTCATGCTTACCTGTTTCATGGAAGCAGTGGCATAGGCAAAACCACTACCGCAGTCAGCTTTGCTAAACAGATTCTCTGTGAGACCAAAAGCGCATGCGGACAGTGTTCAGAGTGTTTAAAGTTTGAGCGGAAAAACCATCCTGGATTAAGAATGCTTGAGCCGGATGGAGCAGCAATCAAAATTGACCAAATTCGCGTACTGCGGGAACAGGTTCAGTATGCCAATGAGTACTATCAGATTTGGATTATTAAGGATGCTCATCAGATGACAGTGCAGGCTGCTAACAGCTTTCTTAAACTGCTGGAAGAACCCCCGCAGCGGACAGTTTTTATCCTGGTTACTGATAATTTACAGCAAATTTTACCTACAATAAAATCGCGCTGTCAGATGATTGGTTTTAGGCGCTTAAGTGATGCGGCTGTTGCTCAAGCCCTGGAAAACCGAACTGCTGAGGTTGATCGGAAAAAGCTTGCGCTGATTACTAAAATGGCGCAGGGATCCATTGGAAAGGCTTTAGAATTATGGGATAGTCCGTTGTTTGAGCGGCGCAAATGGGTGATTGAGCAGCTGGTTGAGTTGCCGCGGATGAGTGTGGTCGAAGTTCTAGGATTAAGCATGCGTTGGGAAGAAAACCGCGACTTATTTGATTTAGATCTAAGGCTGATGCTGCAGTGGTATCGAGATCTCTGGTGTTTAAAACAGGGATTAAAGGAACAGGTTAATAATATAGATTATCTGAATGAATTGTCAGTGATTTGCCAAAAATATAACCTGTCAGCACTGCGGCAGATCACGGCAGCGATAGTTGATATTTTTTCACAGTTAGAGCGCAATGCTAGAATTAGGTTTTTAGTGGGAAATTTGTTACTTCAAATGAGAAAAGGAGTACTTGCATAGATGGTTAAAATTGTTGGAGTTAGATTTAAAAAAGCAGGGAAAGTATACTATTTTTCTCCTGGTGATTTTGATATAGAAGTTGGGCAGAATGTAATCGTAGAGACTGCTAGAGGAACTGAATTCGGTGAGGTTGTCGTCGGGATCAAAGAGGTGGAAGAGGAAGATGTAGTACAGCCGTTAAAGCAGGTTATTCGTATTGCCACAGAAGAAGACCGCAGTCACATGGAAGAAAATAGGGTTAAAGCGGCTAAAGCCTTTGATATTGCCTTGGAAAAAATTGAAAAGCATGGTCTGCCTATGAAACTGATTGATTCAGAGTATACCTTTGATAATTCCAAATTAATCTTTTACTTTACAGCTGATGGCAGAGTTGATTTCCGGGAACTGGTTAAGGATTTGGCCAGTGTGTTTAAAATTCGAATTGAGTTGAGGCAGATTGGGGTTCGGGATGAAGCCAAGGTAATCGGAGGTTTAGGACCATGCGGCCGCGCTCTGTGCTGTTCTACCTTCTTAGGTGATTTCGAGCCGGTGTCGATTCGCATGGCAAAAGAACAGAACTTATCCCTTAATCCCACTAAAATTTCAGGAATTTGCGGCCGGTTAATGTGCTGCTTAAA
>JAAYLQ010000035.1 GCA_012521805.1 Bacillota bacterium
CCGATTGAGCAGTCCATGCTGACCCTGAGCAACATTCAGAATGTCCTTTCTGTCTCGGCAGATAATTTATCCTTGGTAATTTTAGAATTCAATGAAACAACCAATATGGATACTGCCCTCATTGAGATCCGGGAAAACTTGGACATGATCACTTCCTTTATGCCGCGGGAAATCAATTCACCAATGATCATGCGGATCAATCCAAACCTCCTTCCGGTAGCAGTATTATCAGCGGCTGTAGAAGGACAATCGCTGGCTGATACCAGCCGGTTTGTCGAAGATGTGATTATCCCAGAGTTCGAACGAATCGCTGGCGTAGCCTCTGTAACAGCAACCGGATTGGTTGAGCGGGAAATACATATCTCTTTAAATCATGATAAAGTTGATGCACAGAAACAAAAATTTGAAGATCTGATTGCATCCATGATGTTTTTACCTAATTTATTCATGCCGGGTGCTGATTTAGCTGCCATGATGCAGCAATCAGGCTTCGATCTTGACCAACTGCAGAATTTTGAAATTACATCAGATTTAATCAGCGGAATCATCCAAGGTCAAAACATCAATATGCCAGCTGGTTATTTAGCCGATGGTGAAAATTCATACCTAGTGCGCGTGGGAGATCAGTTCCGCAGCATTGAAGAATTAAAGCAGCTGCCCCTGATCAGCGTGCCGTTTTTGAACCTGCCGCCGATTACCTTGGCAGATATCACCGATATTGAGCTGATTAACAACTCCGGCGGCAGTTATACTCGGGTTAACGGCGAGGAAGCAATTATGCTGGTTTTCCAAAAGCAAACCGATTATTCGACTGCAGATATCGCCAAGAAGATCCGGCTGCGAGCTGAACAGCTCCAGGATCAGCATCAAGGGCTGCAGCTGACCACTTTAATGGATCAAGGCGTTTACATTGATATGGTTTTAGATTCAGTGATGGATAACATTATTTATGGTGCTTTATTAGCCATCCTGGTTCTGTTAGTATTTCTGCTCAGCATCAAGTCTACCTTGATCATAGCCGTTTCCATACCGATCAGTATCGTCACCAGTTTTGTGTTGATGTATTTTAGTGATATCAATCTCAACATTATCTCCATGGGTGGATTAGCACTGGGTATCGGTATGCTGGTTGATAACTCCATTGTAGTAATTGAGAGTATTTACCGGTTCAGGAGCGAAGGGATGCCGGCGCGAGAAGCTGCCGTGGAAGGTACCAGACAGGTGGCCGGTGCTATTACAGGTTCGACCTTAACAACCATAGCTGTATTTTTACCAATCGTATTCACCTATGGACTCACACGGGAAATATTCAGCGAGATGGCTCTCACAATCAGCTATTCTCTTGGAGCCAGCCTGCTTGTTGCCTTAACATTGGTTCCGATGACAGCATCACGCCTGCTGGAACAAGAAATGCCAAAAGAACATCGGATTACTAATAAAATCAATAACTGGTACTCCAAACTGGTGCAGGGTGCCCTCAACAAAAAAGCGCTAATTCTGCTGAGTGCGCTGATCCTCTTTATTGTCAGCGCCTTTGGAATCTGGCAGATAGGTACAGAATTTCTGCCTACAGCTGACGGCCATCAAATCAGCATGCAGGTTGAGCTGCCGCCTGATTTAGCGACTTCAGACGCAGTTGCAGTAATCGATAAAATTACCGCTATCCTCGAAGAAATAGAAGATATTGAGACGATCGGCGTAACCTCAGGCGGATCCATGCTGGGCATGGGAATGCCGATAGGCAGCAGCAATTCATATTCGTTCTATCTGCTCCTGAACGAAGAGCGCACTCTGACCAGCAGGCAGATTGCTCAGCAGATTCGCGACCAAACAGAAAACTTGAACGCAGTTATTACTGTCGCCGACACTGGCTTTGATTTCAGCATGCTGACTGGTGGAGCAATTGTACTGGACATCTTAGGACAGGACATGGATACCCTGCAGCGCATTGCCCAAGATGTTGCAGCCATTGTGGCGGATGTCCCAGGCACAATTGAAGTCTCTGATGGATTAGAAGATACCGCTCCTGAACTGCGGATTATGGTTGATAAGCAGAAAGGAATCGCTAAGGGAGTTACAGTCGGGCAGGTGCTGATGGCAGTTAACCAAAAGCTCAGCTCTGCTTCAGCGGTAACTACATTAAGTATCGGTACTGAAGATTACAGCATCTTTGTCCATGATCCTAAAAACCAAATTGGTTCATCAGCTGATTTAAATGAACTGTTAATCGATTCACCCCTGGGAGAACCAGCGCGGCTGGGTGATATCGCTGCCATCGAACTAGGACAGGGCTTATCGTCCATCAACCGCCGCAATCAGCAGCGTTATATCTCGGTTACCGCCGAAATTGCCGAAGGCTATAACACCGGTAATATTACTAGAGAAATAGACCGCAGACTAGCTGATTATCAACTGCCTGATGGGTACAGAATTGAATACGGCGGTGAACAGCTGCTCATTTTAGAATCCTTTAACGATCTGTCATTAGTACTGGTTGTGGGCATTATTTTAATCTATCTGGTCTTGGTTGCCCAATTCCAATCACTGCTCTCACCATTTATCGTCTTGTTCACGATCCCCTTGGCGTTCACTGGTGGTTTCCTAGGGCTAATTGTTAACGGCAGCCCCCTCAGCTTTGTGGCGGTAATTGGCTTAGTAATTTTGACTGGTGTAGTTGTGAATAATGGTATTGTTTTAATCGACTATATCAACCAGCTGCGGGAAAAGGGGATGGCCAAACGGGATGCAATCATCCACGCCTGCCGTGTGCGGCTGCGTCCGATTTTAATGACTGCCCTAACTACCATCTTTGGTTTAGCAACCATGACTGTAGGAGTCGGCATGGGCACTGAACTGATTCAGCCTATGGCAGTAACGGCAAGCTCAGGACTGCTGTACGCAACCATCCTCACCCTCTTTGTGGTACCAGTCTTATACGACGCATTCCACCGTGAATAAAAAAATTATGCCCTAAAGCGCCAATTTGGTCCGCTTTAGGGCATTTTCTTTAAGCTCTAGTTAATTCTGTTACAGTTTGATCACTGCTGCCTACAATCACCTTGCTGGTATAACCTATAAAGAGGCCGTTATCTACAACACCAACAATCTGATTGATCCGATCATGGAGAGCTTCTGGATCTTTAATCTCATTAAAGTGGCAGTCAAAAATATAGTTGCCATTATCAGTAAGATAGGGCTGGTTGTCAATCATCCTCATCTGGGGCTCACAGCCAAGTTCCGCTAGTTTCCGCTGGGTCTGTTCAAAACCAAAGGGTACCACCTCAACCGGCAGAGGAAACTTACCAAGCTGTGCTACTACTTTGCTCTCATCAACAATCACGATCAGCTGTTTGCTAGCCGCGGCAACAATTTTCTCCCGCAGCAGTGCCCCTCCCCCACCTTTTATTAAGTTCCAATGTGGGTCAACCTCATCCGCTCCGTCAATGGTAAGGTCGATTGAATCAACTTCAGCGAAGGTAACCAAGTTAATTCCTAGTTCACGGGCAAGCTGCTCTGAACTTGTTGAGGTTGCGACCGCTTTAATCTTCAGTCCCTGCTTTACCAGCTCACCAATTTTTTGAATCGCGTAATATGCTGTTGAACCTGTACCCAAACCAACGATCATCCCGTCTTTGACATATTCAGCTGCTTTTTCGCCTGCTAATCTTTTTGCTTCCATAAAATCACCTCACGATAGTCAATCTTATTCTTCACTCTTCCTGGAGCGTCCCAATTTCTGCAGCCAATTATAAACTGCGCTGCGGTACAGCAGACCAATCACAAAGACCACCACTGCAGCTACTGCTAGAATAACAGCAGTTGAGTAGTCCCGTTCCTGGAGATTCTCCCCGATTATTGTAGAAAAAAGCAGGGATGGAGTGCGGGCACACACTGCAATAAAGATAAAATGTAGTGGTTTTACCGGAGTTAAACCACCCAGATAGGTCAGGAAATCTTTCGGCAGTCCTGGAATAAAAAATAAAATAAAAATGATAATGTACCCTTTTCTGCTGGTGATCATTTCAGTAAAACTGTCCAATTTCTCCTGGGAAACCAGCTTCTTCACTAAAGAGTAGCCCATCAAACGGGCAAGACCAAAGGCAGCAGCTGTACCGATTACCGCTCCGATCAACAAAAGCAGTGTAGCTAACCATGCACCATAAATATATCCACCAGCGATCTGGACAACTTCACCAGGTATTAC
>JAAYLQ010000036.1 GCA_012521805.1 Bacillota bacterium
CCTAGCTTAGGGTACTCTACGAAACCCTGGGTGATAGCTCTACGGAACCTCAGCGGCTTCAGCACAGCTTTATGAACACCAATTGTGGCGAGGTCTCTCGCCTACTAAAGCTTGACGCGTACCCTCGTTGACCGATACCTTGTCAGTTAGGCCTCGGTTTGCTATACTATAACTACCAACAGTAAGGGGGATGCAGCGTGGGTGACGCAGTTAAAGTTATCGTAGATAACCGCAAAGCAAGACACGATTACCATATTATCGAAACAATTGAAGCTGGCATTGTCCTCAAAGGAACTGAAGTAAAATCCCTCCGGCTGGGGAGAGTTAATATTAGGGACAGTTTTGCCAGAGTTAAAGATGGAGAGGTATTTCTCCACGGCATGCACATCAGCCCTTACGAGCAGGGTAACCGCTTTAACCACGACCCACTGCGGATCCGCAAGCTGCTACTGCATCGGAGGGAAATCAATCGGTTGGTCGGGAAAATCCAGGAAAAGGGCTACACTATGGTTCCACTGAAATTATACTGGAAGCATGGCAAGTGTAAGGTTGAGCTGGCGCTGGTAAAAGGTAAGCGCCTCCATGATAAGAGAGAAACCCTTGCGAGAAAAGACGCAGAGCGCCGCATCGAACGGGCTCTTAAGAGTACTAATTACCATTGATCAGAATCACATTTTATGTTAAAGTATAAATACACCTATGGGGGTGAATTAGGTTCGACATAGGTAGGAATGGCATCAGAAGCGAGCCGAGGTCCCCAAACACCTCGTTAAACCTTGGGACTTAAAAATAAGTGCAAACGATAAGTATTCTTTAGCTGCTGCATAGCAGGCTAACGCCTCATTATTCTTTGCCTGTGAGAATAATGAAGGTGTCAACCCAGCAGGCTACCTAAACAGCTTTACCCGGGGCTGATTAGGGAAATTTAACGGGGTAGTCAGTTGCTCATCTGGCTGCAGAGAGGAGTAATTGACGAATTGCAAAACTGCAGCTGCGCTCGGAGAAGCTGGTGTGGTTTCACCTATGGACAGCGGTGCAACTCCGCTCACCTCCACCATAACAAAGTAAAAAAACCTAGCAGCTCAAAACTGCTAGGTTTATTTTATTCCAGTCTATAGAATACTTAACAACACTGCCATCAGCATAAAGCCAAAGGCTAAGTATTTAGTAGCTTTTTCCAAAACGATCTCTTTTTGCGAAGCTTTGTTGAAAAACATCTTGCCGCCGCCACCAATCGAGCCTAAACCTTCACCTTTGCTTTCCTGAAGTAAAACAGCGACAATCAGTCCTATGCAGATTAAAAACTGAACGACCATTAAAAAGGTTTTCATGGTTGAGCAGACACCTCCCTGCCTTCACAATTACTCTTACAGTGTACCACAGAAACAACTTGTCTGCAACCAATATCTGTCTGTTTTTACACTTCCCAGCGCGATTCCCCTGGGTAGGGGCAGGAACCGGTTTTGTACTTAGCTTTCACCTGCACAATACAGCCGCACAGCATGCATGTGGTTCCATACCGAAGATGGGAGCAGTCTAGGCACTGGGCCAGCCGCTGTTGATAAACAGCGTCATCAACCGCCTGCCCAGACCGCTCTACCTCAGAGATCATTTTGGCGATAGAATCCTGCTTAACTTGGACTGATTCACTGCAGCCCTTGCATAAATCCATCGCTTGTTCCATACCGCTTATTCCACCCTTAATACTACCACTGACATTGGAGGCAGTTTTACTTGCAATCTGTTATCCTTAAGCTCAGCCTCATCAAAGGCTTGAGGTCTAACGTTTTCAGGCTGATCGAAAGTGTTGTGGGCATTGATCGCGTTTGCAGTCAAGATTGTGCCTCCAACCTTCACAGCATTCATACCCCTGAGATCGCAGTCGATCTCAGCTGCATTTTCTGGATCCAAGTTGCAGAGAGAAATATGAAGCTGGCCTTCAGCGTTGCGTGATGCGGAAGCAGTTACCTGTGGAATTGACTCATCTTCAAATTGATAAGGTTCGCTTTCAATGTAAAGATCTACCGCATCAGCGTCTTGATGCACCTTATACATATCAAATACGTGATAGGTAGGTGTTTTAATCATCTTTTCTCCTTCAGTCAGAATTACAGCCTGGAGAACGTTAATAGTTTGAGCAATATTGGTCATCTGTACGCGTTGGCAGTGTTTGTGGAAGATATTAAAGTTAATTCCAGCTACCAGCGCATCCCTCATTGTATTCTGCTGATAGAGGAATCCTGGATTTGTGCCTGGCTCCACATCATACCAAGTACCCCACTCGTCAATAATCAGACCAATCCGTTTTTGCGGATCATAGAAATCCATAATGCTGCCGTGGCGGGTAATCAGCTCATCCATATAAAGAGTCTTCTGTAAGGTAACAAACCATTCTTTTTGGTCAAACTCAGTAGCAGAGCCTTTATTTGCCCAAGTACCAGGTACAGTGTAGTAGTGGAGGCTTAAGCCATTCATCATGTGGCGGGCTTCCCGCATCATCACTTCGGTCCAGCGGTAGTCAGCTACGTTTGGTCCGCAAGCGATTTTATAGATGCGGTTGTTGCCATAATTGCGGACATATGTAGCATAGCGCCGATACTCATCAGCATAGTATTCTGGACGCATATTCCCGCCACAGCCCCAGTTTTCGTTACCGATTCCGAAATAAGTCAGCTTCCATGGCTCATCTCTGCCGTTCTGACGCCGCCAGTTAGCCATTGGCGATTCGCCATCAAAAGTCATATACTCAACCCACTGCTCCATTTCATGAACAGTACCGCTGCCCACATTACCGCAGATGTACGGTTCAGCACCGAGCAGTTCGCAGAGGAGCATAAATTCATGGGTTCCAAAATGGTTGTTTTCTACCACGCCGCCCCAATGGGTGTTGATCATTTGTGGACGGTTTTCTCTTGGTCCGATACCATCTTTCCAATGGTATTCATCGGCAAAGCAGCCGCCTGGCCAGCGCAGCACCGGAATCTGCAGCTGTCTTAATGCCTCAAGCACGTCATTGCGGATACCTTTGGTATTGGGAATCGGAGAATCTTCGCCAACCCAGTAACCTTCGTAGATACAGCGTCCTAAGTGCTCTGAAAAATGGCCGTAAATATTCTTGTTAATCTTACCACGTTTAATGTCAGCATTGATAATTATTTTTGCCATTGGTTAACCTCCTTGTGTTATTCTGCTGTAACTATTCTCACTCTATGTATTAGACTAGTCCCCCCAAAATCCTGCCCTAATTGGGTTTTTTCAGCAAACCCTGCTGTGAAGCTTTACACAGGAGGGTTAGAATAATCCACCGACTGAGGGTTTTAGGGATAAACACATTAGTGGCGCTATCACGTTGAGTATAAGTGTTGTATTGATTAAAACAGCAAAAAAAGATGAATTCGGTAAAATCCCGAACTCATCTTTTTAGGTCTGTCCTTATTTGCGCAGATTGTAGAATGTTTTCATTCCAGAGTATTTAGCAACATCGTCCAGGTCTTCTTCAATCCGAAGCAGCTGGTTGTATTTAGCTACTCGGTCAGTGCGGCTGGGCGCTCCAGTTTTGATCTGACCTGCGTTGGTAGCTACCGCTAAGTCTGCAATAGTTGTGTCTTCAGATTCACCGGAACGGTGAGAAACTACTGCAGTATAGCCTGCTCTTTTTGCCATTTCAATTGCATTGAGAGTTTCAGTGAGGGTACCAATTTGGTTCACTTTAATCAGAATTGAATTGGCAACATTCATTTCAATACCTTTAGCTAAACGCTCGGTGTTGGTAACGAACAGGTCGTCTCCCACCAGCTGAACCCGATCGCCGATAGCTTCAGTCAGTTTTAACCAGCCTTCCCACTCGTCTTCGCTGAGGGGATCCTCAATTGAAATAATTGGATATCTATCAACTAGGTTTTGATAGAAAGCAATCATTTCATCAGTTGAGAGTGTTTTGCCTTCGCCAGCTAATTCATATTTGCCATCTTTAAACAGTTCAGTAGCAGCTACGTCTAAGGCAATGCACACATCTTCACCAGGTTTGTAGCCAGCTTCAGTAATTGCTTCGATAATCACTTCAATTGCTGCTTCGTTGGACTCAAGGTTAGGAGCAAAGCCACCTTCGTCACCAACAGCAGTATTTAAACCTCTGTTGGAGAGCACTTTCTTCAGGCTGTGGAATACCTCAGCACCCATCCGCAGTGCTTCTTTAAAGGACTTGGCGCCAACAGGCATAATCATGAACTCTTGGATATCAACGTTGTTATCGGCGTGGGCGCCGCCGTTGAGAATGTTCATCATCGGTACAGGCAGTTCTTGCGCGTTAGTACCGCCAATGTACTGGTACAGAGGCAGCCCTACTGACTCTGCAGCCGCTCTTGCAACTGCCAGGGAGACGCCTAAAATAGCGTTAGCACCGAGTTTACCTTTGTTTGGAGTACCGTCTAACTCGATTAACAGTTTGTCAATTTCAACCTGTCTGGTAGCATCCATACCGATCAGTTCAGGAGCAATGATCGAGTTGACGTTATCAACTGCTTTCTGCACACCCTTACCTAAGTATCTGTCTCTGTCGCCATCCCGCAGTTCAACTGCTTCAAACTGTCCGGTGGACGCGCCGGAAGGGACAATCGCTCTGCCGAGACTGCCGTCCTCTAAGAGTACTTCTACTTCAACAGTTGGGTTGCCGCGTGAATCCAGTACTTCGCGAGCCCATACATCTTGAATAATCATTGTTATTCCTCCTTTACCATGATAACTAGCTGATAATTAGACTTTCACCGGTCATTTCCTGCGGTTTTTCCAGTCCCATTAAAGCTAACAGGGTGGGAGCAATATCCGCTAAAATTCCCGATTTTAATTTTTTGCCTTCACCGGCGTTGTACAGCCAAATCGGAACCAGGTTGGTAGTGTGAGCTGTGTGAGGTTCCTTGGTTTCTGGATCCAGCATCTGTTCGGCATTACCGTGGTCCGCTGTAATAATTGCCTGGCCGTTCTGCTCCTTAAGAGCTGCTAAAACCTTAGCCAATCCAGCATCCACAGCTTCCACTGCTTTGACTGCCGCTTCCATCACACCTGTATGACCAACCATGTCGCAGTTGGCATAATTGAGGATGATCAGATCGTATTTGCCGGAGTTTATTAACTCCACAACTGCATCTGTTACTGCAGGAGCGCTCATCTCCGGCTGCAGATCATAAGTTGCAACCTTTGGAGAAGGAATCAACTTGCGATCTTCGCCAGGGAAAGGCTGTTCAATGCCGCCGTTAAAGAAAAACGTGACATGGGCATACTTTTCAGTTTCCGCAATCCTCAGCTGTTTTAAATTCAAGCTGGAGATATATTCCCCTAAAGTATTTTTCAAGTCTTGGGGCGGAAAAGCATACGGCGCTTTTACATTGACATCATATTGAGTCATGGTGACAAAACACAGATCCAGCTTTCCACCGGGTCGTTCAAATCCGTCAAATTCATCATTTGTGAATGCCCAGGTAAGCTCTCTAGCCCGATCAGCCCGGAAGTTAAAGTAAATAACCGCATCGTTATTTTCAATTTTGGCTGTTGGCTGCTGATTTTCATCCACAATAACTGTTGGGATGACAAACTCATCAGTCTCTCCGTGCTCATAGGCGTAAGTTATAGCTGCGGCACTGGAATCTGAATAACGTCCCTTGCCTTCCGTGAGAGCCAGATACGCTTTCTCTACCCGATCCCAGCGTTTATCCCGGTCCATCGCAAAGTATCTGCCGGAAATAGTAGCTATTTTACCCACACCAATTTTCTCGATTTCTGCCTCCAGATCAGCCAGATATTCCTTGGCACTGGTAGGCGGCACATCCCTGCCGTCTAAGAAGGCATGAACATATACCTCTGTTAGGCCGTGGTCCTTGGCCATCTGAAGCAGAGCATACAAGTGCATTGAATGGCTGTGTACTCCGCCCGGAGAAACTAGACCCATTAAATGCAGTTTTGTACCATGCTGTTTGGCATGCTTGATTGCGGTTAAGAGCTGTTCGTTCTTAAAGAAATCCCCTTCCCGCACCGCCTTCGAAATCAACGCCACATCTTGGTAAACAATTCTGCCGGCTCCCAGATTGAGATGCCCAACATTAGAATCACCCATTTGTCCTTCCATCAATCCCACTGCTTCACCGCTGGCTTTCAGTGTGGCATGGGGACAGTTCTCCCACAACCAATCGATTGTTGGAGTGTTCGCAATTTTTGTTGCATCACCTTCAGGATAGTCACTGAGACCGAAACCATCAAGAATGATTAGTGCAACTGGTCCTTTGTTCTTCATCACAACGCCCCCTATCTGCTCTACTGCTATTCATTATAGCGAACGATGGCAGTAAAGTCATCAAAATCTAAGCTCGCGCCGCCGACCAATACGCCGTCAATTTCCGGCTGCGCCATTAATTCTTTAATATTGCTTGGTTTGACGCTGCCTCCATATTGGATTCGGATTTGATCAGCTGTTTCTTGATCATAAATTTCAGCCAGGGTTTTTCTAATCGTTCCGATCACTGCATTGGCATCCTCAGCACTGGCAGTTTCTCCTGTTCCGATCGCCCAGATCGGCTCGTAAGCAACTACAATTTCTGGAGCACGCTCTTTGCTGACACCTGCAAAGGCAGCTTTTGTTTGGCTCACTACTACAGCCTCGGTTTGATCAGCTCGGCGCTGCTCTAATGTTTCGCCAACACAGACAATCGGCCGCAGGTGGTGTTTCAGTGCCAGCTGCACTTTCTGGTTCACCATTTCATCTGTTTCGCCGAACAACTGCCGCCGTTCTGAATGGCCAATGATTACATAAGAACAGCAGACATCAACTAACATCACTGGCGAAATCTCACCGGTATAAGCTCCCGATTCTGCTGTGCTTAAGTTTTGAGCACCAATCTTAACCTTGCTCATGCCTAACCCACAAACCGCAGATAGAGCAGTAAAAGGCGGGCAGACCACTACCTCAGCATCAGTATCTTGGACAGCTCGATCCAGCCGCTCACAGAGTTCAAGTGCCTCTGATACAGTTTTATGCATTTTCCAATTGCCCGCAATAATAGGTTTACGCACTAGCCCTTCCTCCTATTTATCATTAAGTGCAGCCACACCTGGCAGCTCTTTTCCTTCTAAGAACTCTAATGACGCACCGCCGCCGGTTGAAACGTGAGTCATTTTATCAGCTAAATTAGCTTGCTCAACCGCAGCTGCTGAGTCACCGCCACCGATAATAGTAATTGCATCACTCTCAGCCAAGGCTTTGGCAATTTGGTTAGTGCCGTTGGCGAAAGCTTCCCATTCAAAGACGCCCATTGGACCGTTCCATACTACTGTAGCTGCAGTTTTCACAGCTTCGCTGAACAGTTCAACAGTCTTAGGTCCAATATCCAAACCTTCCCAATCAGCTGGGATTTGATCCGCAGCAACTACTTTATGCTCTGCATCAGCAGCAAACTCGTTGGCGATAACCACATCAACAGGCAGCAGCAGTTTTACACCCTTAGCTTCTGCCTGCTGCATAATCTCACGGCAGAAATCAATCCGCTCTTCATCTAACAGCGACTTGCCGATTTCATAGCCTTTGGCTTTGAGGAATGTATAAGCCATGCCGCCGCCAATAATTAATGTGTCAACTTTATTGAGCAATGATTCAATTACTGCAATCTTATCTTTTACCTTTGCGCCGCCTAAAATAGCCACAAAAGGCCGTTTAGGATCATTGACTGCACCGCCTAAGAACTTCAGCTCTTTTTCCATTAAGAATCCAGCGACTGCAGGCAGATATTTTGCTACACCTTCAGTAGAAGCATGGGCCCGATGAGCTGCGCCAAAAGCATCGTTTACATAAAGATCACCTAAAGCTGCCAGCTTTTTAGCGAACTCAGGATCATTAGCCTCTTCTTCCGGATAAAAGCGCACGTTTTCTAAGAGCATAACGTCGCCGTCCTGCATCTCATTAACTTTGGCTTCTACTTCTGGACCAATGCAATCATCGACTTTAATCACTGCTTTACCTAACAGCTCGCCCAAACGTTTTGCAACCGGATCCAATCTCAGAGAGTGAACAACTTGACCTTTAGGACGACCAAAATGGGACATTAAGATTACTTTTGCCCCATGCTCGATTAAGTATTGAATGCTGGGTAAAGCTGCAGTAATTCTTTTATCGTCAGTAATTTCACCCTGATCGTTCATGGGAACGTTAAAGTCAACCCGCATTAACACTCGTTTGCCTTTTACATCCACATCTTGGATCATTTTTTTATTCATCCGGATACCCTCCTAACTCAGTTAATGAGGGGGAAATCCCCCTCATTGTTGTTCTGCTGGTTCTTACTTTTGAGAATCCATGTATGCAATCAGGTCAACAACCCGCATCGAGTAGCCCCACTCGTTGTCATACCAAGCTACAACTTTTACCATGTTGCCTTCCATAACTGTTGTTAATGGAGCGTCAACAATTGAGGAGCGGCTGTCACCCTTGAAGTCCATGGAAACAAGTTCAGTTTCTTCCACTCCAAGAATACCTTTCATTTCGCCTTCAGCAGCTTTTTTGAACGCAGCATTGACTTCTTCAGCAGTTGCTGGTTTTTCCAGTTCAGCTACTAAGTCAACAACAGAAACTGTAGGAGTTGGAACTCTTAAGGCATAACCGTCTAATTTACCTTTTAACTCAGGTAAGACTAAACCGACTGCAGCGGCTGCACCAGTGGTTGTCGGAATGATGCTTAAAGCAGCAGCCCGTGCCCGGCGGTAATCCTTGTGCGGCAGATCCAGGATCCGCTGGTCGTTAGTGTAGGAGTGCACAGTGGTCATCAGACCCTTTTTAATGCCAAAGTTATCATTTAATACTTTAGCAAAAGGTGCCAAGCAGTTGGTTGTGCAGGAAGCATTGGAGACCACATGATGCTCTGCTGGGTTATACTTGTCTTGGTTAACACCCATTACGATAGTAATATCTTCATTCTTAGCAGGAGCGGTAATAATTACTTTCTTCGCACCTGCATCGATGTGCCATTGAGCTTGCTCCCGGCTTCTAAAAATACCGGTAGCTTCTACAACATACTCAACTCCGAGTTCGCCCCAGGGAAGGTTTTTCGGATCTCTTTCGGCATACACTTTGATTCTCTTGCCGTTTACTACCAGAGTATCACCGTCAACTTCAACTTCCCCGTCAAATTTACCATGAACTGAGTCATATTTCAGCAAATGGCCTAACATAGCAGCATCTGTAAGGTCGTTGATTGCAACGATGTCGAAATCAGGATTGTTGATAGCTCCTCTGAACACCAGTCTTCCAATTCGACCAAAACCATTAATACCAACTTTAATTGCCATCTACATTTCCTCCTTATTTTTTTAATATTTGAATCACCTTCCGGGCTGCCCCTTCATCGGTGATGCAGACATGGCAGAATCCGAGACGGATCACGGATAAAACAGCCCACGCCTTACTTTTACCGCCGCCAACTCCCACAACTAATGGTATTTTAGCCAAATCTTCCATTCGTATCCCTACTGAAGCGGTAGAGTAAACAACTTCTCCTTGCGCGTTAAAATAATATCCAAAAGCTTCACCTACCGCACCATTTGCAATCAGCTGCATCACATGCTCTTCATCCAAGCCCCGCCGTTTCGCCATTTCTTCTGCAGTGCCGATTCCATGCAGCAGTACTTGGGCACGGCGGCCAAGGGAAACCACTTCCCGGATGCTTGGTTCCTGCAGGATTGCATCAATAAAATGTGGTTCTACATTGTCGGGAGCATGCAGCAGACGGTAGCATCCGCCTAAACCTTGGGCGAGTTTAGCTGCAATTGTATTTGCCTGCAGCTCAACATCTTCCCCCAAACCACCTCGCGCCGGAACAACAACAACATCACGCCTAGTTCCATCCGAGGCAAAACAGCTGGCAACCTGAGCTAAGGTTGTACCACCTGTCACCGCTAAAACATCTCCATCCTGCAGACAGCGGCGCAGATAGCGAGCAGCTGCCTTAGCCAGATCTTTTTTCACTAATACATCCTGATCTGAATCTCCGGGAACAATAATCACATCTGCGAGGTTTAACCTGTTTGCTAGCTCCTGCTCAAGTTCACTGAGTCCGCGAATTGTTCGGATGTAATCTGAGAGCTCCACCAGGATCTGCTCCCCAGCCTGATTGAGCTGCATTCCTGCTGAACTCTTAACCAGAAAACCTGAGTCAGCCAAAAACTCAAGCTCATTTCTGATTGTCCGCTCCGGCAGTTCTAATTTGTGAGCAAGAGCTCGCCGCCCAATCGGAGCTTTATAGTACACTGCCCGCAGAATAGCGTAACGCTGTTCAATGATGCTGATTACTTCTGGTGCTATTTGATGTAACACATTGATAAAATCCACAAACAAGACTCCCTAGATGGACGTTTTTGTCCCGCCAACATCATTTTTGTCCCGCAGGATTCATAAAACATAAATCCTGTTATTTTTATTCTCCAAATATGAAAATGTTTCCTGCCCATGATTGTTAAGAAAATGGTAATTTTATTCCAACTTCTTACTCAGATCAATTAATTGTTTGATCCGATAATTAACGCCGGACTTGCTGATCGGGGGATTAGTCATTTCCCCCAATTCCTTCAGGCTCGAGTAGGGATTCTCAATTCTCAGCCTAGCTATTTCTGCCAGCTTTGGCGGCAGATCAGATAAGCTCATGCGCTCCTGAATTTTCTTTACTGCTTCAATCTGGGCTACAGCAGCTTGGATCGTTTTCTCCACATTGGCAGTTTCACAGTTTACCAAGCGGTTCACCTGATTGCGCATATCCTTGACAATCCGAACATTCTCCAAATGCATCAAAGCCTTATGGGCTCCCATTAGATTGAGCAGAGTGACAATCTGATCCCCATCTTTAAGATAAACCATCAGATCCCCTTTGCGAGCAGTCATTTTCGCTTCCAGCCCCAAGGCATTAATGGTTAAGTACACCTTTTCTGCCACTTCAGACTTCTCGGTGAAAATTTCCAAATGATAGTTCTTTTCAGGGTTGGTAATTGAGCCATGGCTTAAAAACGCTCCCCGCACATACGCTCTTTGACAGCAGCGCTGAGCCAAAACTTTCTGCTGCTCATCAAGGTATTCCTGCTCCTTCAGAGCTTGATAGACCAGCTCAGCGGTTTCTGGTGTCAAAACCCGAACGGTGCAGACCTGATTTTTACGTGCTCTGGCCCGCTGCACCAGCACCTGGGTTTGGGCATCGGGGTAAACGCTCTTAAGCAGTTTTAAAATTTTCCGGGCAATCAGCGGCATAAAGTGATTAATATCTAAATAACTGCCGAAAAAATAACCATTAAAATCGTAAAACGCACTGAGTTCAGCAAGGCGACAGCACTTTGCTGCTGGAAAAGCATGTGCCAGCTCCCGCTTAGTTTCCTCTGAAAAACCCAACCTATTTCCTCCCCACTATCCATACTCGTACCCGCCAGCCCTGAATTTCCCCCTTCACTATTATAGGGTATTCGCTGTTGTTGCGGAATTTAAAGTCCGTATGCGGCCAGGCTACTGTAGCGTCCATGCCGTGGCGGATATAGCTGGGGGCGATTGAGTGCATCCGGCGCTCAACGATTTCCAGCTCAGCTCTGCGCACCGCATTGTATAAAGTAGTAGAGGTTTGGCAGATGCCGCCGCCAACCCCATCAGCTACCGCTTCGCCGTAAATAACCGGTGCCGGTTTATATCCTTTTTCCGGAGTGCGCTCGCCAACTACCTCGTTAAAGGAGAATACTTCCCCGGGAAAAACTAATGTGTTGTTAATTGCAGCCAGCGATAACCGGATGTTTGTAACCCGACCGGGGGAACCCATCAGCGGTGTGCTGAAATCTCCCAAGATTTCCTGCAGCGGCTCGAGATGCTCCGCCCGGACCTGGGGCACCGTTTCAATAATTACCGGTTCTAAGCGGGAATTTGCTGGAGCCCCCATTACCAGCTCAACTGTTGCCTCAACATCGACAAAATAGCCATTCTGCTCCGGAATAATACTGCCGTTTTCCTTATGGATCGTGGCGTTGACTTCCGGCTGATCAATTTCCCGGGCTAACTCCCGGACAATACTGCGGACTTCATCTTTAAAATAATACTCCATACTGCGGTAACTTAAATATACCCCAGGCTGCACTCCAATCAACCGCCGCTGCATTTGACGGAGAAAGGGAGCGAAGAACCCTAAAAAGCCTACCAGGACAAATACAGCAATCCAGCGTTTCAAGCCAATCGCCTCCTCAAAAAATAATATGAGGCTTGCAGGCGATTTACGACAAACTATAACTTATTCAAACCAGACCTGTGCTCCATCAAAAGCTTCATGAGCGCTTTTGCCAGCAGCTCCGAATCATGGCGCACTAGTTCACCCCGCTCCAACAGCGGCACAGCAATGGGTGTAACCCCAATTTCTTTAACCCGGTTCGTGTCCGCTTTGATTGCATAGGCATTCTGACTGCTGTATTTCCGAGCTTGCGAAGCGGTCAGACGCTGATTGTTGATCAGGGCATAATCAAAGATTTTCTGTCCCCTGGTATGCTTAAAAATTGCGGCAATATGCTGCGACGCTGACATCTGATCAGTTTCTCCCGGCTGGGTCATGACATTGCAGACATAGACTTTTAGGGCACTGGATTGAACCAGTGCTTCACAAATATTATTCACCAACAGGTTGGGAATCACACTGGTGTATAAACTTCCAGGTCCTAAGACAATCAACTCGGCGGCAGCAATTGCCTCTAAAGCCTCAGGTAGAGGCTCCACACCGCTGGGAATCAAGCTGATGAAGTCAATTTTTTTGCCAAACTGGGGGATGTTATGCTCCCCAATAATTTCAGACCCGTCAGTATATCTAGCTTTTAAGTTAACCGTGGCCAGTGTGGAGGGAAGCACTACTCCTCCCACCGCTAACACTTTGCTGAACTGCTTAATCGCTGTTTCAAAATCACCGGTGATATCAGTCATGGCTGCGATGAACAAATTGCCAAAACTGTGCCCTTCCAATCCTTCTCCCCAGGAAAAACGGTACTGAAACAGCTTTTCCAGCAAAGGTTCTGTATCTGCTAAAGCTACTAAGGTGTTGCGGATATCTCCAGGAGGAAGGATCCCCAGCTCCTCCCGGATCCGGCCCGAACTGCCGCCATCATCTGCCACTGTGACAATCGCAGTAATATTGCTGGAGTAGGATTTTAGTCCCCGCAGCAGCATACTTAAACCAGTACCCCCGCCGATAACCACGATCCGCGGCCCCCGCTCCAAACTGCGCTTGCGGTAAACTACTTCTGCTAAATCATCCACCTCATCTGGTGAGACAACTTCAATAATGGAGTGCACCATTTTGCGAAAGCCGACAGCACAGATACTGATCCCAAGGCTAAAAAACAGAGTTGCCGCCAACCAGGGATTGCTCACGTAACTATTAACAAATTGCACCAAGACCGCTTCTGGAGTTGTTGAGGAATGGAAATCTAAAATTAGTATCCCTATGGTAAAGAACAGAAGCCCAAGGACAATCAGGGCAATCCAACGCTTGACTCCCATCCCGGGAATCAGCCATTTGTATTTAATTTTCATCTTACCATCCCTCCCATAGACACAGCCTCAAAAAAAAGAAACGCTAGGATTTAGCATTGAGAACCAATTCTGGTGTTAATCCGGCTTGTTTTGCTAAGGCAATACCGTGCTCAAAATCTCCCACGCGGTTGGGATGGTGAGCATCGCTGCCGATCACAAATTTCACACCTTCATTGGCAGCAAGCTCGATCAGCTCTACCGTCATATTTTTATGACTGGTGTTGATCTCAAATGCGGTATTGTTGATTGCACATGCCTTGGCCAGTTCCCGGGTGTCAATATTAAAGCGGTGACCGGGGTGGGTCACAATATCGATCTGATGGCGATAGATGGCATTGATCAGTGCTTCTGTATTCAGCAGGCGGCTTTTCCGCTTTAAACCAGGCGTCAAACCCCGCAGCAGGTGCACAGCTGTCCGGTTGATACCATCCAACCACTGCTCCGGTTTAACCATCAAATGCAGCCCCACCTGAACTAGATCAAGCTTGCGGAGGTATTCTGGGGGAATATCTATATCCCCAGCTATACTAGTTACATTAGCCTCAATCCCTAACTTTACTCTCACATCAGGATAAACCTCCATGCTGGCATTGATCTCCCCTCGGATTGTATCCAGCACCCGCAGATTGCTGATGCCAATCCCCATTAGATGGGCAGGTCCATGATCACAGATGGCAATTTCTTCCAAGCCGATAGCGCTGGCCCGGGCAACATTTTCCAAAACGGTACCTCTTCCATGACTGTGTTTGGTATGTGTATGATAATCCGCAAATAGTTCCACTGCTATCACCCTTTATATTTTAACCATTACATTTTTTTAACAAACAAGGTATTGCATAATGCAGCAGATCTTGTTATAATCAGTGTATCATTTTACCGTTTTGTTGTATATCTATACATAACGGCCTCAAAATGCACCGAACTAAAAATGAAAGGTGGATAATTATGAAAAAAACTGTTCTGATGTTAATACTGATTGCTGTACTGCTAGGAAATACTTCGGCGGTATTAGCCCAAAAACCTGTTTTGACTGTCGCAGGGGATGCAGCGTTTGTGCCTTTTGAATTTGTGGATGAAAAGAATCAGATTGTCGGTTTTGACGTGGATCTTGCAAAAGCGATCGGAGAGGCAATGGGATACGAAGTAGTTTATCTCAACCTGGCCTGGGATGGTCTGATTCCCAGCCTGATCAATAAAAACATTGATATGATCGCATCAGGTATGTCCATTACTGAAGAAAGGGCCAAGCAGGTAAATTTCTCTGATCCCTACTTTACCTCTGTTTTAACGATTGTCGTGCATCAAAACAACAACTCAATCAAAACCTTAGATGATCTCGCTGGCAAATCAGTCGCGGTTCAGATCAACACTACCGGTGACTTTGCTGCTTCCGATATTCCAGGTGTCAAAATCAGCCGCTACAACACAGTACCGGAAGCACTGCAGAATATTGCTATTGGAATCGTTGATGCAGCCGTTATCGATCTGCCAGTAGCAGAAGCCTTCTTTGCAGCCAACCCCCATGCGCCTTTGAAGCATGTTGGCAAAGTATCTGAAGACGATTTCTTTGGCCTGGCAATGCGCAAAGAAGACACTGAACTGTTGGAGAAAGTTAACGCAGCTTTAGCACAAATTAAAGCTGATGGTACTTACGATCAAATTTACGACAAATGGTTTTCCGGAAACTAATTCGCTAAAAGGTGCGTTCACCGGATACGCACCTTTTTTCTTGTGGTAAAGGAGGAGGACAATGGATTTTCAATGGAGTTTAGTGTGGAGTTCAGTTCCCACCCTTTTAGAGGGTGCTCTGCTGACGCTGCAGCTGACCACAATCGCTGTGGCAATCGGTATTGTTCTGGGTACAATTTTTGGAATCATGCGTTTGAGCAGCACACCCCTGCGCTATCTAGCAGTTGCCTATATTGATTTTATCCGGGGAACACCCCTTTTAGTGCAGATCTTTATTATCTACTACGGTATGCCCTCACTGATTAAACAGCCAGTCCCACCCTATATTGCAGCGGTAATCGCCCTCAGCATCAACAGTGGTGCTTATGTGGCAGAAATTGTGCGGGCCGGCATTCAATCAATTGAAAAAGGTCAGACCGAAGCAGCTCTTTCATTAGGTTTAAGCAAAACTGCTGCCATGACCCATATTATTCTGCCTCAAGCTTTCAAGCGGATTGTGCCGCCTCTAGGCAATGAATTTATTGCACTATTAAAGGATTCATCATTGGTATCGGCAATTGCCTTAGAGGAACTGGTGCGTAAGGCACAAATTGTATCCGGCCGTACATTCCGGCCGTTTGAAGTTTGGTTTGTAGTTGCCATCATGTACTTAATTATGACCGTGACAATCTCCCAGATCGTCAGAATCCTGGAAAAGCGATTAAGGGTAGGTGAATAAAATGGCGATCCTAGAAGTTTTCGATCTCCACAAGCAGTTTAAAGATCTAAAGGTGTTAAAGGGAATTACCACCAGCATAGAGCAGGGTGAAGTTGTAGTGATCATCGGTCCTTCCGGAAGCGGCAAAAGCACATTTCTGCGCTGCCTCAACTTCTTAGAAGTTCCTACCAGCGGTGAAATCAGGTTTGAAGGCAATCGAATCACGCCGGACAATCTGAATATGGTGCGGCGGGAAATGGGAATGGTGTTCCAGCGTTTTAATCTCTTTCCCCATAAAAGTGTCCTGGATAACATCACCCTTGCTCCAAAACTGGTCAGGAAAGTTGATTCAGATACCGCGGTTCAGCAGGCTTATGAACTGCTGCAAAAAGTAGGTCTGCGGGATAAAGCCCATGCCTATCCTGACCAGCTGTCCGGTGGCCAGCAGCAGCGGGTAGCGATCGCCAGAGCCCTGGCGATGCGGCCAAAGGTGATGCTGTTTGATGAACCGACTTCTGCCCTTGACCCGGAGATGATCGGCGAAGTCTTGGATGTAATGAAGGACCTAGCGCGAGAAGGAATGACTATGATAGTAGTTACCCATGAGATGGGCTTTGCCCGGGAAGTAGGCGATCGAGTGATCTTTATCGATGATGGGCAGTTAGTTGAGGAAAATGCCCCAGATGAGCTGTTTAATAACCCTCAGCATCCCCGCACCCAAAGTTTCTTGAGTAAAATACTCTAAATATAAAATGTCTATGCAGAGCCGCTGCATAGACATTTTTATTTGGTTTTACCTGAAACCTGTTTATATTTTATTTCCCGCCAATCCGGACCCTGAACCACCAGATCTAAGGAATTATATAAAATTCGGGACGCAAGTCGGGAGCCTACCCGCAGTTCCAATTCATTAAGATTAAAGTTAGTGGTATATACAGTAGGCTTTAAGCGGTTCAGCCTGCCCTCCACAATCACTAGTAATTTCTCCAACGCCCAATCAGACTCCCGTTCACTGCCCAAATCATCGAGAACTAAGAGATCTACAGCGATTAACTGCTGTAAATTGCCTTGACCCTGGCGCTGCAGTTCCAGCAGAGTCGGAATATGGGCAAAGGCAGTGCTGTAGCGGTCCTTAATCGCATTAATAATCGCACAAGCGAGATGGGTCTTCCCCCGGCCAGATTTACCACAGAGAATCAAACCTCTACCATCGGTAGCTTTAGCA
The DNA here is from genome assembly GCA_012521805.1 of Bacillota bacterium. GTDB lineage: Bacteria > Bacillota > Limnochordia > Darwinibacteriales > DTU012 > DTU012. The sequence continues at coordinate 17,182 of JAAYLQ010000036.1, forward strand.
AAGTTCTCAGCAAACTTAAAACAGAAAGTGTAAGCTTGGCGGTTAAAGCTCTCCACCTGAAAGTTACTGAAAGTGTGATTCCGCAGTGCTGGCGGCAGTGGAATGGAAAGATCCGCCCTAACATTGATTTGCTCCAGCTTCTGGCGCTCTGCCTGCAGTTTGGTCCGCTCGCAGCGGCAGTCAGTGGTCAGCCACAGCCCGCGCCCAAACTGCTTTGGCAGCACAAAAGGATGGAGGCGGTAAGTCTTGGTGAGAATTTCACCACAGTGGGGACACTTTGGCGCAGCAGTGCTGAAATAGCGGCGGATGCCGTATTTAATCATCCAAGAACGCGAAGAATCCTTCTGCTGCCGGTTCTCTTTGTTCGTATTGATAGTCGCGGCCGAAAACCTGCCGCCTTGTATTAACTTGAGCATTGTGACCTCCATTCTGAGCAGTTCTTGTCCGCTGCTGTCCCTGCCAATAAGCACGAAAAGAAGCTTCGTCAGTAATCCCGTGATTAAACCAATCTTGAATAATACCCCATAAATAATTAAAAGAAATCCGTTTATGCTGACCGCGCATGTTCCTGCGCCGCCGCTCCTGGCTGGTGCGTAAAATCGCACAGCCGATCACAAAAGGCGACATGCCCTGATCATAAGCTTGATAGAGCTTGTCCCTCTGACTGGAGGACAACAGCCCGATCTGCATCTGATACAGCTGAATTACATCATGCATATCCGGATGCTCCACAATACCTACCTCCTAAAATAGGTGCGAATTCCTGTTTCCGAAAGACTTAAGGGGGAATATGCTGGTACTGAGGAGGAATCACGAATGATCCAACAACCTGACCAATTCCGAGTATATGTGCGTTTGCCCTTCAGTGATAAATACCTGGAAAATGAGGCTGCTGCTGCAAAAATCCGAGAGGAGTTAAAACAGCTGTTTAGAAATCCACTGATCCAAAGAAAAATCACGCCAAATCAAACTCGCAGGATCCACCCTACTGATTCCTCCTTAGATCAGCGATAGATCCGCACCACCCGTTCACTGATCATGCAGGGAATCTCATAATTTATTGAATCAAGCCATGCAGCCCATTCATCAGCTGTAATCGCTGCTGATCCCTGGGTACCGATCAGTGTCACCTGATCCCCTATTTCAACCGCCCCATCACCCACATCGATCATGCAGTGATCCATGGTAATCCGTCCAGCAAACGGATATTTAACTCCATTGATTAAAACCACGCCCTTTTCCTGGAGGCGGCGCAGAAGCCCATCGGCATATCCAATTGGCAGAACAGCGATGGTTGTATCTCGCCAAGCAACATAGTTCCTGCCATAACTGACAGCAGTACCCTTCGGTACTCGCTTTAAATCAAGAACCTGGGTGTGCAGGCTGAGTACCGGCTTTAAGTCGATCACTTTCAGTTCATCAATCTTGGGACAGGGGTACAAGCCATAAATCCCCAGCCCAACCCGGACCAGATTGAGATGGGTTTCCGGCATCAGCAGTGTTGCTGCAGTATTGGCACAGTGTTTGAGGGGAATCTCGATTCCGGCCTTTTCCAATTCCAGCAATACCCAAGTAAATCTCTGCCACTGCCACTGGGTATAAGGATCATTCAGAGTATCAGCGCAGGCAAAATGGGTATAAATACCTTGAACTTCAATTCCCGGCAGCCCGACTAAGCGTTTAACAAAGCTGAGAGTTTCCTCTGGGCGAATCCCGAGGCGGCTCATTCCGGTATCGACTTTGACATGCACTTTAACAGTTTTGTTTAGTCTGCGGGCAATATTGGACAAGATCTGGGCATGCTCCCATTGAAACAGCGTCACTACTAAATCTTTGGCAGCACAAAACTCCAGCTGATGCGGGGAAACCGCACCCAATACTAAGATTGGCGCTGCAATTCCTGCCCGCCGCAGCTTCACCCCTTCTTCTGGCAGAGCGACTGCCAACCAGGATGCACCGTGTGCCAACGCTGTTCTCGCAAGCTCCAGATCGCCATGACCATAGGCATTTGCTTTGACTACGGCCATCAGCTGGCAGTGTGGACCAATCCACTGTTTGATCTTTTCAACATTGTGTGCTGCGTTTGCTAAACTAATTTCAGCCCAAACCGGTCTAGAGGGCTCTTTCATTTTAATAATCACTCCAGTCAGACCGTCTCCAACACATAAGGAATCGCCGTTAACAGATCAGACGCTGTAAGCCCCCGCTGACCCTGCCTGCGGCTGACATAATCGCCGGCTTTTCCGTGCAGATAGGCTCCAGCTGCAGCGGCGAGAAACGGACTCATGCCTTGAGCAATCAGGCCGCCAATCATTCCGGTCAGCACATCACCTGTTCCCGCTGTAGCCATACCGGCATTTCCAGTGCTGTTTATATATATTTGATTGCCACCGGCAGTAACTGTCGGTGCACCTTTAAGAAGCAGATTGACACCTAGTTTTTTATGAGCATTCCAGGCAACTTCTAACCGATTCTGGTTAATTTCCCTCGGGGATAGATTCAACAAGCGTCCTAATTCCCCGGGATGGGGAGTAAACACCCAATTACGCCGCACCGGCTCAGGCACAGTCTGCAGCCACTCCAGATCGAGGTGATTCAGCCCATCAGCATCCAACACTAATGGTCCCTGCCACTGTTCCAGCACGGCTTTAAGCACCTGCTTTAACTCTGGATCCGCACCTAAACCAGGACCGATTACCAGCACATCTTTTCGGTCAAGGTGGGCAACCAGCTGGTCTGTACTGACAGCCTGGAAACTACCGCTGCCTGAATCTGGTATCGGCACTACAATAACTTCGCTGGGAGCAAACTGCTGTTGAATCGATTCAGGGACAGCCAGCGTAACCAAACCAGCGCCAACTTTGAGTAAGGCATGGCTGGTAAGAAAGGCGGCACCAGTCATGGCGCGGGAGCCGGCTATTACCAAACAGCGGCCAAAAGTTCCTTTATGTCCCCAAGCAGGCCGCGGTGGCAGATACTTGATGAGTTCCTCGGTTGTCAGCTGGCGTTTGATGTTTATCGCCAAGTGCTTGGGAATGCCAATATCAACTACTTTAATTTTACCACAATAATCGCGGCCTGGATAAAATAATAAACCTGACTTGAGAAAAGCTAACGCTACCGTCAGCTCAGCCCGCACCGCATGAGTCCCAACCGCACCGGTTGTGGCATTTACTCCCGATGGCACATCAACTGCAACCACTGGACTGCGGCAGTTATTCACTAATCTGACCACATCCACCAGAATCCCCTCTAGTGCACCAGTAAAACCTGTCCCCAGCAGGGCGTCAACTACTAAATCAGTTAAAGCCAGGTTGATTTTCAATTTAGACAAGCTGGTCCTGGATATTAGGTGAATTTCTCCCTGAAGTTTTTTAAAAATATTGAGGTTGAAGCGGCATTCTTCACTGAGCTGATCTTCTTCCGCTAATAAGAACACCTTAACTTTCACATCTCGATTCAGAAGGTGACGGGCAATTACCAGCCCATCACCACCGTTATTGCCTTTACCAACCAAAATAACGCATCTTTTATCAGTAAGGTCGCCGAACTCCTGTTCAATCTCCCGGACAACAGCAGCACCGGCATTCTCCATCAGCACCAGGCTGGGAATCCCAATCTCAGCGATTGCCTGCTGGTCAATAGTCTGCATTTCAGCAGCTGTCACAACTACCATCTGTTATCGTTCCCTCCCCCACGCAGAGAGCGAATGCCACAGCAGTGCTGCGGTTGTGAGATAAACTGATGTGGATTCCTGTTACCTTTTGGCTTTGAGCAATTTTTTGAGCCTGTCCGAATAAATTAACGGCAGGTTTCCCGCTCTCTTCCCGCAGAATTTCTATATCAGTAAAGCGCACGCCATGGTTCCAGCCGCACCCCAGCGCTTTCATAACCGCTTCCTTAGCAGCAAATCGAGCTGCCCATGACTGCGCCGACCGTAACCGGAGGAGCTGTTGTTCTTGGTCTGTATACACCCGTTCAATAAACTTCTGCTTCTGCAGAGCTTTGGCAATCCGATCAATCTCGATTATATCTACGCCACAGCCTATAATAATTTCAGCCACCGCTTCTCACTCCATAACAACAGGTTCTGGATCGGAAACACCAATTCCTTCCCCTTGCTTAGGCACCAAGCTCAGCTTCAATAATTGCAACCACTTCATCAACTGCCTGAACCAGAAGCTGCTGATCGGGATGTTCCCCCATCACCCGAATCACTGGCTCGGTGCCAGAAGCCCGGACAAAAATCCGTCCTCTACTGCCCAGCTTAGCCTGGGCCTGATCAATCGCTGCTGCAATTTTCGGATTCAGATCCCAGCCTGCCTTAGTTGCAACCCGAATATTTTCTAAAACTTGAGGAAAGACCGGCATTACTTGTGCTAGTTCCGACAGTTTTTTGCCTGTTTCCTTCACAACTCCCAACAGCTTGAGGGTAGTTAAGAGACCATCCCCAGTAGTATTGGAATCCAGGAAAATGATATGCCCAGATTGTTCTCCGCCTAACCCTAAATCCTGTTCGAGCATCGCTTCTAAAACATAGCGGTCGCCGGCTTGGGTAGTGACAACCTGCCCACCGGCTGCTTCCAGCGCTTGGGCTAAGCCACCATTGGAATAGACTGTCGCTGCAATTTTACGGTTGGGAAGCTGATCTTTAGCTAAGAGATGGAGTCCGCAGATCGCTAAGATCTGATCACCATCTACCAGGTTGCCAGCTTCATCCACCGCTAGAACTCGATCTGCATCTCCATCATAACTGAAACCAAGATCTGCCCCGACCTGTTTCACATACTCCTGCAGCACTTCGATATGAGTGGACCCGCAGTTGACATTAATGTTGGTTCCATCAGGCTGATTATTAATCGCAGAAACCTGGGCACCTAAGGCTGTTAACACTGCTGGCGCCACCTGGGATGCGGCTCCGTTAGCACAATCAATGGCAATATGCAGACCCTGCAGATCGTAATCTACAGTATTTAATAAAAACTCAATATATAATTCCAAGGCATTCTGCTGCCGATACACCAGACCTAAATCAGTTCCAATCGGACGGATGTCAACTCCCGTTTTGACCAGCCGTTCAATCTCATCTTCTGTTTCATCTGACAGCTTAAATCCGTTTTCAGCAAAAAATTTGATTCCATTATCCTGCACCGGATTGTGGGATGCGGAAATCATAATCCCAGCATCCGCTTTCAAAACCCTGGTTAAATAAGCCACTGCCGGGGTAGGCACCACACCCAAGAGATAAACATCTGCTCCCACCGATGTAATCCCAGCGATGAGGGCTGCCTCCAGCATCGCGCATGAGATGCGGGTGTCCGTGCCGATGAGAATTTTGGGGCGCTCAATTTTCTCTGCTAAAACTGTTGCTCCAGCTCTGCCCAGCTGCAGTGCTAATTCTGGTGTCAACTCCTGATTTGCCACTCCCCTAACGCCATCAGTACCAAAAAGTCTTTCCATCGTCAAACTCCTCCCATCAATTGTTCCCCTATTGTCCTCCCGAATCTTGTGCTGCCTCCGGCGGTTCAATCGGCAGCAGCGGCAGCTGCGGTTCCGCTTCTTCCGGCTGCTCTGGTTCCGGCTCTGGTTCAATTGGTTCGATTGGCTCAATCGGCTCGATTGGTTCGGGTTCCTGAGTCTGATCCGGTTCCGGCTCAGTCTCCACTGCTAAAGCTGTAATCACCAACCTGACTTGGACAGTCCCATCACCTTCAATTACCACACCACCAGGCAGACTCAGACCTATATTCATATTGTATTCACCGGCACCTAATCCGGTTAACGCAATCCGCTGGGTTTCCAAGCTTTGAATGCTGTCCCCATAATGGGTCGGAATGCTGACTGTCACAGCATTCGGAATCACAATTACTTGACTTAGCTCCAGCCCAGGAGCCAAATCGCCATCAAACTGGGGTACAATTGGCAGCAGGCGCTCAATTCGCTGCTCTGCCAGTTTAACTGTAACAGAAACATACTCGGGATCAATGCTTACCCCTTCAATATCGCGGCCATTTCCATCCACGGCGTGAACAGGAAAACTGCCTTCCAGAAACTGAGTGGGGCCGCCAAAATTAATATAAACTGCTGCTGATGCTACTCGTTCAATCCGGCTGCGGGGACCCTTCACCCTTACTGAATCAGGCACAGCGGTATAGCTTTGGACGCTGTAATCGGTAGGCAGACCCAACAGACCTACATACACCGGATAGCTGTTTTCCAGCAGCTTTTCTGTTTTTAAGTTGATCCACCGCGGCGTAACACTAACCAGTTCAACACCTTTTGGCACGCTTACCTCCACCGAATAGGTTCCTTCTCCTTCAATCGCACCGCTTAAATCCACTACTGCCCTGGCACTCTGCTCAGCTCGGCTGATCAGAGTATTTGCGCCCCGAATCACAATCCTGACAGGGTTCGGCTGTCCCACAAGGGTAAACTGATCAGACAAGCCAACCACTTCCGGCTGAACACTGATCGTCCTTTCATTAGAAAGCAGCCGCCCATGTCCTCCGGCAAAAAACCAGAGAATGCCCGCTAAAAATAGGGCTAACAAACGATAATGGAGATCCTCGTCCTGCAGAATCTCCCGCAGCCGCTTTAGATATGTATCTAATCGTCCCCACCGCTGGTTCATCCCCAAAGCCTCCTTGAATTCGGCTGCTCGTCCTTGTGCAGATAGGTCTGGAGCTGTTCCCGCAGCCTGCTTTCCGTCAGGTAGCGGCGCAGACGTCCGGCTGCCGCTAGGGAAATAGCACCTGTTTCTTCGGAAACAACCACTACTAATGCATCAGACTGCTCGGACAGTCCTACCGCAGCGCGATGCCTCGTTCCCAGCTGAGAATCAAGTTTTGATTCTGTGAGCGGCAGAAAACAGGCAGCCGCCTGGATCCGCTTAGCTCGAATAATTGCTGCTCCATCATGCAGTGGAGAATTCGGTTCAAAGATATTGGTCAGGAGCTGCTCCGACAAAACCGCATCAAGCTGGATGCCAGTATCGATATATTCCTGCAGGCCTGTCTCCCTTTCAATCGCGATTAATGCTCCCACTCTCCTGGCACTTAATTTGACTGCGGTTTGCACCACAGCTTCAATCATCAAATTAATTTCTTCTTTCTCTGTAAGGCTGGTTTTGGTAAACAGCCGCCCCTGTCCCAGCTGCTCCAGCGCCCGCCGCAGTTCGGGATAAAAGACAATAGGCAGCGCTACAAAGACAGTTGTGGTTGCCTGCTCTAAAAGCCAGTTTACAGTCCGCAGGGAAAAAGCCTGGGCTAAAACGCCAGCCACCACCACTACTGCCAATCCTTTAATTAAAGTCATCGCTCTAGTGCCCCGGATCGCGTTGATCAGTTTGTAAATTACAAATGCGACAATGAGGATATCAATCGCATCTAAAACAGTAAAGTTCACAAAAACTAGCCCCTTTTTGCTGAGATATACTGCATTGCCTCAGCCAAAGTCTGACCATCCTGCAGTAAAAACGTATCCATACCGACCTCTGCTGCCGGACCATCATTTTCCGGATCATCACCAATCATCAGGCAGTCTTCTGGAGCGACACCGATCATCCTGCTGATCTCTAAGTAATAATTTGGATTTGGCTTGCAGAAATGCATAATTTCTCCATGGGTGATTAAGGCATAGGGATAACCATCCACCTCAGCCCACCGCAGTCTCTCCACAATCGGCTCCAGGGGAAACACAGGATTGGTCGCAATCACTACTTTAGTATTATGAGCAAATGCTAATTCCACTATATCCTTAGCCAAGGGATGTTTTTGAGCCAAGTGCCTCAGTTTTGGAAACTCTTCAATATAATATCGTTCAAACAGCGCCATTAAGCTGGGGTCTAAGTTCAAACTTGGAAAAAAATGCTCCGCAAACACTTCGATATTAGTGCGGGTTGGGTCATTGCTTTTAATCATTGCGTAAGTGGATGCTGTCAAATGGCGGATCAATTCCCCTTGGGGGACCCACTCTGCAAAAAGGGCAGAAACGCCTTGGAAATATGCTTCTAAAAGGGTGTCAAAATTAGTTTCCAGCAGTGTCCCGTCTAAATCAAATAAAATTGCTTTCACTGTCTTACCCTCCTACTGTTTGCAGCCAAACCTGTTCAGCTGCAGCTGTGGCCTGTCCAAAGCGTCCCAACTTAGTCTCAATTGCCGCCAACGTTGTCAGCATATCTAA
>JAAYLQ010000190.1 GCA_012521805.1 Bacillota bacterium
AAATTCCGGTCTATATTTGGGGAGATATTCGGGTAATCTCCTCAGAGCCGACAGTGCACTATGTGATTGTGGGAATCGATGAATATCCGCACATGGATGCGGAAAACCTTAAAGTTTCGGCCAATGATGCAAAAGCAATCAAAGAGGTGTTGGTGAATTCCAATAAAATGAAGGGCTACGCGGAAGTGCTGATCAATAGCAGGGCAACCAAGAATAATATCCGCAGAGCGATCAAAAACGCTGCCAGAGCTGCTAAACCTGGCGATTCCTTAGTGTTTTATTTCTCTGGCTATGCTGATACGGAAATCTATGCAGGCGGCGCTGTCAATGAACTTGACCACATTGTTCCCTACGATGGTCGGGATTACGGCAGTCCAACGCAGATTAGAAACTCAGTAATCACCGATGGAGAGTTAGAGCAATGGCTGAGTGAATTTCCAAATAAAAATGTTACTGTAATTCTTGATGTAGCTTATGCCGAGACTTTCTTTGATGGTGTAATCCGGACCCAGGGTGTGGGTGAAATTGCACCTTTAGCCTTAAAAGGCAAAGGTTACACTGTGCTTGGAGCCACCTCCAGCAATCAGCGCAATATTGTCACGCCTGAAAAGCTCAGCAAGTTTACTGAGTTTATTGTAAAAGGTCTTGAATACGATATTAGAGGCGACCTGATCACTGCTGGAGCTCTGTTTGATTATGTGGATCAAAAAATGTATGAGGTGTGGTTGGAGGCTCCGGATCATAAAAAGGACGATGTGCCGATACCGCAGTTTGAAGGCTCGAAAAATACCGTGATTTATATCCGAGACTCATTTTACTGGTAGGAGGGAAAAAAGATGAAAAGAATTGTCTCGTTGGTATTATTGCTGCTGCTGTTAGCGGCGGTGCCGGCTGCCGCATTAGAAAGTAGAGATATCCAAAATTATAACACCACTCCAATGGCGTTGGCCTGGAGAACAGGCGATACCATTTATGTGGCGATCGTTAATGAGTATACCAGTCGTGAGCTGCACCGCATTGAAATCTACGATATCCAGCGCCGGAGTGCTCTGGCCAAGCGGGAAGTTATTGTTCCCGGTAAATCCATTTTAATTGAAGCGTTTGAAGCTCGGGATTTAAAAAGTACCCGCTTCCCAATTGAAGAAGTAACGATTTATACCGGTTATTACGGCCGCACAATTAAGATTCAAGATGGCGATCTGTTTGCAGTGAATGATTATTTAGTGCCAGCAAATACTTCCATTAGGGTGGATGTGGACATTGCCGGTATTCGCGGTGCGGCTGCCAGTGGGCGGTTAGTAGTGGACGATAAATTCTATCTGGTCAATCAGCGCATTGACGGAAGAATCACTGTTAATTATGAGCCGGGAATTGATTACGTCCATTCCAACATTATCGAGTACCGACCGCCAACGCTGACACTAACTATGCGGACACCCTCCGTTCGTAATGTGGACCTCCTCAGCTTCAATATCCGGCATCGGCCGAGCGGAGCTTGGCGGGATGAACTGATTGTCGGTCCGGTGATTATTGTTTATGGACGGGAATACCGGGTGCTGGACAATACCGGCGACCGTTCCAGTTCTTCAGGTTCCAGCGGAGATTGGGTTGTAAGATAGTAACTTGTTCCTGACGCATTTTGTTCACCAGTGACATAAGTTGAGAATGAAGGATAGTCAACTAAGGGAGGTAGAGTAATGGGCAAGAGACGCTTCTGCTGGAGGGATGAGCTCTGGTTCATCTTCCTACTGTTACTGGTGATCATTCTAGCTGTAGGGTTATTAATCTAAAATAATGTACGCTGCAAGAGGCGCTTCCTCCATCAGAAGTGCCTCTTTTGTGTGTTTAAATAGTGGGCATACTCTAAAGGGGTTAAATGTACTCTGTTTATCAGTTCCGGGTTATTTAATTCCTCATAGATCTGTTTATCCGGCTTGCCGTTAACTTCGATGATCCAAGGTTTGTTGTTTTGATCGAGACCGATGTCGACACAGATTTCCCCCAGATGCCCTAAAGCTTGTTCAAGTACTTCTGCAGTTTTAATGCTGAGCTCTTCCACTTGCGTTAAAATTTGCTCAGCCGGATAATTGTTTTCCCGGAGCAGCTGTTCAGTTAATAAAATCTGCTGGTAGATATTGGTTATATACTGATTGTTCTCGGCGACTCTACTGGTTACTGCGGTTACCTGCCAGTGGCCAGCTCCGTTTTTCTGCACTAGAGCGCGAATATCAAAGGGGGCATTGGATACAGCTGCTAAATCAATATACTCCTGGATAATCATAGCGTAAGGCACTATTAAAATATGCAGCAGATTGATTATGGCATCGGAGTAGGGCAGAGTAATCGGAAGCGGCAGTTCATGTTCAATTAACAGCTGACCATTGGGTTTTGCCGAGAGACGCCATAATCCGGCACCCTGTCTGCCCATTCTTGGTTTGATCACGATTCGGTCGTGGTGGAGCAGGGCTTCGTGGAGCACTGCCATATCATACTCGTAAGTCCGGGGTAAATATTGGTTCAGGTCAGTTTGGGATAAGTGTTTGTAGATGGTCCATTTATCAAACAGAGTGACCTGGTTGAAGACCCACGCCGGTGGGCGCATTGCAGTCAACCTTTCAATGATCTCGCTGTTATGGGGATAAAGGCGGTTATATATTACTGATGGCAGCGCTACCTTTTTATAATGCAGTCCATACCTAGTTCGATACAGTCCGGTCACAGTGCGCCGCTGCCAATCAATATCCTCCGGTGTAAAAAAAATTAAACTTAAATTATGTTTGACTGCCAAATCAGCCCGGGTTTCACCTGAGTTCTTGTTGACTAAAATGCCAATGATCTGCTTCCTAAGCATGACCCAACCCCCTTTCAGTAGGATAAAAATAGCCTTCCGCTCTTAGTTCGCACTCTGATGGCTGCGAATATGTTGAAAGTGAAGAGGACATTGAAAGCCGCTTCAGTTTCCGGGTGGGAGGTGAAAACTGTGACAGGTGCACAACAAACCTTCTTGATTTTCGTAGCTCTGGTTATCGTGTTTGCTTTGGCTATCATTCTGTTAGCCTAGTACGGTGCCAAAGTCGGAAAGCGTAAACTTTCCTCCGGGGGGGTAGTGGGCTTTGCCCACTACCCTTCAAAATAGGAACTAATTACTAAGACATCTTGCTGAGTTTTTAAATATAATGGTGTAGGTTTAAGGAGGTGTGACCTTTGGGGCGTAAACTTGACTTGTTTAGTATGGATACTCTGCTGACTGTACTTCCTGCGGTGATAGCGATATTGCCGCAGCTGAAAGATAGCAGTGGAAGAAGCTCGAGAAGAAGCCGCGCCGTAGACCGAGCCTATAAAGGTAAAAGCCAAGACAACCCAAAAAATTTAGATGCATTAATGCAGGTGCTTCCGACTCTAGCAGCCATTTTGCCGGCACTTAAGGCAACAGCCAGTGGTACAGACGATGCTGCGACACAAGAGGTAATCGATAATCTGCAAAACATTTTATCAGGAACCAAGCTTAGTTCGAGCGAAGTTTCATCAAAACTCACAGAGATGTTACCGGACATTGTAAAAATGCTGTCTGAGTTAAGCAAATTGAACGCTGGTACAGGAAATAGGGATCTGGAGAAAGTTAGTGAACTCCTTTCAGAAATGGCAGATGCTGACTAGTAACCAGAAAAAGGAAAGGGCGATCATTCGGTCGCCTTTTTTAATCAATCAAATGTTGGCAGGGTTTAATCCAGCAATGCAGAAGTATATTCGTTGAATACTGTGTAAATGATGGTCAATACATATCATATGCGGTACAGCATCAGGTTGAGAATCATGTAATAAAGAACAATTAACATAGAGAAAGGGGAACCACAATGGCAAAGATTACGTTTCTAGGTGCTGGCAGTACAGTATTTGCTAAGAATATTCTTGGCGACTGTTTGTTATCCCCAGCTCTGCGGGATTCCGAGTTCGCCTTATTTGATATTGATCTGCAGCGCCTCAAAGAGTCGGAGCAGATGCTGAATGCTATTAACGCTAACACAGGAAATCACGGTAAGATTGTGGCCTATACGGACCGCAAGGAAGCTTTACGGGGTGCCGATTACGTGATTAATGCGGTTCAGATCGGTGGATATGAGCCGTGTACAGTAATTGACTTTGAAGTGCCGAAAAAATACGGTTTAAGGCAGACCATCGGAGATACCATTGGTATTGGCGGGATCTTTCGTGCTTTAAGGACAATTCCGGTTATGTTTGATTTTGCCCGGGATATGGAAGAGGTTTGTCCTGACGCTTGGTTCCTCAACTATACCAATCCCATGGCCATGATTACTGGTGCAATGCTCCGCTATACAGGGATCAAGACTGTTGGGCTCTGCCACAGTGTGCAGGTTTGCGCCTCCCATTTATTACACCATCTGGGAATGCCGACAGACCGCATTAAGTGGCAGATTGCAGGAATTAACCACATGGCCTGGTTATTAGAAATTTCCCGTGATGGAGTTGACCTTTATCCGGAAATTAAGCGGAGAGCCGCCGAGAAGCAGAAACAGGGCAAGCATCATGATATGGTGCGCTTTGAGATTATGCGCCGCTTCGGATATTATGTGACCGAGTCGAGCGAACATAATGCGGAATACATGCCCTACTTTATTAAATCCAAATATCCAGAGCTGATCGAGGAATTAAACATTCCCCTGGACGAGTATCCCCGCCGCTGTGTAGCACAGATCAAGGGCTGGGAAAAACTGCGTGAGCATCTAGTTAATAATAAAGATCTGTCTCACGAAAGAACATATGAATACGGTTCTTACATTATGGAAGCAATGGAAACCAATCAGCCGTATAAAATTCACGGTAATGTGATCAACAACGGTATGATCACTAACCTGCCAGATAACGCGTGTGTAGAAGTGCCCTGTTTAGTGGATGCCAACGGCATTTCCCCATGCTATGTGGGTGAACTGCCGCCGCAGCTGGCAGCTTTAAACCTTACCAACATCAATGTTCATCTCTTGACAATTGAAGCAGCAGTTACTTTAAAGAAAGAACACATCTACCATGCGGCGATGCTGGATCCCCATACCAGCAGCGAACTGTCATTGGATGAGATCGTCCAGCTCTGCGACGATTTAATTGAAGCTCATGGTGATTGGCTGCCGAAATTTAAATAGGTGAAAAAACAGGAGTACCGCTCAAGCCCAGCGGCACTCCTATTTTATGATAGCTTAGTTTTCCCCTTTATTTGGAGGATATATTTGCTGATATGACGAATTAGTAAGACGGGGTCGGAAATTGGGGGGATTACTTTGTATGGAAAGCGGAAACGGATGATGGTGCTGGCTGATGCAGTGATTATTAATGCAGCCGCACTGCTCACCATGGTACTGCCCTTTAATAAGTTTCCAGCAATTAATTTAACTTCCTCTATCTATCTAGCTGCGATTCTTACCGCGGTGAGGCTGTTGAGTCATTGGTATTTCGGTCTTTACAACAGGGTGTGGGAATATGCAAGTATCAATGAGTTAATCAGTACGATTAAAGCGGTAACAGTGGGTTCGCTGATCAGTATTTTCCTTCTGGTTAACATTCTTCCCGCTTCCCATAATGTCTACGGTCTAGAGCTGATCAATTGGTTTATCAGTCTTGTCTTGATTGGTGGTTTTAGACTGTTCTTGCGGATTCGGGAACAGGGCTATCATTTAGTGAGAAACCCAAACAAAGGTAAACGGGTGTTGATTGTTGGAGCTGGAGATGCTGGTGTATTAGTGGCGAAAGAGTTTAAGAACCACTATCAGGGTACAGTAAATGTGATCGGATTTATTGATGACGACCCAAACAAGTTGAATATGAAATTATTAGATCACGATATTCTTGGTACCCGCAGCGATATACCTCAAGTGGTTTCGGAGTATCGGATTGAAGAGATCGTGATTGCAATGCCATCCGTATCCGGTAAAACTATCCGGGAGATTGTACAGATCTGCCAGACTACCGATGCAGCAGTTAAAATTCTGCCCGGTGTTTTTGATATTATTGAAGGCAATGTTACTGTCAGCCAGATTCGCGAAGTGCAGGTTGAAGATCTCCTCGGGCGCGAGCCAGTGAAAGTTGATTTAGAAAGCATGTCAGATTATATCCGCAATCAAGTGGTGTTGGTTACTGGCGCAGGTGGTTCAATTGGTTCCGAGTTATGCAGACAGTTAGTTAAGTTTGACCCCAAAGTGCTGCTGCTGTTAGATATCAGTGAAAATGGAATCTACGACGTAATGCTAGATCTGCAGGAGCAGACTAATGTGCCTTTAATTCCTCTAATTAAGGATGTCCGGGATTGGCACGGGATACATAGAGTTTTTCATGATTACAAACCTGATGTTATTTACCATGCAGCTGCTCATAAGCATGTTCCGTTAATGGAATACAACCCGGAAGAAGCGATTAAAAATAACTGCATGGGAACATATAATGTGGCCCAAGCTGCGAATATCCACAATGCGAAGCGCTTTGTTTTGGTATCCACCGATAAAGCAGTTAACCCAACCAGTGTTATGGGCGCTTCTAAGCGGATCGCGGAAATGTTAATTCAATATCTCAATTCTATCAGCAATACTCATTTTGTAGGAGTTCGCTTTGGTAACGTGCTCGGCAGCAAGGGCAGTGTAGTGCCTCTCTTTAAAAGACAAATAGCCGCGGGTGGACCTGTGACAGTTACTCATGAAGAAATGGTCAGATATTTTATGACAATACCCGAAGCGGTGCAGCTGATTATCCAGGCGGGAGCCTTTGCTTCAGATGGTGAAATTTTTGTTTTGGATATGGGAGAACCGGTCCGGATTATGGATTTGGCCCAAACCCTAATCCGCCTATCAGGCTTTGAAGTAGAAGATATTGGCATCGTGATTACCGGAATGCGGCCTGGTGAGAAAATGTACGAAGAACTGCTGACCACTGAAGAAGTGCGGGCTAACCGCACTAAACATGAGCGGATCTTCATTGCTCCGCCAACGCCTGTGGACAGCGAAATAATTATGGAGATTATCCAGGAATTCATGACTGACAGATTTCCGGCAGGTCCAGCGGAAACAGAAGCTTGGATTCAGCGTCTCCTGCCTGATTTTAAACTAGTGCGCCATGATCACAAGGAAGCATATTACGAAACTGCCACCACTAGTGAATCGTAATCAATTGGCACAGATCAGTGTGATAGGTTATAGGTTAAGCGACAGATATTGTGTTGCTTAACCTATTATTTATGAACAGTTCATAAGGAGGTTGTGACCGTGCAGGAATTGACTAAACAGTACTGGGTTTCTGTAGCGGCAGGCAAGCGTTTAATTGCTAAAGCAGTACTTGAGCTGCCCCAGCTTAAGCAGGCGTTAAGGGAGAACACAGTGGTTATTACTGCTGGAACCACCAATGGATACATAGCGGAAGAGGTACTGGATCATTTGGGCCAAAAGGAAGGTTTTTCCATCCAGCGTTTTTACCGGGGAATTACCTTGCCTCCTGATTATGAAACGTTCATGGAAGCAAAAGGCGAAACCTTTCTAGGCGATATTGTGATTAAGGCTGGGAAATGGGAACAAGGTCTGACCCTGGCTGATGTGGTTGACGAGCTTGTCCAGGGGGATTTAATCATCAAGGGAGCAAATGCTGTTAACCTGCAGGAACAGGAAGCAGCGGTAATGGTTGGTGATTTAAAAGCAGGAACCATCGGTAGAGCACTGCCAGCAGTAATAGGCCGCAGAGTGGAACTGCTGCTGCCTGTTGGTTTAGAAAAGCGGGTGATTAGTTCCATCGGTAAAATTGTGCGCAGGGTAAACTCTGCTGACGCATCGGGACCAAGACTGTTTCCGGTACGGGGAACGATCATCACAGAGTTAGAAGCTGTCCGGATCTTAAGTGGAGCCGAGGCTGATTTGATTGCCGCCGGCGGTGTGTCTGGGGCAGAGGGCAGCTATCGACTTGCTGTAACAGGAACTGAAGCACAGCTGCAGATGGTCGATGTTTTGATGGCTGAGATCGTCAACGAACCCCAGTTAATCCTGTAAAGATTGATTTAAATTTCGGTTAAGTGGTAGATAATTGTTGGTGGAATGATTATGATATTGATGTGACGATCTTTTTGGAGGGATTAGGATGGCTATTCTGGTAACAGGCGGGGCAGGTTATATCGGAAGTCACACTTGTGTTGAACTTCTCAATGCAGGATACGAAATTGTGGTTGTGGACAACTTATCAAACAGCAAGCCGGAAGCGATTAAGAGAATCCGTGCTCTTACAGGTAAGGATTTTCGGTTTTATCCTGTAGACATCCTAGATAAGCCTGCTTTATCAGCGGTGTTTATGGATAATCGCATCGATGCTGTTGTCCATTTTGCGGGACTCAAGGCAGTAGGCGAATCGGTTGAAATTCCGTTGCACTACTATCAGAACAATGTAACTGGAACCTTGGTTTTGTGCGAAGTGATGCAGGAATATGGAGTAAAGAAGATGGTGTTCAGCTCATCTGCCACCGTATATGGTATGCCTGAGCGCGTACCAATTTCTGAAGAAGTTCCCTTAGCGCCTACTAATCCTTATGGACGGACTAAACTCATGATTGAAAAAATCCTGCAGGATCTGCATCAATCAGATCAGCAGTGGAGTATTGCCCTGCTGCGCTACTTTAATCCAATCGGTGCCCATACTAGCGGCCGCATCGGGGAAGACCCAAACGGCATCCCCAACAATTTGATGCCGTACATTACCCAAGTGGCAGTAGGGAAGCTTCCACAGCTGCGGGTGTTTGGTGATGACTATCCCACGCGGGATGGCACAGGGGTTAGGGATTATATCCACGTCGTTGATTTGGCAATTGGGCATTTAAAAGCATTAGAAAAAATTAATCAAGCTAGTGGGGTGCACATCTACAACTTAGGCACCGGTAGAGGTTACAGCGTACTGGAAGTGATTGCAGCTTTTGAGGAAGCGTCCGGCCGAAAAATTCCTTACGTTATTACTGAGCGGCGGGCTGGAGATGTTGCAGAATGCTATGCAGATCCATCTAAAGCTAAACAGGAGCTTGGTTGGCAGGCAGAGCGGGATCTGCTGCAGATGTGTGCTGATTCGTGGCGCTGGCAGGTAAATAACCCCAATGGTTACGAAGAGGAAGAATAGATGAGGAGCAGAAAGCTCCTCTTTTTAGTTTTTGGTCACATTATCCACTTCGACGGCATCTGACCCTTTCTGCACAAAAGTTTTGCAGCAGGTATCCATACAGGTTTGGGCACTTGTGGTTGGTACTTCCATATGCTGGGATGCATCCATAGTTTCCCCGGCTTGTTCTGCCCAGGCATCGGCAGTGACTAGGATTTCAGATGCTTGGCATACATTTCCCTGGCCCCAGTAATGGCAGTTATCTACACTGCAGTA
>JAAYLQ010000037.1 GCA_012521805.1 Bacillota bacterium
CAGGGCTCCACTCTTACTGACGGGACAGCTTAGAGCTTCCCAAGGAGGTTCGACGGAACGCCCTACCGTTACGAGAAGATTAGACTGTCTGAAGTGGAATTCCTATGTGGTTGTCAAAGGTCAATGTCTTTGATTAACATGGTATGTCTGCATCACCATTGTACAAGGAGGTAAGGGCGTGACTTTAGAAGAGTCTTATAAGATTATTGAAGCTCTCATTTTTGCGGCTCCTTATCCCCTAACCATTAAAGAAATCAGTGATATCATTGCCATCGATGAAAAAATTGTGGCAAGGTTGATCGAAGATATTGCTGATAAATACAGCGGTTGTGGATTTATGCTTCGGAAAGTGGCTGGAGGATATCAGTTTGTTACTCGGCCTGAGCTCAGTGAATGGGTAGAAAAACTGGGCCGCAAGATCATTCATACCCCTTTGTCAGCACCAGCATTAGAAACCTTAGCGATAATAGCTTATCAGCAGCCGGTAACCCGGGCTGAGATCGAAAAGATTAGAGGGGTACGGGCAGATAGTGCTATCAACACCCTGCTTGAGCGGGAACTGATTGCGGAGGTCGGCCGCAAAGATGGACCTGGCAGACCTATTTTATTTGGTACTACTGAAAAGTTCTTGCTGGAATTTAATCTCAAATCTTTAGATGATCTGCCGCGTCGTTCCGAATTCCCTCGGCTAGTGAACGAGGATGAATAAGCCTAGTAAAATTTTGAAACAGTAAGATCGAGATATGGAGAGTGAGGCCATGCTGCTCGGTCTTTTTTTCATTATTTTACTGTTATTGTTGCTGCCCCATGCATTGGAATTCGAGTATCGGCGCCTTCAGGCAGATGGAAATTTAAAGATTGTCATTTGGATTTGGAAATTTCCGATTACACTGCGGGTATCATATCTCGAACGCCTTGGCAGCAGGTGGTTGGCAAAAGCAAATATTCACGTACCACAGGCTTCCAAGGATATTTCAACATCAGTGTCGCTGCGAGAAATATATCAGTTAGTTCATACTCCGCTGCCCCGGATTATTAAAATCGGATCCAAAATTGCGTCGTTTCTATTAAAAGAAATTGAAAAACTTGAAATAAAGCTGCTTTACAGCACCGGCGAAGCGGCGCTGACTGGATGGACGGCAGGAGCAGCATGGTGGCTTGTTTCGAGTGTGTTGAGCATACTTAACAACAGAATAGTCTTTTTGCATAAACCTCACGTTCAAATCAAACCTGTCTTTGGGCCACGCCTGTTTGATTTCTACCTGCACTGTATATTTCGAATTCGACTAGGTCACATTATTGTTAGGAGCATTAAACAGCATTTGAAGCTGGGGAAAGGAGGCTAATGGCTTGGAAGACAGTCATCCTATCGAAGGTTTGATGGAAACAGCAATGGAAAGCCTCAAAGCAATGGTTGATGTTAATACGATTTTAGGGGATCCCGTTGAGACACCAGATGGTAATGTTATCGTACCTGTCAGCAGGGTTAGTTTTGGTTTTGCAGCGGGGGGCACAGAATTTCAAGGTCAAAACGACAGCTCTTCAGGAGAACTCCCCTTTGGTGGAGGCAGCGGCGGTGGAATCTCACTTAATCCAGTGGCATTTTTGGTAGTAGGTAATGATCAGGTTAGACTACTGCCGGTGGACAACACTGCGATCTACGATCGCTTAGTAGATATGATTCCAAAGCTAATGGAACAGATTCGCGGCATAAAAGGCGGGCAGAATCAAGATCACAGCAAGCAGAATATGTTTGAAATCTAATGAGGGGCTTTCCCCTCTTTTTTTCTTGTAAAAACCAATGTGCTCAGGTAAGATGATAATAATGAGGAGCAGTGATGACATGAAAGAAAGATTGCAGAAAGTTTTAGCTCAAGCCGGTGTTGCATCACGCCGTGCCAGTGAAAAATTGATTATCGCTGGACGTGTGACAGTAAACGGCAGGATAGTAACTGAGTTAGGTACAAAAGTGGATTTGAACCAGGATACTGTGAAGGTAGATGGGAAACCAATTGAAGTTAAAGAACGTTTTGTTTACTACATCCTACATAAACCCCGCGGTTATTTGACTACTGTGGAAGATGACCGCGGCAGAAGGACAGTGATGCAGCTCCTGGAACCTGTTAAAGAAAGAATATACCCTGTTGGCAGATTGGACTACGATTCAGAGGGCCTGCTGCTTCTGACAAATGACGGACAACTGGCTCACCGCCTGATGCATCCAAGGTATCAAGTGCGCAAATTTTACCTGGTGGAGGTTACCGGGGAAGTTTCGCAAGCAGCATTAGAAACGCTACGTTCTGGTGTACAACTTGATGATGGAATTACCAGTTCCGCATATGTTGAACTTCTAGCTAATAGTCCGCAAAAATCGCTGTTAAAGATCGGGATCCATGAAGGCAGAAACCGTCAAATTCGCCGCATGTGCCAAGCTGTTGGTCTGCCGGTTCGCCGTCTAATTCGAACTCAGTTTGGTCCGATTAAGCTTGGCAAGCTGTCCCCAGGGAAATTTCGCCAGCTGACTGCCCAGGAAGTTGGCAAACTGAAACAGGCGGTGAAACATCGTGGCAAATAGAGTAATAGTCGTGGGAGCAGGAGCTGCAGGACTAATGGCAGCAGGTACTGCAGCACTACAAGGTGCAGAGGTTTTAGTAATCGAAAAAAACGCAATTCCAGCGAAAAAAATCAGGATATCAGGTAAAGGACGCTGCAATATTACTAACGCGCGACCGATAGCAGAATTTATCCCTAATTATCCGGGAAACGGTAAGTTTCTCTACAGTGCGCTCAATCGATTTACGAACCAGGATCTAATCAACCTTTTAGCAGAATATGGATTGGAAACTAAGGTTGAACGGGGACAGCGAGTTTTTCCTGTTTCAGATGATGCAAACCAGGTAGCAGATACTTTAACTAGCTTTGCGCGAACTGCCGGTGCTGAATTTAAATTCAATACCGAAGTGCAGCGGATAACGGTGTCAAATCAAAAGGTTCAGGGTGTGGTCACCAGTGCTGGATTTTATGCTGCCGATCGAGTGATTATTGCCACCGGTGGATCCAGCTATCCTCGGACTGGATCTACAGGTGATGGCTATACATTTGCTAAGGAATTGGGGCATACCGTTGTTCCGCTATTTCCGGCTTTAGTGGCACTTAGGACACAGGAAACTTGGGTTCAGCAGGTTTCCGGGTTGAGCTTAAAAAATGTTACCGCGGCTATTTGCTGCGACAGTGAAAGGCACAGCGAATTTGGGGAGATGCAGTTTGCCCATTTTGGCGTGACTGGACCGATCATCTTGACCTTAAGTCGTCAAGCTGCTGTTTGGCTGAGGGAGGGTAGAAAAGTTACCCTGAGTATAGACTTAAAACCGGCATTGTCTGAGTCAGAATTGGACAAGCGGCTGCAGAGCGATTTCCGCAAGTACCAGCGGAAACAATTTAAAAACAGTCTTAATGATCTGCTGCCGAAAAGTCTGATCCCAGTGATAATAGAACTGTCACAAATTCCCCCCGACAAGCAGGTACATCAAATTACGAGAACAGAAAGATTCGCTCTGATCAGGCTGTTAAAGCAGTTAACGTTAACCATTGCTAATACACTTCCATTATCATCAGCAATTGTTACCGCCGGCGGAGTGTCCACTGCTGAGATTAATCCGAAGACTATGGAATCAAAGTTGATTAAAGGATTGTATTTCGCTGGCGAAGTAATTGATATTGATGGAGTTACGGGAGGATTCAATCTGCAGGCAGCCTTTTCTACCGGAAATGCAGCAGGATTTCATGCCGGTCAAGGTTAATTGTTATATGAAAAGGGAGGGGTAACCGAAATTGGTACGGGCTGTACGAGGAGCAATTACAGTAGACAAAAATGACGCAGGGGAAATAATTGAGGCTACTAAGCTTCTGCTTAATGAAATCATGAGTCAGAATAACTTAACAGAAGAGGAACTAATCAGTATGATTTTCACAGTGACCCCAGATCTCGATCAAGCTTTTCCTGCTGTGGCAGCCAGAGAGTGTGGGTATACCCAGACTCCCCTAATGTGTTCAGTTGAAATTCCTGTGCCGGGGAGTTTGCCGCGGTGCATTCGGGTTATGATTCACTGCCATACTGATTTAGCTAAAGCCGAAATCCGCCACATCTATCTGCGGGAGGCTGTAAGATTAAGACCTGATTTGGTAAAGGGTGGAGAGTAATGGTAATTAGATATCGTAAAGAGTTGGATCTGATCGAACCGTATATTCCTGGAAAACATCTGGATGAAGTAAAGCGGGAGTATGGTTTATCAGATATCATTAAATTAGCTTCAAATGAAAATCCCCTTGGGATGAGCAGTCTAGCTCGTGAAGCAATTATTGCCAATCTGGAAAATGTGCATTTATATCCCGATGGAAATGCTACTGCTCTGAGGAGCAAGTTGGCTGAACATTTATCGGTATCAACTGAGCAGATAATTGTAGGTAATGGCTCGGACGAGATTATTAAAATGATTGCTGAAGCATATTTGGAACCTGGGGATGAAGTGATTATCTCAGAGCCGACTTTTTCACAATACCGGTTTGCAGCAACTTTGATGGGTGCGGAAATTATTTCTGTACCGCTGAACAATTACTGCTATAATTTAAAAGCGATCGCAGAAAAGGTTTCTGAGCAGACTAAGCTTATTTTCGTCTGTAATCCGAACAATCCTACAGGCACGATTGTCCCTCAAAATGAATTAGAGCAGTTTCTACAAGTAATTCCAAAAACAGTTTTAGTGGTGGTTGATGAAGCCTATTACGAGTATGTTCAAACCGATACATATCCTCAAACAGTCAGCTTACTCAAGGATTATCCAAACTTGCTCATTACCAGGACCTTTTCGAAAATATATGGTCTGGCTGCTCTCCGTGTTGGCTATGGAATTGCTGATCCAGCAATCATCAGCACATTGGCCAAAGCGAAAGAACCTTTTAATGTCAACACGTTGGCCCAGGCTGCAGCGCTGGCAAGCTTAAACGATCCTCAACATGTGCAGAAAAGCATTGAGCTAAACGAGCAGGGGAAGCGGTACTTGTATGAGCAGTTTGAGCTTTTAGGGCTGGATTATGTACCAACTGAAACAAACTTCATATTAGCGGATCTTAATGCCGATGCAGATCATATATTTAAACAGCTGTTAGCTAAGGGTGTGATTATTCGTTCTGCAGCTCCCTTTGGGCTGCCCAGTTTCATCCGCATCACAATCGGGACGATGGAACAGAACCGCAGGTTTATTGGTGCATTGAGGGAGGTTCTTCCATGCAGATAGCGATCGATGGACCTGCAGGAGCTGGTAAAAGCACTGTGGCTAAGATGGTAGCAGATAAGTTAGGATATCTGTATATCGATACTGGTGCGATGTACCGCGCCTTAACCTATTTTGTGCTGCAGGAAGGCCTAGATCCCCACTCGGAAGAACAAGTCTATCAGCTCTTGCAAAAGATGGATCTGCGTTTGATACCGTCAACCGATACAGGGGTTTCCTGCCGCGTTTTTATTGGCGAGCAGGAAATTACAGAAGAGATCCGCAAGCCGACTGTTTCCCAGTATGTGTCCATAGTTGCTAGTCATTCTTCGGTGCGAACGGCAATGGTAGAGCTGCAGAGGCGAATGGCGGCTTTAAATGATGTAGTGATGGACGGACGGGACATCGGAACAACAGTTCTTCCTAACGCCGATTTGAAAATCTTTTTATCGGCATCGGTTGAGGAGAGAGCGAAACGAAGGTATCAAGAACTGCTCAGCAAAGGCGTTGTTCTTGATTTTGATCAGCTGATTGCTGAAATCAAGCAAAGAGATCTGGCGGATTCCACTCGAGCGGTGTCACCACTGCGCAAAGCTGAAGATGCTGTAGAAATTGATACAACCGAGTTAACAGTGGCACAAGTTGTGGAGCAAGTTTTAAAGTTAGCAGTGCGGAGGGAAAACAGTGTATAGTTTTTTGCGGTTAATTGCGGTTTTATTGGTAAAATCTTGGTTCAGCTTCTCCGTCATAGGAAAAGAAAATATTCCGGACAAGGCAGGAGTTATCGTTGCCAATCACGTCAGCATGCTTGATCCGATTGTACTAGGTGTAGCAGTATCACGACCGGTTCATTTTATGGCTAAGGCGGAACTGTTTAAAAATCGGCTTTTGAATTGGTTTTTTCGTAAACTCCACGCTTTTCCCGTTCGCCGTGGTGGTGCAGATCGAAGCGCAATCCGCACAGCTTTAGAAGTGTTATACAGCGGTGAGCTTCTGGGAATTTTTCCGGAAGGAACTAGGAACAAAGGCGAAGATCTGCTTCCTCTCCACAGCGGAGCAGCCCTGCTGGCAACCAGAGCTCAAGCTCCAATTGTGCCGGTTCTGATTAGGGGAACCCAAAAATTCCGCTTTCGCCAGAAAATTGATGTAATCATTGGTCAACCGATTCCGCCAAAAGAAGGTAAACGAGCAACTAAAGAAGAACTAGCAGAAATAAATAAAGTGATTTTAGAGCAATTTAATCATCTCAATAGGCAGGATTTTAATGCTTAACCGAGAATTGAAACAGAGAAATGATTTATGATGGAAAATTTTTTCGCAAAAGATGACATACTATAGGGGAGCAGAAAATAATCTTGTGTTTTTACCTATACTGCTTTTCATAAACAATAGGGTACATATTGTGAGAAACAGTGATAGGTATGAAATAAATAAAGGTAGTGGAAGGTGTCCTGAGGTTAGGGCAGTAAAATGCGCTATTGTATTTCGGTATAGTGCGGCAGCCTTGTCTCTGGACTGGTAATCGAGGGGGTTATTGAGAGAATGAGTGAATTTACAGAGGAAAAAGTTGTAGTTAATGGTCCAGCAGACCAAAACGAGACGATTCAGGAAGTTGAGGTACCTGAAACTGGAGTTGAAACTAACGCTGAGGCAGATGCTCCAAGTGAAGTATCCCATGAGGAAGTAATGCAAGAGTATTCTGATATGCCTACACCTGTACCGAATACAGTAGTTACTGGCAAAGTTGTTCAAATCGGTACTGATGAGGTGCTAGTAGATATAGGTTATAAATCTGAAGGTAGAATCCCATTGAACGAAATGGGCTTAAAACCAAACCAAGAACCAAAGGATGCTTTTACTTTAGAACAAGAAGTAGATGTCTGGGTTCTAAAGGTTGACGATGCTGAAGGCAATGTTGTTTTATCCAAACGCAGAGCGGATGCACAAAAAGCATGGGCTCAATTAGAACAGCTCCATGCTGAAGGCAAACCAATTACTGCAGAGGTAACCCAAGTAGTCAAAGGTGGGTTATTGGTAGATCTGGGTGTTCGCGGATTTATTCCTGCCAGTCATATTTCCCGCAATTATGTTGATGATCTTGAAAAATATGTTGGTCAAACCCTTGAGTTTAAGATCATCGAGCTTGATCGGCAGAAGAATAATGTTGTTTTATCCCGCAAAGAACTGCTCGAAGAGGAGTACCAAAAAGCCAAGGAAGAAATTTTCAATACCTTAGAGGAAAACGCCATCGTTGATGGTGTTGTAAGACGGATTACTGATTTTGGTGCCTTTGTTGATATCGGTGGCGGAGTAGAAGGTCTGCTCCATGTATCTGAAATGGCCCACAGCCGCGTGAAACATCCATCAGATGTGGTATCCGAGGGTGACAAAATCAAAGTCATGGTTCTAGGTATTGATAAGGAATCAGAGCGTATTTCCCTTGGTTTAAAGCAAACCCTGCCTGATCCATGGGATACAATTGAGGAAAGATATCAGGTTGGTGACAAAGTTAAGGGTGTTGTTACCCGCACAGTTGACTTTGGTGCATTTGTTAAACTGGAAGATGGCGTTGAAGGTCTGATTCACATTTCTCAACTTTCTCACCGTCATGTC
Organism: Bacillota bacterium; assembly: GCA_012521805.1. GTDB lineage: Bacteria > Bacillota > Limnochordia > Darwinibacteriales > DTU012 > DTU012. The sequence continues at coordinate 7,884 of JAAYLQ010000037.1, forward strand.
GCTAAGACTGAGGATGTAGTTAGTGCTGGTGACGAAGTTGAAGCAAAGATTATTAGTCTCGATCCAGAAGCAAAACGGATTGGCTTAAGCATCCGCGAACTTGAACCTAAACCAGAAGTGAAAAAAGAGGTTAAAAAACCTGAAAAAGTCGAAGAAAAACCTGAGGATGAAGAACTAACTACTACCCTTGGGGATATGTTCGGCGATTTGTTTAAAAATCAATAAAGCTGAAAAAATAAAGGGACCTTGTTGTACAACAAGGTCCCTTTTTATGTGCGTTTTTTTCAGCTGCAGATCCCACTTACATATTGGCAGAGATGCAAGGGAAGAATAGCCTTAGATTGGAACAACAGGAGGGATACTATGCCAGCTGGAATGATTTTACTCTTAGGAGCTGCTGCGCTGGTTTATTTTGGCGCAGCTCAGCGAATTCTCGATCGAATGCGATTAACTGATAGCCAGGCACTTTTGTTTATTGGGGTTATGATTGGAGGCAGTTTTATCAATATCCCGCTTTTCCGAGGTGATACGGAAGTGAGTGTCAATGTTGGAGGTGCACTGGTGCCTTTAGCTTTATGTATTTACCTGCTGACCCGGGCTGATACGACCAGAGAGTGGGTTCGGGCTCTTGTGGCAGCGGTAATTACAGCGGGAGTGGTATTAGGAGTGGCTCAGTTGACCGATTTCGATCCAACTGGTCCAACGATAATTGATCCCATGTGGCTGTTCAGCATTATCGCAGGAGTAGTGGGATATCTGGCAGGTCGGTCACGCCGGTCTGCGTTTATCGCTGGAACTTTAGGGATTATTTTAACCGATGTAATTCATGCAATCCGTTCGTACGCGGCAGGGCTGCCTACAACTACCGCGATCGGTGGTGCTGGCATATTTGACACTATCGTTATTGCCGGCTTTATTGCTGTCGCTCTGGCGGAGCTGGTAGGTGAGACTCGTGAGCGTCTGCAGGGCGGACCTGAAGCACAGGAAGGCCAGGAAGCATTGTACAACGAGGAGTTTGTTGAAAACCAGCAGCCTGGCAGTAAGATTATGGTTAAAAATGTTAGTAAGCTTGAAGGAGAAGACACAGGGCCAGCAGAGCCGCAGCTTTCTGAGGCTGAACGGGATCTTTATCTTCAAGGAATCCATACAAAGAGCACAGAAGAAGGGAACCCTGATAGCGATGGTAATGGAAAGGAGGGACAGGATTGAAGCGCATTGTTCAGCTCCTGATCGTAGTTATTGTTTTAGTTGGAATTCAGTCAGTTAGTCACGCTTCTTGGTTGGAATCCAGCCTCTATGAACGGGATGATGGCGGATACTTTACCCTTGAAGATGAGACAGGTAGGGTAATTACATATACTGCTAGGATTCTCGATATTGGTGATTCATACATTGCTGCTGATAACCAGAGATATGAAGTAGTAGATATTCAAGGCGATACCATTAAGGTAGAGGCTAGGGAAAAAATCACTTTACCCGATCTGAGTCAGCTTACTGCCGCAGCGAAGCCAAGTATTTGGGAGAGACTTTTTGGTGCAGCTGGAACAACGCAGAAGAATGATGATGAAGGCAGAGAATGGAATACAATTGGTATTTACCATACCCATAACGCTGAATCGTATGTACCTACTAGCGGGGTGGATTCAGAAACTGAGGGTGATATAATGCAGGTCGGGAAAGCGTTGGCTGATGCCCTCAATAAATTAGGGTACAATGCTGTATGGTCCGATAACAGCCATCTGCCCCATGACGGGGAAGCATATACCCGGTCGCGCCGTACTGCTATCGAGTTGATGAAACACAAACCGGGTACATTAATTGACGTCCATCGGGATGCTACTCCCCCGGAAGTTTATGAAACAGAGATTGATGGTCAGCCAACAACTAAAGTACGGATTGTGGTTGGTAGACAGAATGAAAATCGAGATATGACTTTAGAGTATGCTAAGCGGATTAAAGCGGTTGCTGATGAAAAATATCCGGGAATTATCGAAGGAATTTTTGATGCTCGAGGTAACTACAACCAAGACCTAGGTCCCAGGATGATTCTCCTGGAGTTTGGCGCTCACACCAATCCTTTGGAACTGGCTGAGCAGGCTGCCCAGTTTTTTGCAGAAATAATTCCTGCAGCTGCTGGATTATCCAGCGAGCAAGCGGCGGAACAGGAAGCTAAGCAGACAAGTCCTACTGCCCTCCGCAGCATTCTGTGGATTCTGGGAATTGCCGCTCTGGTAGTAGTTGGGTATCTGGTGATTAATAAAGAGGGTCTAGGTTCGATCACATCGTTTTTCCGGAGAGAATTTGCCGGCGAACAACCAAGTGATGATCAAGAAGACGAATAGAAGAATAGGTGGTTGTAATGAAATACTTATTTACAATTGGGCTGGCAGCACTATCGGGTTTGTCAGCCCGGTTATATATGCTGAGACGGGACTACCGTCAGTATCCGAGCTATCCTCAGGGTTGGGCAGTGCACTTGTTTATTGGGTTTATAGGTGCGCTGCTCGGGGCAGTATTGGTTCCATCGCTGGTTGAGGCTGAATTTGCTGCAGTATCGTTTCTGTTGATGGCAGCATCCCAGTTTCGTGAGGTTCGGAATATTGAGCGCAGTACGCTGGAAAAACTGGAATCTAATGAACTGGTAGCCAGGGGAACCGCTTATATTGAAGGCATAGCTCGAGTTTTTGAAGCTCGCAACTATTTGGCGATTTGGACCGCATTTATTGTAGCGGTAACAGCGGAGTTGACTGCTTTTCTTTCAATATGGGTGCGGCTGGCAGCATCAATTGCTGCAGGAATGGCTGCAGCAGGAACGCTTAATTATCTGATGCGGGGACCGTCAATTAAGGATATAGCTGACGTTCAATTAACCAATATTGAGTTTGACGGGCCTATCCTCGTGGTTGGCGGAGTCAGTGTGATGAACGTCGGATTAAGCAGTGCCAGGGAGCGGTATCGCACACAAGCAGTCGCTGCTGAAATCATCCCAAAGGATGTAGATGCTAAAGCTACGCTGGCCAATATCGGTCAGATGCAGGCAATAGCCCACGACGCTTCTGCAATGGTGGGCGTGTTTATGGACGTAGGTGAGCAGGAATTCACACCACTGGTTCGCCGGGATCCAGATTCAGGGAAGCTGGTGGTGGTGATGATTCCGTCGGAGGATAATGAGGATGCATTTTTAGAAGCAATTTCTAATGTTCCAGTTCTTGAAAGTGCAATTCGTAAACCACTTCGCTCAGTAGCCGGCAGGATGATGGATAGGAGATGATTTTGGTGGAGATTACACCAACAAATCAAATTTTAGCAGTAATTACCACAAACAGAGACCGAGTTGGCGGATCTGCTCCAATTTTTTATGCTGATAGTCACGAAGAGTTAGAGCAGATCTCAATCTATTTAGCACGGATTTTTATGGCTGCCATCCATGATTTAGGCAATGGTGTTTATATTATTGTAAAGCATTAACGTGATGGGGTGAAATACTCGGTGGAAATCATCTACTGCTGTTATGGGGGAACACATTCCTCACCTATTGCTGCTGCGATCCATATTGGTCAGTTAAATCCAGAGCAGATACCGACAGCTGCTGATATTATGAATATTGAGTTGTATGATCGGGTCGATTCAGCTGATCGCGGCATTGTAAAATTTGTGGGTGAAGATGAATGCGGAAACCGGATTTATGTGTGCGGCAGGGGCAGTGAAAAACAAGGAATTGAACAGGCGATCAAAAGCGGTATATTGCTTGCAGGGGGTAGTATCGACCAATTGGTTTTTGTCGACACGCTTCCTGCTGTTAATATCTTAATGAGGATTGGCGGATTTATTTCACGAAAATTAAAATGGGTGTGGCTTGGCAGACCATTGGTAATTAAAGGAACGCAGCTGGCTTTTTTTAATCTAGCAGCAATTGTTGCCTCCACGAAAGCCAAGTACCATATTAACTGCGGACAAGAAAACTCCTCTTCAGAAAAGAGGAAAACCCATTAAACATAGAGAAATATTAACGCCGGGAAAGATATGGTAGAAAGTGTAAGGGAATGAGATTGATATGGCTAAACCAATTGTTGCAATCGTAGGACGCCCCAATGTGGGTAAAAGCACATTGTTTAATCGTATTGCCCGAGAGCGAATAGCTATCGTTGATGACCAGCCTGGAGTTACTCGGGATCGGATTTATTGTGAAGTAGAATGGCTGAATAAACGGTTCTTTTTGGTTGACACAGGTGGAATTGATACAGAAGAAGATATTATTACCAAGCAGGTTAGAGAGCAAGCTGAGATTGCTATCCAGGAAGCCGATGTAATAATATTTGTGGTTGACGGACGCGATGGCTTAACCGGTGCGGATGAGGATGTAGCCCAGCTTCTGCGCAGAACGAACAAGGAAGTTATTCTTTGTGTTAATAAAGTTGAAGAATTTTCTGCTACTTTAGCGATGACTGCGGAATTTTGGTCGCTAGGTCTTGGTGACCCAATCGCGATTTCTGCTGAGCATGGTCGGGGAGTTGGCGACCTTTTGGATTTAGTGGTCGCTAGATTTCCCGATGATGCTGACCTTGCGGAAAGTGATGCTTTAAAAATTGCTGTTGTCGGACGTCCCAATGTAGGCAAGTCTACTCTTATTAATCAGTTTGTAGGTGAACAGAGAGTAATTGTATCTGACATTCCAGGAACAACCCGGGATGCGATTGACACCTATTTTACATATGAAGGACAAGAATTCGTATTGATCGATACAGCAGGTCTTAGGCGCAAGAAGAATGTAGAGGCCGGAGTGGAACGCTACAGTGTACTGAGGACCCTTCGGGCGGTCGACCGAGCTGATATTGTTTTCTTGGTGCTTGATGCTCAGGAAGGGGTTACGGAGCAGGATACGAAAATTGCAGGTTATATCCATGAAAATGGTAAAGGCTGTGCGATTATTGTTAACAAGTGGGACTTGATTGAGAAAGACACTAATACTATGCGAGATTATGAACAAGAAATTTATTCCAGTCTGCAGTTTTTAGATTACGCTCCAATTGAATTTATCTCCGCACTAACAGGCAGGCGGGTTAATCGCCTGATTAATTTAGCAATTAGAATAGCAGAAAATCGGAACCTGCGGATATCTACTGGCAGACTAAACGAGATCATCCAGGATGCTGTGGCAATGCATCAACCTCCTTCAGATAAAGGTGTAAGGTTAAAGATTTTCTACGCAACACAAGCTCAGGTTAATCCACCCGTATTTTTGCTCTATGTCAATCATAGGGAATTAATGCACTTTTCATATCTACGCTATTTAGAAAATCGTCTGCGGGAAGAATACGGTTTCCACGGCACACCGATTATACTAAGTGTGAAGGAGAGGAATCGATGATTGGTGGATTTTTTCAAAGTTTAGGATTAATGCTCTTTGCGTATTTACTTGGTTCTCTGCCTTTTGGACTTTGGATATCCCGTTTATGGGCAGGCATCAATATTCGAGAGTACGGCAGCGGCAATATTGGAGTTTCCAACGTGCTGCGGACTGTGGGAAAAGTGCCCGCATTGGTAGTGCTTATTTTAGATGCTGGCAAGGGACTGCTGCCAGTGTTATTGGCAAAGCAGTTGGTTGCAAACGAAACTATGTGGCTGGTTGTAGGCATCTGCGCGATTATCGGTCACAGTTTATCAATTTTCATTAGGTTTCAAGGCGGACGTGGTGTAGCTACTGCTGCAGGTGTTTTGTTAGGTCTATCGTGGCAAATTGTGCTGGTGCTGCTGCTCGTGTGGGTTTCAACACTTATGATCAGCCGTTTTATTTCGCTGTCATCTATCTTAGCCGCTATTGCCTTACCAATCAGTCTGGTTATTTTCCGCTATCCGCCAAGCTATTGGATATTGGGAGCTGGCTTAGCATTGTTTGTGATCTGGCGCCATCGCCCTAACATCCAGCGATTAGTTTCCGGAACTGAATATCGAATTGGGGAAAAAGCCCAGAAACGCTGAAAAAAATCACGGACCTTCCGTGATTTTTTTATTTCATTTTGTTATATTTTCTCCAAGCTCCTAATATAGTTATAGTGTCCATCCGCATGTATGCCTATTTTTGGATGAGGCTGGAATAATCGTGGGTGCGGGAAGTAGGCGGGGTAAACCCAATTCGAAGGAGGGAAGCCTTGATGGAGAAATTCAATCTTTTTGCTGATATTGCTGAACGCACTGGGGGGAGTATTTACTTAGGCGTTGTAGGTCCGGTGCGTACTGGAAAGTCTACCTTTATTAAGCGCTTTATGGATCTGCTAGTTCTGCCAAATATTGAAGACATCCATGTCAAGGAGAGAATGAAAGATGAGCTGCCTCAAAGCGGGGCAGGAAAGATGATTACTACTACCGAACCGAAATTCGTACCCGAAGAACCAATCGAGATTGTTTTAGAGGAAAACATTAAGTTTAAGGTGCGGCTGGTTGATTGTGTTGGGTATACAGTGCCGGGGGCAAAAGGCTATCTAGATGAAGATGGGCCGCGGATGGTGATGACACCCTGGTTTAACCATCAGATTCCCTTTCAAGAGGCGGCAGAGCTTGGGACTCGCAAGGTGATCAGCGAACACTCAACAATCGGTCTGGTTATTTTAACCGATGGCTCAGTAACAGATATTGAACGGGATGATTATGTTGAAGCTGAAGAGCGGGTAATCGCCGAGTTGAAAGAATTGGAAAAACCCTTTATCGTTGTCTTAAATACCGATCAGCCTCACAGCCAACAAACGCTTGAACTGGCTGAGACATTAGAAGATCGATATGGAGTCAAAGTTGTGCCATTAGACTGCCTGCGCATGACCCAGAACGACATTCTTTCTCTGCTGAGGGAAGCACTGTATGAATTTCCTGTCCGAGAAATTAATTTCCGGTATCCACGCTGGATTGAGGAGCTGCCCCAGGATCATTGGCTGCGCCGAGAATTTGATCAAGCTGCTTTTGAAAGCGTGAATTTAATTGGAAGATTGCGGGATGTTGCAAGCTCCATGGACGTTTTAAGCGCTGTAGAAGTTGTAGACAAAGCTGAGCTTGAAACAATGGATATGGGGACAGGAACTGTGAATATTGATTTGGCTGCAGATCGTTCGCTGTTCTATCAAGTGCTGGCCGATATGACTGGTTTAGAAGTTGAGGGTGATCATCATCTGATTAGGTTGATGCAGGATCTATCAGTTGCTAAACGGGAGTATGACAAGCTATCTTCGGCGTTAATGGAAGTAAGGGAAACAGGCTATGGAATTGTTTCACCATCATTGGAGGACATAACATTTGAACATCCCGAACTAATCAAACAGGGGCGCCATTTTGGCATTAAACTAACCGCTTCAGCACCATCGATCCACCTAATTCGCGCCAATATCATGACCGAAGTAACTCCTTTAGTTGGTACTGAAAAACAGGGTGAAGAACTGGTTCAATCATTATCAGAAGAGTTTCAAGCGGATCCTGACGCTTTGTGGAGCCGTGATTTTCTCGGTCGTTCGCTGCAGGATTTGGTTAAGGAAGGAATTCAAGCAAAATTAAACCGGATGCCCGATAACGCTCGCGAAAAACTTCAGGAGACTCTTTCCAAGATCATTAATGAAGGCAGTGGCGGTTTAATTTGCATTATCTTGTAATTTTTGATAATCCTCATCATTAGTGGTTAAACTAGGGATAACACCCTAATGAAGGAGGATATCGGATGACAAAGACTGAATTAGTCGATCAAGTTGCTGCCAGAACAAATCTGAGTAAAAAAGATGCGGCAGCAGCTGTGGACGCTGTGTTTTCAACCATTTCCGAGAGTTTGGCTCGTGGGGAAAAGGTTCAATTAATTGGTTTTGGTTCATTTGAGGTAAGGGAGCGAGCCGAGCGTATAGGCCGCAACCCCCAGACTGGCGCCGATATGACAATTCCTGCCAAGAAGGTTCCTGCTTTTAAGCCCGGTAAACAGCTAAAAGATTCGGTTGAAAATAGGAATTAAACCCTTGCATTTTTTTCAAAACTATGGTATCCTATTTTCTGTCAGTCGGGGCGTGGCGCAGCTTGGCTAGCGCGCTACCTTGGGGTGGTAGAGGTCGCAAGTTCAAATCTTGTCGCCCCGACCATACAGTATACAGAATCCTTCCAGGTTTGGGAGGATTTTTTGTTTATGCAGGAAAAGGTTCGCAAACAGCAAATAATATTAAAGAAGACAAGCGGATCTTACCCATGAAGGAGGCTTTTTCTAATTGAACATAAGGCAAGCTGGCTTGCTTTTAATGATTATTTTTTTTAGCCTAGTCATTATTCATGACGTGGTTCGGGCTGATTACTTACTTTATGAACTTGCATACTTAGACAATAGTATTTTAGCTGTCGCGGATGTTCTCGACACTGGAAGAGACCAAATCATTGCTGGAAATGGCAGTGAAGTTAGGATCTACGATCAAGGTCAGGTACAGGAATTAATTTCTGGGTTTTCCGGGACAGTTACAGCAATTGCAGTTGGAGATCTTACAGGTGATTTTCGACCGGAAATTTTAATCGGCACTGATAAGGGCAGTTATTATGTGTATCAAAGAATTCAAGGTCAATGGCACCAGATTGTGGAGCAGCGGTATTTATGGGCTCCCGTCACATATCTCGAGGTGTGCGATCTTACTGGTAATGGTTGGGGCGATGTAATTGTCCGCACTAGCCGGGGAGAAGCGTTTATTTATCTTGCTTGGGACGGACAGTTGCGTTTGTTTTGGCGTTCCCAACCTAATGAAGCGGTAAAATTCATTATTGCGGCAGATTTGACAGGCAGCGGCAGTGATGATGTTGTTATTGCCCGTAGTTCAGGATATGTTGGTGTCATGAGTTGGCAGGAAGGACAGCTGGATTTAATCTGGCAGAATTACCCCTGGGGAACGATCGATTGCCTTGACGTGGTTCAGCTTCAGAGTGGACGGCTGCCTGAAATTATGGTATTAACCGGTCAGAACATCTTCTATACTTGGAGGTGGGATGGAGATACTTTTGTCACACAAAGACACTTTCCTTACGAATTAGACGGGCATGCGGTAAAATTCGTACCAGGTATCGGGTTAATTAACCTCTCAACAGCATCAGGGATAACTGTTTACAATGTCGGTTCCAGCAGTTTAAATCAGACTAATTCTTTACCTTTGTTTGATGTACGGAATCTGGTAGTAGTAAATGAAGCTGTGCTGGTGCAGGAGAATAGTGGTAAGTACTATCGTCTGCAAGAGGTGGATAGAGAGGAAATTGAAATCTATGTTAATAACAAGCGCAGCTCTAATCCTCCAGAGTTATTAATTTATGACGGCAGGATCTACCTAGATGTGGATGGGCTGGCATCAATGCTGGATCTGATTCGCTTCGGGAACGATCGTATTTTCTTGGTTCAAGGTCTGCATTACTTTATTATTGATCTCTCTGAAAAAGTGGTATTGTGGAAAAACACCCCGCTGCCAGTTACAGACTCAATTCTGACTGACAATGGAAAGGTCTATGTGCCACTGTCTTTAATAAGATTACTTGGCTATGAATTTGAATTTGAATATTCCATCAATGAACTGCACATTAAGCGGAGCTGGGGCTGGTGGTAACTGATTGTTTTTTGGATTAATTTCACTGAGAAGAAGGAAGGAACCCTCTACTTGTGGAATAATAAATTGGAATGTAAACAATTAGTTAATAATGTTTCATGTTAAAATAGAGGCAGTAGGACAAGAGGAGGAGATTTAGTGAAAAACTATAGTATTGATAAGTTACGGAATGTAGCCCTTGTCTCCCACAGTGGTGCAGGCAAGACATCGCTGGCCGAAGCGATGTTATTTGTATCCAAGGGTATAAACAGGCTGGGACGGGTTGATGATGGTACAAGCTCCCTGGACTATGATTCCGAAGAGATCAAACGCAAAATCAGTATTAATTTGTCTATGGCCCCTGTTGAGTGGAAGGATCACAAGATCAATGTCCTTGATACTCCAGGATACTTTGATTTTGTTGGAGATGTCACAGCATCGCTGCGGGTTGCTGATGGAGCTGTAATCGTAGTTTGTGCTTCCGCTGGAGTAGAAGTGGGAACCGAAAAGGCGTGGAACTTTACAGAGGAAAGCAATAAGCCCCGTATGATTTTTATCAACAAGATGGAGCGGGAGAATGCCAATTTTGAACGTGTAGTTGAGCAGTTAAGATCTATGTTCGGTCCAAAAATTGTACCGGTTCAAATTCCGATCGGCAGCGCAGAAAATTATCGTGGACATGTTGATTTGATTCAGCAGAAAGCATACCTGTGGGATAAAAAATCGGTAACTGTTGGGGAGATTCCGGCAGAAGTAGCCGATGATGTTGAAGCCGCCCGGGATGCTCTAATTGAAGCAGTTTCGGTAACCGATGATGAGCTGATGATGAAATATCTTGAAGGCGAAGCTCTAACTGATGAAGAAATTGAGTCGGCCCTCGCTGTTGGCACAAGGACTGGAGAAGTTGTTCCAGTGTTCTGTGGCTCTGCTACCGCAAATGTTGGTGTTTCAGAGCTTCTAGACTACTTTGTAAAATGCATGCCAAGTCCTAAAGAAAAAGCGGATGCTGGTATTGATATTAAAACAGGTGAAGAAGTGGAAATTTCACCAGACAGCGGTCAACTGTGTGCATTAGTATTTAAAACTTTGGCAGACCCGTATGTTGGTAAGCTTACTTTATTCAAAGTTTTATCGGGTACAATTAAATCTGACAGTGTTGTCCACAACATAACCCGGGGACGGGATGAAAGAATCGGGCAGCTGTTTATTCTTAAAGGTAAGGAGAATATCGCTGTTAACGAGTTATCTGCTGGGGATATTGGAGCAGTGGCTAAGCTTCAAGAAACCAATACAAACGATGTTCTTTCAGTTAAAGGAGCAACAGTAACTGCTAAAGGAATTGAATTTCCAAAGCCAGTTATGACTATGGCAGTTCAGCCTCTTGCCAAAGGTGACGAGGATAAGATTGGTAGTGGTTTAGCTCGCCTAGCAGAAGAGGATCCGACCTTTAAGGTTGAAAAGAGTGCTGAAACTAGTGAGATTCTCATCTCTGGATTGGGAGACCTCCATCTTGAAATCATGTGCAGCCGTCTCCACAGCAAATTTGGTGCGGAAGTAGAACTTTCAACACCGACCGTTCCCTATCGTGAAACAATTCGCGGTACTGTGAAAGTGGAAGGTAAGCATAAGAAACAATCAGGTGGAAGAGGTCAATACGGTCATGTGTGGCTGGAGATTGGACCGGGCAGTGGCGAAGGCGAAGATGAATTGGAGTTCATTGACAACATCTTTGGTGGAGCTGTACCGCGTCAATACATTCCAGCTGTAGAAAAAGGCATCCGGGAAACAATGGAAGAGGGAATTTTAGCTGGTTATCCAATTGTAAACTTGAAGGTTTCCTTGTTTGATGGATCGTACCATAGTGTTGATTCCTCAGAGATGGCTTTTAAGATCGCAGCTTCAATGGCTTTAAAGAAAGGATTTATGGAGGCAAATCCTGTACTTCTTGAACCGATCCTAAATGTTAATGTTGTAGTACCCGAAGCCTACATGGGTGATGTAATGGGTGACCTGAACAAGAAGCGCGGCAAGATCTTAGGTATGGAGCCACAGGGTGGTAACCAGATTATCCGGGCTCAAGTGCCGATGAGTGAGATGTTTAAGTACGCAATTGATTTGCGGTCTATTACTCAAGGCAGAGGCTCGTTCTCAACTGAATTCAGCCACTACGAAGAAGCTCCGCAAAATATTGCTGAGCAGGTTATTGCTGCAAGCAAAAGCGACGCTTCTTAATAACGAATGGATTAGCTCAATATGCAGTTCTGTAAAGAACTGCATATTTTTTTGTGTCCGTTCATAAGTTTTAAGGACTGATAAATAAAGTTGGGAGTGACAAGCGCAGTGAAGAATTCCAGCAGCTCAATTAACATTGGATTGCTTGGCAAAGGGATTTTGCTAACCTTCTTAATCCTTGGTGTGATTGCTTTCATTCTTGCTGTGATATCCTATACATCGTCCTGGCACTATTCAGGTCTGCTGATTAAAATTGGCATTTATCTCAGCGTTATCATCGGCGCAGCTTATGCCTGCTCTAAATTGAAGCAGAAATTGTGGATGCACGGGATGCTGATTGGGATGGCCTTTCTGGTGATAGTGACCCTATTCAGGGCTGATTTCAGCCTGTTTTTAAGCTGGGCTTGGTTAAAACAGCTGTTTGCGGTGAGCGCATCTGGGTTATTAGGCGGCTTAATAGGGGGAATTCTGCAGCAGTAAAGCAAAAAAAGAGCACAGTCTAGAACTGTGCTCTTTTAAATTCCTTAGGTAAATGGCAGGGGAGACAGGACTCGAACCCGCAACACCCGGTTTTGGAGACCGAGTGCTATTTTTTTATACCTGCAGGGCACAGCCACGCCGAGCAGGTAGTTTCTTGACATAGCATGGGCAAAAACGCAAAAACCTGGTGTCTATTGGGCAAATTTGGGCAAATCGTCCGTTTCTGCCTCCTCTTTTTTGTGTAGTGTTTCGTGTAAGATCATGGCTGTTCCGCGGAGGCTCTCCTGGTAAGTTCTGATGTAGTGAGCCGAGGTCACCTTAGATCCCGCTTCATGGCCTGCCCCTTGCTGGATGGTGTGCAAGGGTACGCCGAGGGCGTTCATAAGCGATATGTGCGTGGTTCGCAGGTTCTTGGGGGGTATAACCGTTATTCCCAAGTCTTCGGCTTTTCCCTTGATGTATCGCCCTATATACCTTCTACATGGAACGCTCCCCTTAGAGTCCGCTACCACTAGGTTATTGTCTACATAGTTTTTGTTCTTGCGAATCCGTCTGGCCGACTGGTGGTATATGGATCTCGTGGTGGACCAGCTCCCGGTCCAGGGTGTGGATCCTTTTGTGAGCACGACCTTTTACCTGCCAGAGGTACTAGGCAAGACTATCTATATATCTGTAGGCGCACGCAGCGGCGTCTGGCATAGCGCTAGGCCGGTGACGGTGTATTGGTCCATCGCCCTAAGGTTCTAGAACAATAGAGA
>JAAYLQ010000191.1 GCA_012521805.1 Bacillota bacterium
CACAAACTCTTGACACAGTCGAATATATTTACATCTAAAAGCTGGGTGATAGGGTGCTCTAAGTCGTTAATTAGTAACAAGTGAGCCGAAGAGCACTCTAATTTTGTCTATCATCCCTGCCTTGTCAACTATCCAAACTCTCGAGTCTCCTTCTTCTTTAGGTGATGAGCTTATAGTCGGTTTTATCACCAACAAAGCTTTGCTTCCCTCCACCCATGCTTCCGAAAAATCATACAAATATGCGTACAGCGATTGTAATCCGATACCAACATAACTAACATCATCCGAATACTTAACTTCCAAAAACGACGCAATAAGCATGTCATCTCTGATGCATTCAATAACTATGTCCGGAGTCAAAGTCTTAGGATTAAACCCGTACGATTCCATTGTTTTGAAATATCTACTTTTCCCAGAAAGACTCTGGGGGGTATGCTGGTAGAAAATATTGATAACGATCCCATTGTCGTAATTAAATGTTATTACATTTGTATATTTGCTCCTAAGGAGGGATAAATCGCGCTTTCCGCCTATCTCCATACGCAATTCCTCAGCGCATTTTATGCAATTAAAAAGCGCAAGAATCTCGAATAACTTGTCAGTCGCCTTGGGAACCAACAACTGATTCTTAATCACGTCAAACACTGCTTTGGGGTCCTTCTTGGTATAAATATTATAGTACAACTGGGAAATTTTCGCCATTTGGCGATATAACGGATTCCTATGCTTAAGACCTGATGTAACAAGATCATGCGTAAGATAGCGGACATCCGCGACGTATTTCAAATACTGACTAGAAAGAATGTGTTTTAGGTTTCTCTCCATGCTCTTTATATTTTTTACCCATTCAGACTCAGTATCTCCGGGTACAATGCGGTCGAACTCTTCTAATAAGCTTAGAATAAACTTCGAAATAAACTTCAACATGCGATTAGGTTTAGTATCAAACTCCCTGTTTTGCTCACGAACTACAAACAAAGAAGCATCTGAACTGACCCCATACCGTCTGATATACGTAGCTTGCCAATCAACGTTCCCTCTTACAGCTCCTCGGCACTCTCGGATTATCCTAGAAGCGTTAAGATCAAGCTGAGTCCTTAGTCTTTCCAGCACCAATGAGATATTTTGCCTAGAACAGTACATCAAGAAGTGAACATCCCTTAACTCATAATAGCTCTGTATTGTATGACTGTCCTCGTCAAAACTGATTCCCGAGACCACCGATCGACTGTAGCAGCGTCTTTTCCTTCAGTGGCGAAAATGGCTTTACGCTGATCAAGATCTACTACTACGGTTATGTAGTTGTGACCACGCTTGCTGGATGTCTCATCGATGCCAATTTGGGTAACTTGTGAGTAATCCTCCTTGGCAAGGGCCTCTTCTACATTGCGGTTGATGATTTTCCAGATCCTTTGATCGTACTCACCAACCATGTCCGCTATTGCTTTAACCGGCATTTCTGCAGCGAGAACCATGATGAATGCTTCAAAAAGCATTGTGAAACGACTGCCTTGGGCGGCCCACGGCGGGTTGAACGGTTTGATCTCGCCGCAACTTGGCGCAATGCACTGTACTCTGGGGATTCGAGCGGTTAAGCTGGTCTGATGCTGAAAGAAATTTAGGTGTCGCCATGTGCGCTCTTTGGTGTCGTAGGGCTCAGCTCCTTCAGCACCGCATACCGGGCAGATGAACCTGCTGCCCTTACGAAAGTCAATGTTTAAACTCAAGGCGCCTTTTTCGGAATCAAACTGATATCCGGAAACGTACCACGGTTCTTCTATTCCTAAAGCTGATTGAAATAACCCAACGATGTGCTCCCTTGTTGCGTGCATGTTTGCAAGCCTCCTAATGGTAAATTATTCTACCGTTAGGATGTCCCAAAAGTGGTTATTCCATACTGCTTACCCATATTAAATCACGATGAGGCTTTTTATTGTCCTTTACCAGGCGCAAAGCCAGGCTTAAATCATATACTTGGCTTAGCTCCGCCCGTTTTTCATCTATGGCTAATACTTGCGGCCTGCAAAAACTAAACCCGTATTCCCCCAGTTTCCGGATAATAGCTATCATCCCGCCGTAAAATTTAAGCTCCGGGCCTAAGGGTTTCATATGTTTCATAGGGTATTCTTGAAATCTTTCTTGGAATCTGTTCAAAGCGGCAAAGTAATCAGGGAAAACCTTGAGGGCTTCCTGTAATAATAATTCTTCCAA
>JAAYLQ010000192.1 GCA_012521805.1 Bacillota bacterium
AGCCTTAACAAGACCATGAAAATTTTTGATCGGGGCTTGGAATTTACCATTCATGAAGATACTAATCGAATCATGGTAAGGGTAGTTGATCGCTCTGACCATAATAATGAAGAAGTAATTAGGGAAATTCCACCCGAAAAAATTTTAGATATGATTGCAGCATTTATGGATATGATTGGTTTATTGGTTGATCAGCGAGCTTAGGGGGGAGCCGCCGAAATGAATTCATATGCTTTACAAGCCTATAAGAATGTTAAAGTTTCAACAGCATCTGAAGGCGATCTGATTCTAATGCTGTTTGATGGTGCGATTCGTTTTGCAAACCAAGCAATTAATTGTATTAACAATTCTGATATTGCTGGGGCACATGACAAATTGGTGCGGGCTCAAGATATTATGCTGGAGTTGATATCCTCATTAAATATGGATGTTGGAGAAATCGCCCAGAACCTGTACCAGCTTTATTCTTTTATCAATCAACTTCTAATACAAGCAAATGTTAAAAAAGATGGAGACCTGATCCAGCAAGCCATTAAGCTCCTAACTGAATTGCGGGAGATGTGGCATGAGGTGGTGGACAAGGTTTGAATTCAGGGATCAGGGACAAACTTTCAGAGCTTGTTGTTAATTATAAACGGCTGACAGAGTATTACCGCAGGATCACCGAGTTTGGTGACGAAGAAGTGCTGCTGATTGATCAAGGTGACATGGAATCACTCCTCGGTATTCTGCGGGAGAAGGAAGAAATCATGATTGAGGTCAGCCGCTGCCAGGAGCAAGTAGGGGAAATTCAGGATTGTATTGCAAATAATTATCAGCTGGAATCATTTTCAGTCAATGAGTTGATCCAGGTGGTAGACAGCAGCAATCGTGATCTTGTGGAGCGGTTAAAACAGGAGATTAAACAGCTGATCAAACAGTTGGAGATTTTGGAGCAGCAGGAAAGAATCCACGAATCAATGCTGAGAAACTACGCCAAGCAGGTCAGCCAGATTCAAAGTCCACCAATGAACAGTACTGGAAAAAAAGCTTATGAGAAAATGCTTAAGACTAAAGATAAGGCTAACGATATTGACCTAAAGCGATAGTCGTGACAAAAATATCATAAAATTACTAAAGGTGTTTCAAATTCCTTGACAAATATTAGTAAAATGTGCTAGTGTAGAACTAACTGGTAGTGTTGTACCGGTATCATTTTTTAGGAGGAATGTATTTAATGCAAGGCAGAGTAAAATGGTTTAATGCTGAGAAGGGCTATGGATTCATCGAGAGAGACGACGGTGGAGATGTATTTGTACACTTCTCAGCGATCCAGGAAGAAGGATTCAAAACATTAGAAGAAGGACAAGCTGTAGAATTTGACATTGTTGAAGGTGAAAGAGGCCCACAAGCTGCAAATGTTGTAAAATTGTAATTTGAGAATTGTTAATAAGGAACCAAGGCAACTTGGTTCTTTTATTTATCTAGTGGATTTTACCTCGGGAGGATTTTTTTAGAGCAACTGGAATTATAATAATAGCGAGTCAGATCAATAAAAAGGAGTGAAAACGATGGCTGCTATGAAGATCGTTGTCAAAAGTAAGAATCTCGATATTACTCCTGCTTTACGTACCTACGCTGAAAAGAAAATCAGTAAATTTGAAAAGTTTATCACTGCTGCCAGCGGTGATCATGAATCGCTTGCTGTGATGATGCTGAGGACAGAACGGGAAGTTCATATTGCCGAGTTAACAATAGAGTATAGAGGTTTCGTGCTTCGCGGTGAAGGCCGCACAGATGATATGTATAATTCGATTGACGATGCTGTTGATAAAATTGAACGTCAGTGGAATAAATTTAAAACTCGCATTCAAAGAAAACTGCAGGGACCAAAAATCAGTGAACTCGCTTCTCCTGCTGATGATGGTTTAGTTCAGCGCGAAGCATCGGAACGGGAGTTTAAAGTTGTTAAGGTTAAGCGTTTCGCTTATAAGCCGATGAGTGTTGAAGAAGCGATAATGCAGATGGAACTGTTAGGCCACGACTTTTTCGTGTTCTCCAATGCTGATGATGATCAAATCAATGTTGTTTATAGGCGCCGTGATGGCAATTACGGATTGATTGAACCAGAGTATTAGAAAGTAGGAATGCCTATGAATTCTTCTGTGACCTTAGTTATTTTCGAGGGTGGAGCTGCATCCAGCGAATTGGAAGAAACAATGCGTCAAGTGCGCAGAGCAATTGTAATTGATCTAATTTTCAAGGCACAGGCAGCTGGCTTTGAGCGGATAATAATTGGGACCTCCTATCGAGATTTAGCAGAAGAAGCAGCAAAGTATCAAGTTGAAATCGAATATCACCCACAGGTGACAGAGGAGTTTCACTTTGGGAATGAACTGCTCAGAATTGTTAAGCAGAGAAAGTTGAACAAGGTATTGTACGTGGGGGGAGCGGCAGCTCCCCTTATTTCTGCTCATGAGCTGAGGTCTATTCGCAGATTGCTAGAAGTGCACAATAGCATAGTAACTGCCAACAATTACTATTCAGCGGATTTGGTTGGACTTGCTCCTGCATCTGTATTGGCAGATATTGATCTGCCGAAAATCGATAATTCTCTGCCCCAGATCTTAGTACAGCAGACAGATTTGCGGTTCATTCCGCTGCAGCGTTCGTTAGGACTGAATTTTGACATAGATACTCCGTCTGATTTGATGATTTTAGCCTGTCATCCTCATTTAGGTTTTTATACGAAACAGGCTCTAGCTGAGATTGAGATAGATTTTTCCCGCTGTGAAAAAATAAAGCAAGTGATGCAGGACCCGAACAGCGAACTTTTGGTGTATGGACGGGTTAATTCTGCTCTATTTAAGTTATTGGATGAGCTGACCAGCTGCCGCATCCGTCTCTATTCAGAAGAACGGGGTATGAAGTCGCTGGGGAGGGATGTTCGCGGCGAGGTGTGTTCGCTCCTTGGAGAAATGATATCACTATGTGGATATGAGCAGTTTTTTCAATTTTTAGGTCAAATCTGCCACGGGGCTCTCATCGATTCGAGAATCATCTTTTCCCATTGGCAGTGGGATTTAAGCCAGAGTGACCGCTTCTATTCCGATTTAGGCCTGATCGATCAGATAACTCATCCGGGATTGCGGGAGTTTACAAGGGCTGCTTATAATGCACCTATTCCGGTGATTCTGGGAGGGCATTCCTTAGTCTCAGGAGGTTTATGGGCATTATTGGATGCTGCTCAGATCGCCAGACAGAATGCTGCATCGGGATAAATAAGAAAGGATGACGACGGGATGCTTGGATTTTTCAAGAGATTTTTTGACAGCAACAAACGGGAAATTGCACGGTTGTCAGCATTGGTTGAGCGGATTAATAATATCGAACCAGAGCTGGAGGCCTTATCAGACACCGAGCTCAAGGCAAAAACGGGTGAATTCAAACAGCGGTTAAATGGTGGAGAAAGCCTGGACAGCCTGCTTCCGGAAGCCTTTGCTGTGGTCAGGGAAGCAGCTAAACGCACTATCGGCCAGCGCCATTATGATGTGCAGTTGATGGGCGGGATTGTGCTTCACGAAGGGCGCATTGCCGAAATGAAAACAGGAGAAGGTAAAACTCTGTCTGCCACTTTACCCGTGTATCTGAATGCCCTTACCGGTAAAGGTGTGCATGTAGTTACCGTTAATGATTATCTAGCAAAACGGGACGCTGAATGGATGGGACAGATCTATCGTTTTCTCGGTATGTCAGTAGGCGTAATTGTTCATGGCCTGGATTTTCAAGATCGAGCAGATGCATATCAGTGCGATATTACCTATGGAACCAACAACGAATTTGGTTTCGATTACCTCAGGGACAATATGGTTACTTCACCTGATTTGTTAGTACAGCGGGAGCTTAACTATGCAATTGTTGACGAAGTGGATTCAATTTTAATCGATGAAGCCCGCACTCCCTTAATTATTTCCGGAATGGCTGAGGAGTCCACCAACCATTATGAGCAGTTTGCCCGGATTGTACCGCGGCTGCAGAATGAGATCGATTATACAGTTGATGAGAAGGCAAAGACTGCGGCCATGACCGAGGCTGGTGTTGCCAAAGTAGAAAAAATGCTTGGCATTGATAATTTGTTTGACGACCGCCACTTTGCCCTGAACCATTACTTGATCCAAGCGCTTAAAGCATATACTTTGTTTAAGCGAGATCGGGATTATGTTGTTAAAGACGGAGAAGTTATTATTGTTGATGAATTTACCGGCAGACTGATGCCGGGCCGCCGCTATTCTGACGGTCTGCACCAAGCGATCGAAGCTAAAGAAAACGTCAAAGTTGCTCAAGAGAGCCAAACCCTTGCTTCGATTACCTTCCAGAATTATTTTAGAATGTACGAAAAACTTGCGGGTATGACCGGTACCGCGGCTACTGAAGAGGAAGAGTTCCGCCGGATTTACGGAATGGATGTGGTGGTGATTCCCACCAATAAACCAATGATCCGGGTGGATTATCCTGATTTGGTCTATAAAACCAGCGCGGCCAAGTATGCCGCAGTAGTAAAAGAAATAGAGGAAAAACATAAAAAAGGTCAGCCGGTATTAGTGGGAACAATTTCAATCGAGCGTTCAGAAGAGCTGAGCAGGATGCTGAAAAAAATCGGCATCCCTCATCAAGTACTCAATGCTAAGTATCATGAGCAGGAAGCAGAAATCATTAAAAATGCTGGGCAGCGCGGCGCTGTTACCATTGCGACTAATATGGCTGGACGCGGCACGGATATTGTTTTAGGCGAAGGCGTAGCTGAGCTCGGCGGCCTCCATGTGATCGGTACTGAAAGACATGAATCGCGGCGGATTGACAATCAGCTGCGGGGACGCTCCGGACGCCAGGGTGATCCTGGTTCATCCCGGTTCTACGTTTCCCTGGAAGATGATTTGATGCGGCTTTTTGGCAGTGAGCGGATCAGCGGATTGATGGAGCGCCTCGGTTGGGAAGATGATCAGCCGATCGAAAACATGCAGATTACTAGGGCAATTGAAAATGCCCAGAAAAAAGTTGAAAACCGCAACTTTGAAATCCGCAAGCAGGTGTTGGAATACGATAACATTCTCAATCAACAGCGGGAACTTATTTATGAACAGCGCCGAGCAGTGCTTTTAGGGGAAAACATCCATGATTATATTGAAACTGTGTTTGCGAATGCGTTCAAGCATATTACCAGCGAATATGCGGACGAAAAAATTGCGGTAGAGGAATGGAATTTAGATGGCTTGATAGCCCGCTATCAGGATGTCACCACCAAAGTATTACCCCTCAGCAAAGATGAGCTGGCTGCAATGGCGGTAGATGAAATAGCTGCTGAATTAAGCCGTCAGGCGCTGGCAGCCTACCAAGAGCGGGAACAAGAGTACGGCTCAGAAACTATGCGCAGAATTGAATACTTAGTTCTGTTGCAGATTATTGACCGGAAATGGATGGAACACCTGCGGGAAATGGATGGCCTGCGGGAAGGAATCGGTCTGCGGGCTTATGGTCAGCGCGATCCTTTGATGGAATATCGGTTTGAAGCCTACGAAATGTTTAATGCGATGGTGCGCAGCATTCAGGAGGACTGCGTCCGCATGCTGTTTAGAGTTCGGTTAGTGGATGAGCGGGAAAAGGCAGAAGAGGCAGAAAAGCGGATGCGTCAGCTGCGGACTAATCGGGATGGTGATGACCAGCAGGTTCGGACACCTCGTACAGTGAAGAAAATTG
This sequence comes from Bacillota bacterium, assembly GCA_012521805.1. Taxonomy (GTDB): domain Bacteria; phylum Bacillota; class Limnochordia; order Darwinibacteriales; family DTU012; genus DTU012. Next base: position 5,734 of record JAAYLQ010000192.1, read on the forward strand.
GCCGCAATGACCCATGTCCCTGCGGTAGCGGCAAGAAGTACAAAAAATGTTGTGGTAGATAAAGGAGTGAGGATAAATGCTGTTTGATCGCGGAGAGTACGAAGATCGGGTAGAACAGTTAGAATCTAAAATAAACGAGTTGAGGGATTATCTTTGAAGTTGATCAAAAGCGCGGTGAAATTGCTGAATTAAACAGACTTATGGCTGAACCTGGTTTTTGGGATCAAGCGGAGACTGCTCAAAAACAGGTCCAAGCACTTAAGCAGTTAAAGCAGGTAGTAGAAGAGTGGGAACAAGTTGATCAGCAGCTTCAGGATATCCAAGTAATCCTGGAACTAATTGCTGAGGAACCAGATGCAGGCTTGGAGCAGGAACTGATCCATGGTGTCAGCAAACTGGATGAAGCGGTAAATCAGCTCGAACTCAAGGCTATGCTGAACGGTGAATACGATGAACACAATGCTATTTTGACTATTCACCCCGGTGCAGGAGGCACTGAGAGTCAGGATTGGGCTGAAATGCTGCTTCGGATGTATACCCGCTGGGCAGAAGCTCACGACTATGGAGTGGAAATACTGGACCTGCAGGCAGGCGATGAAGCGGGTATTAAGAGCGCAACCCTCCTGATTTCTGGTCCTTATGCTTATGGTTATCTGCAAGCTGAGAAAGGTGTGCACCGATTGGTGCGGATTTCTCCTTTCGACGCTTCCGGCAGGCGGCACACCTCCTTTGCTTCAGTGGAAGTGATGCCAGAAATAGATGACGATATCGATCTAGAAATCGATCCGTCTGAACTAAGGATTGATACCTACCGAGCCAGCGGTGCTGGCGGTCAACATGTTAATAAAACTGATTCAGCCATCCGAATTACCCATATTCCGACAGGAATCGTGGTGCAGTGCCAGACTGAACGCTCTCAACACCAAAACAGAGAATCGGCTATGAAGATTTTGCGGGCACGGTTGTTGGAACGTAAACGAGCGGAACAGCAGGAAAAGATGGCTGAACTAAAAGGCGAGCAGCAGGAGATTGCTTGGGGCAGTCAGATTCGTTCATATGTGTTCTGTCCATATACACTGGTTAAAGATCACCGCACCAATGCAGAAATCGGCGATGTGAATGCTGTGATGGACGGTGAAATTGATCGCTTTATTGAGGCCTATCTCAAAGCAAAATAACTTCGAACTCTCTCTGCCGAACGGCAGGGGAGTTTTTTCAAGGGGCTATGGCTGTGGGGAAAAGTATTAAAATCTGGGTACTGATTCTAACGGCAGTGTTGTTACTGCCCCGGTTGTTGCTGCCCGGTTTAGCTGAAGATGCGATTGCCAGAACGTTTGAGCAGGAACTGGGGGGTGTAACGGAAGTTCAAATTCGAACCCAATTCGGCTGGGAACTACTGCTCGGGAAGGCTGCATCAATCAGCATTACCGGCAGTAACTGGGATTTTCAGGGACTGCCAATAGAGGCATTTCACTTTAAGAGTGAAGGTATGCGGATTGACCTCACTTCTCTGATCCGCAGCAGTGAGCTTGTCGTGCTTGGTGCGGATCAGCTTCGGGTAGAATTGGTTTTATCTGAAGCTGGATTGAACCAGTATTTTTGGGATCGAATAGATCCCAAACGGTTATTTTCCATTGACCTGTTAGAGGATCGGGCAGCCCTGCATGGAACAGTGGAACTGTGGCAGACCAGCTGGAATGTTAGTTTGCTGAGTGAGTTCAGCATCCATGAGCCAGCGCTAATTCAAATTACACCAGTGGAGTTTTTAATTCTCGATACAAGGGTTCCCTCCATGTTGCTCGAACTAATTAGTGAGCGCTATAGTCTGCAGCTCAATCTGGGCGATCTGCCGGTTCCAATCCGCTTGGATGAGATTAAAATACGGGATGATCGGATAGTATTTTATGGAAGCGGGGCTTGAAAAGATGAGGCGGATGTTGATTTTGTTGATTGTGGTAGCCTTATTCTGTGCGGTTGCTGTTGGCTATCAAAGACTGCTGTGTGAACAGAACAATAATACGGTGGAGCTGGTGGCTGATTTTCGAGCTTTCAGTCAATTTATCAGCACTGATTTTTCAGCACTTGACCTGCTGGCACAATTAAAAAGACTGGGGATTGACAGTGCTGCCTTAACCGAGTGGACTTTGGGTGAGAAGATCGCGTTAAGTGATGCCAGGGTGGAATTGCCTTCTGTTTTGCCCCAGGATCTACCGGACTTGTTAGCTGAGCCAGTAGGTTTTAATCCTGCTGAGATAGAAGCAGTACTTGCTGCTGGAATGAGAGTGGTTCCGCGCCTCGAGTCAAATCAGCTGTTAGAGATTACAGCTGCAGACAAACTAGGCAGCCTCCCTGTTCACCTTGTGATTTTTAATGGAGAAACAGTGCCGAATATTCCTAAGGAGATGGGTGTCAATATTGGTTTGGTAGAGTTTACTAACCAAAAAGGACTGGCCAGCATAGCGACAGCCGAAAACTCGATCCGGGTCCATGGAATTAATGCTCATGAGCTAGAGGTGTTATCTTTTGACAGAATTATCTCCCGTTACATAAGGGCTGTACGGGAGCGCAATGTGCGGGTCTTGTATCTGCGTCCCCTTGCTGGCGAAAATGGTTGGGAGAGATCGGTGGAGCTGATCAAACGGTTGACGGCAGAATTAAGTGCCAGAGGTTACAAAGTAGGCAGAGCTGAACCATTCCCAATGTGGCAGCCGTCACGCATTGCTTTGTGGGTTATTAGTTTAGGAATCATTGCTGGAGCCAGTCTTCTTCTGCTCAAATGGGTTGATGTGGAGCCTGAGTGGATGTTTGTTATCTTTCTTCTCAGTAGTGCCGCCTCCTGGCTGGTGCTCGGCAGTCGGACCATTTTAGCTCAACAGATATTAGCTTTAGCGGCGGCAGTGGTCTTCCCAACACTGGCAGTTGTTGAAATTGAATTCAACTCTAGGGTAGGCCGGCAGTTCTTGTGGACTGCCTCCTGGTCTGCTGTAGGCCTGCTGTTGATTATCGGAATTCTCAGCAGTACTGAGTATTTGGTTAAGCTGACTGAATTTCGCGGAGTTAAAATAATGCATCTGGCGCCTATGGTTTTAGTTTTTGTAATGAGTCTCTTAGAAGCTAAACTGCCGCTTCGTTCTCGCGATGAGCTTAAACAGCTGGTGTCCCGTGTTTATAATGCCTCGATTCCTGTTAAATATCTGCTGCTGCTAGCAGTATGCGCTGTGGTTGGTGCAGTTTATGTACTGAGAACTGCTAATTTTACACTGCCGATCCCAAAACTTGAGACTGCTGTCAGAGAAGGTTTAGAACAGCTGTTTACTGTTCGGCCTCGTTTTAAGGAAATCTTTATTGGTCATCCGGCGTTGGTACTACTGCTGACTGTTAGGAAGCGGAATCCAATTTTGATGAGTTTAGCTGTAATTGGTCAGCTGTCTATTGTAAATACCTTTACCCACATTCATACACCGATCATTATTAGTGTGATCCGTACTGTCAATGGTTTGATTATTGGTTATGCTGTCGGATGGGTATTCTCGCTGGTTTATCGGCAGTGGAAAGAGGAGCGCGGCAGATGATTCTGGTGTCCGGTTATTACGGATTTCACAACAGCGGTGATGAGGCAGTTTTAGCGGCCTTATGTGCGGATTTGGAAGCGTTAGGCTTTAAACGCACTGAAATCATTGTGCTGTCAGGAGACCCAGCAGCTACCGCTGCACTCCATGGAGTTCAGGCAGTACCGCGCGCTAATTTTCAGGCGGTAGTCAAGGCGATGCGCAGCTGCCGCTTTCTGATCAGCGGAGGTGGTTCTCTGCTGCAGGACAGCACAAGTTGGCGTACTGTTCCTTACTATCTTCTCATTATCCACACAGCACTAGTTTTTGGCTTGAAGGTTGTGGTTTACGGGCAGGGAATCGGTCCGGTCAAGAACTGGGTTTACCAGCGCTGGATCGCGAGGGTTTACCGCCGCGTCCAGGGAATTTCTGTTCGGGACGCGGAGAGTGCAGACCAACTCAGGATTTGGGGCGTGACTAACAGCTTGATCACCACCGCCGCCGATCCAGTCTTCAATTTACCACTGGCAGCTTCAGCTGAGCAAATTCCGGGGATAACCATTAACCTGCGGCCGTATCCAGGTTGGCCGGATGACCTGGAACAGTGGGCCGATTTATTCAGCACTTGGACTGAAAGATTTCAGCTGCCGATTAGATTTGCTGCTTTAGGTCCAGGGGATGCCGAGATCGGACATCAATTACAGCGGGATATCCCCGCAATCGAGTTAAATACTGCCCTGGATTGGTACAGTGCATATCAGCTGATGTCCCAAACCGAAATCTCTGTATCGATGCGGCTGCATGGGTTGATTTTTGCTGCTGTTGGCGGCAGTTTGCCAATAGGTCTTAACTATGATCCTAAGGTCGCGGCAGTCGGTGGCCAGTTGGGAATTAAAGTCGGTTCTGCTACACCCAATCGAGATTTAACAACGGTGATTGGTGAAGTAATGGCAGAGCAGGAAAATTATCGGAATCAGCTGCTGCAGCGCTTAGAGCAAGTTCGGCAGCAAAGCACAAAGAATCGAACAGTTCTTGCCGCAGTTTTATTGAATAATGGAGGAAGAAGATGAAGAGCAGCATTCTTGGTGTAAAAATCGATCAAGTTACCATGGAAGAAGCTGTTGCCAAAATTGCAGCGATGATTGCAGAACCGAAGCCCCATTTGGTGATTACTGCGAATTCAGAGATGGTGATGGCTGCCAAGCGTGATCCTCTGCTTTACGAAATAATTGAACGAGCAGATTTGGTTGTTCCAGATGGAATTGGCCTGATTTGGGCGGGCAGGATTCTCAATCAGCCACTGCCGGAACGGGTCCCAGGTGTAGAATTAATGGAGGCTTTATTGGCAGAAGGTGTTCGCCGTCAGTGGCGGGTTTTCTTGTTAGGTGCAGAGCCAGCAGTTGTGGAACAAGCTGCCAAAAGGATTGCTGTACAATATAATGGTATTAATATCGTGGGCACCCATCATGGATTCTTTAAAAGAGAAGAGCAACAGCAGGTATTAGACAAGATAAAAGGATCTCATCCGGACATACTATTTGTAGCGCTAGGTGTACCAAAACAAGAAAAATTTGCAGCAGCCCACCTTGCATCTTTGGGTGTTCCGGTGGCGATGGGGGTTGGCGGTAGTTTCGACATTTTTGCTGGGACAGCGCGCAGAGCACCCTACTGGATGCGGCGTATTGGCTTAGAGTGGCTTTACCGGATTCTGAAGCAGCCCACACGAATTAGGCGGGCAGCTGCCCTCCCCCAGTTTGCATTTTGGGTTTTTATGGAAAAGCTGTTTTTAGGAGGTAAGGCTGCTGATGGGTAAAGTATTTAAAATAATTCGGGAATATGTGGGAGTGCTTTTTGGTGTAGCTATTACTGCTTTCGGCTTAAGCTGGTTTTTAATCCCGAGCCGCATTGCTGCAGGTGGTGTCAGTGGTTTAGCTACTGTAGCCTATCACTTGTTTGACTTTCCGGTAGGATTGACAATGCTGGCCCTTAATATCCCGTTGTTTATCGCTGGCATTACAATTCTTGGGGCGGTTTATGGTGCGAAAACGTTTATTGGTACCATAACACTGTCACTGTTAGTGGATTTGTTTCAGCGCTGGGCTGTGCCTTTGACCTCGGATCCACTTTTATCCGCAATATATGGCGGCGTAGTTACTGGTATTGGTTTAGGAATAACGTTTCGCTTTGGTGGAAGCACTGGCGGCACAGATATGGCTGCTCAGCTGATAGCTAAATTTTTTCCCACTTCTGTTGGTAGAGCACTGTTGTTAGTTGACGGATTTGTAATAGCATTAGCTGGGTTTGCCTTTGGTCCTGAATTGGCTTTATATGCGCTATTGGCTGTTTTTATCACTACTAAAGCGATTGATGTGGTCCAGGAAGGACAGAGTTATGCTAAGGCTGCTTTTATTATCACTGATTATTCCGACAAAGTAGGGCAGATGGTGCTTACAAAACTAGAGCGGGGAGCAACCGCCCTCAAGGGTACAGGTGTTTATACCGGAGCAGATCGTGAAGTATTATATGTGATTGTCTCCCGTTCTGAGATTCGCAGTTTGTGTCAGCTGGTCAACGAAATTGACCCTAATGCCTTTGTAGTGATTAGTGACGTCCATGAGGTTCTCGGCGAGGGCTTCAAAAGATTGTAAGTAATACGAGTTATTGCCAGCTCTAAATCCTTGTATCTTGATCCTGATTGGTCTATAATGGGAATATCCTAAACTATGACTAACATATGTTAGTGGAAGGGGTCGAAGGAATGAAGTTTAAAAAGGATCTATCCGTGCTGGCATTTTGTCTATTAGCCTGCATTCTAACAGCAGGCTTAATTTTTTCAGTTCAGGATCTTGCCCGTCAGCTTGCTGGTAATAGTATTCTGCGTGTATATCCCGCTGAAAGTGAACAAATCAGAGGAGTAGCAGCTGCAGTTGAAGCAGTAGGGGGTGTTGCAGCTGTCAACCTATTCGATTCCGACCAGGCCGCTGCTGAATTTGAAGCGGTTGTGGGTTACCCCTGGCCAGGAGAAGATCCGCTGCCTGAATATATTGATGTCGCGGTGGAACCTGAGGCTGCATTCTCGGCTGCCGCAGCGATTGAGACGATTGATGGTGTTGAGTTTGTCGCATACCGAACAGAGATCTTTGAACAGATTGTTGAATTAGACCAGATTTTTAAGCGCACCGTTGGTTTACTTGTGCTGCTGTTTATCAGCACTGCAGTATATGGCTTGATCTATGGTGTGAGGATGATTAAGGAGCGTGAACATCAATGCGCCGCTTAATCATTCCTGCTGTATTAGTAATTGTGCTGTTTGTACCGAGTATTGCGAGCGGAGCTGATAATTCAACCACTATGCGTCAGGTATATAACGAGGTGCAGACTTTAATGGCTGACATGGAGGCAGAGCTTGAAGCTTTAGAAAACCAACAAGAGGCTTTAGTTCAAGAGCTTAAAGTAGAACAGCAGCAGTTAGAGACTGTCCAGGAACAGACTGCAGAAATTGAAACTGCTTTAGAGCAAGTTTCAAACGAGATCACATCTCTAAAAGCAGAGCTAAAATACGAAGATGAAACAGTCGAAGTTGACAGCGAGTATTATCAGGAAACCCTTGCTCAGCTGAATAAGACAGTTGATTTAGCCGCTAAAAGTGTGGCGCCCCTCAGCAAATCCAGTTTGTTTTTTGACTATCTTTTATATGTCGGAACTAGAACTCATTATCAGGCGGCTGAGCAGTATCAGGCCGGTCACGATCGGATGCAGTCTCTCCAGGAGACTCTAGCGGATTTAGAGAAAACGCAAGAACAGCTGCAGGCTGAACTGACCCAGTATCAGGAGAAAGAAGAAGCTGGCCGCAGGGCGCTGGCTGCGAAACAGCAGGAATCAGCAGAACTGCACCAACAAGTTTCTGAACTGAAGCGAAGTGTATACAGGCAGGCTAGTGCAGCTTGGCATTTAGAGAGGCAGTTAAAAGCTAAGCTGGGTTTTGTTGAATTTGTATGGCCATTGGCAGAAAAAGGCAGGATTTCATCGGAGTATGGTATGCGCTTCCATCCAATCTACGAGGAGGAACGCTTTCATACAGGAGTTGACTTCGCCGTCAACAGCGGTGTTCCTATTCGAGCAGCTGCTGAGGGAACCGTAGTTGTGAGTGAAGATGCTAACGGATATGGTCTCACAGTTGTAATTGAACACGGTGATGGACTATCCACCCTGTATGCCCACGCTTCAAAACTGCTGGTAAAACCGGGACAAAAAGTTCGTGCAGGAGAAACAATTGCCCTTGTGGGCTCAACAGGTCTGAGCACAGGGCCCCATCTTCATTTTGAAGTCCGTCAGGATCAGCAGCATGTTGATCCGTGGATTTGGTTGAGTTAACTTTTGGATATTGCAGGAATTCAGCGGTTTCATTGAGAAATGATATGAAGATAGGCAGCATGTAATATTGTGCAAGCGAATCTGAATAGAAATAGTAGAAAAAGGCGGTGATCCGGTGAAACGCAGAGTATTGGTTTTATCAACAGCTGTACTCTTGTTATTCGCAGCACTAGTATATGGTTCGGTATTTTCCAGCTTTGGTGCGGGACCCGAGTCTGCAGTGCAAGCCGGCGATGCAGGCAATTTATTGGAAATTGTATCTCTTGTTAGAGCGAGATTCTACAGGCAGGTGGATGTAGCCGATCTGCTCAGTGCCTATGCTTCAACTGGCAGTGTCAGGGGAATGCTTGCTCAAGCCCTCGGTGATCCCTATACCCGTTATATGGATCAGCATGCCTATGAGAGCTTAATGAGTGATACTTCTGGAGTATTTGGCGGGATTGGGATTGTAATTGGCATTCGCGATGAGCAGTTAACAATAATTTCGCCGATCAAAGGTACTCCTGGTGAACGTGCCGGACTGCGGGCTAATGACCGGATCATCAGAATTGGTGATCGTGATACTAATTATATGACAACTGATGAGGCTGCCAGCTTAATGCGGGGAGAGCCCGGTACTGAAGTAACTATAACTATTCAGCGCGACGAGGAAAGTTTTGATGTTACTATTGTCCGGGACATGATCAGCGTCAACTCCATCGAAAAAATTGAAATGCTGGAGCCTGGTATTGGATATATTCATTTAACAAACTTTTCCGACCGGACCTATCGCGAATTGGTTGAAGCGCTGGATCAGTTAGACGCGGAAGGTATAGAGGGCTTGATTCTCGATCTGCGTTTTAATCCTGGAGGTACCCTATCTGCAGCTCTTCAGGTAGCAGACGAGTTTGTCTCCAGCGGCGACCTTCTACATTTGGAAGATCGCGACGGTAATCGCAGTAGTTTTGCTGCTGTTGAAGAGGGAACCAGGACTCCCATTCCCATGGTGGTTTTGATCAATGGTTCAAGTGCCAGCGCTTCTGAAATTGTTGCTGGCGCCCTGCGGGATCATGGTTTGGCGGTCTTGGTTGGTACAACTACCTTTGGTAAAGGATTAGTTCAGTCTATTGTTCCTCTGCGGGATGGAGGTGCAATCAGTCTGACCGAACAGGTCTATCTGACTGCTGGCGGACATGACATTAATGAGGTTGGTATCGTACCGGATTATGAGATTGAAATCAGCGAGGAAGAAGAACTAGCCATTTATTTTGGGGAAGCAGAGGTTGATCTGCAGCTGGAAAAGGCAGTTGAAATAATTCGCAGTCAGATTTATGGAGAATAGCTAAGTCCCGGATTTCTCCGGGACTTTTTATAAATGGGGGTTAGGCAAGTGGGCAACTTACCTGAAGTAATTGCGTTGATTATTCGGGTTCTGCCTTTAATTATCTTTGATCCGATATATTTAATGATTTTAGCAACTCTGGGCTTTATTATTTACAGTCAGTATCGGCGGGTATACGTTTTACAGCGGCGGATGTTTGGACTAAATCGCGGTAACCCGTTAAAAGAGACTTTTATCAGTCTTGCTTATGGAGTATTAGGCGGAATTGTTGCAAGTATTTTGTTTGTTTTCTTAGGTATCAGTTTATCTACTACTGGAATTGCCTTTGTATGGCTGACTGCTCTTTTATTGATGATATTCAGTCCTCGCTTTCTCTGTTTTGCATACGCAGGTGGGCTTGTAAGTTTGCTTTATCTAGTATTTGGGTTTCCCAAAGTTAGTGTCACATCAATCATGGGTTTAGTAGCAATTCTCCATCTAGTAGAGGCACTGCTCATTTTCCTCAACGGGCACCGCAATCCTATGCCTCTTTATGTTCAAAACAGTGAAGGCAAAGTTGTGGGTGGATTTAGTTTGCAGCGGTTTTGGCCGCTTCCGTTTATAACCGTATTAGCTACAGTGGAAATGACAAGTGCATTAGAATCAGCAATCAGGATGCCCGATTGGTGGCCGCTGCTTCAGCCGGAAATCTTTGTACCTGCAGGTTTAGCGTTGGTATTTAAATTATCTCCCGTTTTTGCAGGACTTGGTTACAGTGATGTTGCTATCTCCAGTTTGCCAGAGGAAAAAGCGGCTTATTCTGCACGCAACTTGTTTTTTTACAGCATAGCCCTGTTGGGTTTGACTTTATTAGCTGATCACTATCCATATCTTGAAGTGATCCCAGTCCTATTTGCACCTTTAGGCCATGAATGGGTGATCCGCTTTGGACAGCAACGGGAGAAAAAACGCAGTTCTGTTTTTACCTACACTAATGGGGTGATGGTTTTGGATGTCTATCCCAATTCCCCAGCTGCCAAAATGGGCTTATCCACTGGCGATGTGATTCTGCAGATTAATGATATCAAGATTGAGAGTCCGCAGCACCTGGTTGCAGAAATTGGACCCTGGATTATCGATCCAAAACTCACAGTGCAGAATGTGATAGAAAATACTCCGCCGCGGGTCATCAATTTCAAAGGCAAGATTCCACCACTTGGATTTATTCCAGCACCACAGCCAAATCAACCGGTCTACATGGTGATGCGTGAAACATGGTTTAATCGGATGCTGAAACGTTTGCGGCAGAAAATTAAGGGGTGAAGAGCATGGAGCAGAACATGAAGCACAAGCAGGCCGAGAGGACGATTAATGCTGCAGCCCTGATCTTAATTGGCATTTGTCTAGTCGGTATTGGAGCAGTGTGGGTGATAATGAGTCAGCCTGCTGCTGAAACAGCAATTGATAGTGCAGGCGCAGACCTAGTTCCGGATCCGTTTACCGGAGTAGAGGATAAGCTGGAATTTGCAGCTGAAGTTTTTGACATGCACGGCTATCTTGTGCTGGCTAATTCGGTCAATCTAGCGGAGAGGACAGCAGAGTATACAATTGTTCCAACAGCCCGAGAAAATGAGCTGCATGAATTGGTTATCAGCTTAGAGACCGAGCTGTGGGATCGATATGAATGGGAGTTTCAAACAGAATACAGGGAAGACGAATTGGGAGCAAAAATCTCCCTAACAAGTGAAGAATATGGCTTTGGACTGCATTTAAAGCAGATGACCCCGAACACCAGGGTGGTGGATGACAGGCCAATGCTGGCGATTGTGATTGATGATTGGGGTTATTCCTCCCTCTATGCAGACGCATTTCTGCAGTATCCATTTTCCTTGACTGCAGCAATTATTCCCCATCTGCCGCAGTCGGTGCGTTTAGCTGAGCTGGCAGCGGAAAATGGACATGAGGTAATTCTCCATCAGCCGATGGAGGCCCTCAACAGCCATTTAGATCTTGGCAGAGGCGGGATTCGTACCTCTATGGATGCAGCTGAAATCAAGCAGCGGTTGCAGGAGAATATTGCCCATCTGCCGATGATTGTGGGTGTGAACAATCATATGGGATCAAAAGTAACTGCTGACACTGAAACGATGGAGATAATCTTAGCAGAAATCAAGGACCATGGACTTTATTTTCTCGACAGCTACACCACCCCATTATCAGTAGCTGGTAAAGTAGCAGCAGAAGTTGGACTGCCTTATGCTGTAAACAACCTTTTTATTGACAACATCAATGAAGTAGAGGCTGTTAAGAAGCAGCTGCGCCAGATTATGGAGCGGGCGGTTCTCCACGGCTCAGCGATTGCTATTGGTCATGTGCGTTCAGCAACAGCTGTCGCGCTGTGGGAGATGATCCCCGAGTTTGTGGCAGCTGATATCAATCTAGTTCCCGTCTCTCAGTTGCTGATTAGACCAGAATCAAAGGCTGCAGAAGATTTGGACCCGGCCGATTAAGGCTGATTCTGATACCTCAGGATTGATTCTTCGATAACCTTTATAGCGGCATCACGAGAGTGCCAATTGCCGATTTTGGTGTTCTTTTTCTCTAATTCTTTGTATACCTGAAAGAAGTGGGTTACCTCATGAAGCAGATGTTCCGGAACATCATGCAGATCTTCAACCCAATTCCACTGCGGATCCCGCACAGGTACACAAAGAATTTTTTTATCAGGACCTTTTTCATCCCACATATCGAATACACCAACAGGTTTCGACCGGATCATGCATCCAGGGAATGTAGCTTCGCCAACTAATACCAGGGCATCTAAAGGATCTCCGTCTTCAGCTAAAGTATTGGGAATAAAACCGTAATCGGCAGGATAATGTACAGCTGAGAATAACATGCGATCTAAGTAAAATAAGCCATCTTCTGGGTTGTATTCATACTTGTTGCGGCTTCCTTTCGGTATTTCTACCATCACTAGTACTTCTTTCAATGGAATCGCCCTTTCTGATCTGATATAATAATAATCATTACGAGAAGGTAATTGCAGGACAATGTTAGAACATATGTATGTATTTATTATAAACTATTTCCATTGTGATATGCAAATAGCAGTTTATGAGGTGAGCTGAATCAATGAAAGCTAAACCATTCAAGGTTGTTTCACCCTTTGAACCAGCTGGCGATCAACCTAAAGCGATAGACCAATTAACCGATGGTATTAACCGCGGCTTGAAAGCCCAAACCCTACTTGGTGTTACTGGGTCTGGGAAGACTTTTACCATGGCTAAAGTGATCGAAAAAGTCCAGAAGCCAACTCTAATTATTGCACACAACAAAACGTTAGCAGCCCAATTATGCAATGAGTTTCGTGAATTCTTCCCCCATAATGCCGTTCATTATTTTGTCAGTTATTACGATTACTATCAGCCGGAGGCTTATGTACCCCAAAGCGATACTTATATCGAAAAAGATGCTGCGATCAATGAGGAGATTGATCGTCTGCGCCACGCAGCTACCAGTGCTCTGTTTGAAAGGCGTGACGTAATCATTGTGGCGAGTGTTTCTTGCATTTATGGTTTGGGATCTCCAGAAGATTACATGGGCCTGACCTTGGCATTAAAAAGCGGAGAGTTTCGCGATCGGGATCATATTTTACGGCGCCTAGTGGGCATTCAGTATGAACGCAATGATATTGGTTTCCAGCGGGGCACTTTTCGTGTCCGGGGTGATGTGATTGAAATTATCCCTGCTAACAGTGATAATGTGATCAGAATTGAACTGTTCGGTGATGAAGTAGACCGGATTCTGGAGCTGGATCCGATTACCGGTGAAGTGATAGCCGAAAACAATGAAGTGACGATCTATCCAGCATCTCACTTCGTTACATCCGAAGAAAAACTTAAGCGGGCGATTGAATCGATTGAAGCTGAGTTGGAAGAGCAGTTAGCGCTGTTAAAAGCGGAAAACAAGCTGTTGGAGGCGCAGCGGTTAGAGCAGCGCACCCGTTATGACTTAGAAATGCTGGAACAGATGGGATTTTGTCAGGGCATCGAGAATTATTCCCGTCATTTATCGGGACGAGCTCCAGGACAAATGCCCTCAACCCTCCTCGACTATTTTCCGAAGGACTATCTAATGTTCATCGATGAATCCCATGTGACTATACCCCAAATTAGGGGGATGTACCATGGTGACCGTTCGCGGAAAGAGACTCTCGTCAAATATGGGTTCCGCCTGCCTTCCGCTCTGGATAATCGACCGCTCACCTTTTCCGAATTTGAATCCCATATTAACCAGGTGGTATTTGTTTCCGCCACTCCGGGACCTTATGAAATAGAACATGAGCAGCAGCGGGTAGAACAGATTCTGCGTCCGACTGGACTGGTAGATCCGGAAATTCATGTGCGTCCGATCAAAGGCCAGATCGACGATCTGCAGGATGAGATTCAGAAAACTATTGAGCGCGGCGAGCGGGTCCTAATCACCACATTGACTAAGAAAATGGCAGAGGATCTGACTGATTATTTTACCGAAGTTGGGATTAAAGTTCGCTATCTCCACTCAGATATTGAGACATTGGATAGAATTGAAATCCTGCGGGATCTGCGCAAGGGTGAGTTCGATGTGCTGGTGGGGATTAACCTGCTGAGGGAAGGATTGGATTTACCGGAAGTTTCACTTGTAGCAATTCTCGATGCGGATAAAGAGGGCTTCCTGCGCTCAGAACGCTCTTTGATTCAAACAATCGGTCGTGCTGCTAGAAATGTCAACGGTAGAGTAATCATGTATGCTGATACGATTACAGATTCAATGGAGGCAGCCATTTCAGAAACTAACCGCAGGCGGCAGCTGCAGATGGAGCACAACCGCAAACATGGGATTACACCAGAGACGATTAAAAAAGAAGTCACCGACATTGTCCAAGCAGTCCGAGCAGCCGAGGATGAAGCTGATTACCGCACTGATCCTGCACCGGCTTATGAAGATATTAAGGACATCGTTGGCTATATTAAGGAATTGGAAAAACAGATGTTTACAGCAGCGAATGAACTGGAATTCGAACTAGCTGCTCAGCTGCGGGATCAAATCAGAGAATTACGCCAGGAAGCGGGGTTAGTTGATTGAGTACAGGTAAAATAATAATTAAAGGTGCAAGACAGCATAATCTGCGGAATATTGATGTGGAAATTCCGCGTGATAAATTAGTGGTAATTACCGGATTATCCGGTTCGGGTAAATCTTCTTTAGCTTTTGATACGATTTATGCTGAAGGCCAAAGGCGTTATGTTGAGTCCTTATCGGCTTATGCGCGTCAGTTCTTAGGGCAGATGGACAAGCCGGATGTTGATTCCATTGAAGGCTTGTCCCCAGCCATTTCCATCGATCAAAAGACTACCAGCCGCAATCCTCGTTCAACAGTGGGTACAATTACTGAAATTTATGATTACCTGCGCCTGTTGTACGCTCGTATCGGGAACCCTCACTGTCCTAACTGCGGCAAGCCGATCAGCCGCCAAACTGTACAGCAGATCATAGACCAACTGCTTACTCTAGCAGAAGGAACACGCATTCAGGTTTTGGCACCTGTGGTTAGAGGCCGTAAGGGCGAGCATAAAAAAGTTCTCGAAAGCATCCGCAGGGAAGGTTTTGTACGAATTAGAGTGGACGGGGAACTTCACGAAGTTACGGATCCGCTTAATCTTGATAAGAATAAGAAGCACACCATTGAAATTGTTGTTGATCGGATTGTGATCCGCTCGGATATTCATTCCCGCCTAACCGATTCAGTTGAAACTGCGCTGCAGTATGGAGAAGGTATTGTGGTTGTTGACGTTATTGGTCAGGAAGAACTGTTATTTAGTGAGCATTTTGCCTGTGTTGACTGTGGGATATCGATGGAGGAACTGACTCCGCGCATGTTTTCCTTCAACAGCCCTTATGGAGCTTGCCCTGAATGTGATGGACTTGGCAGCAAATTAGAGATTGATCCAGATTTAGTCGTTGATTATGATTTGTCCCTGAGTGAAGGCGCCCTCATTCCTTGGCGCAGCAGCAAAAGCCAATGGCTGGAGGCGATCCTTGATGCCGTTTGTCGGGAATATCGGATCGATCCTGAACAACCCCTCAAGGAACTGCCCCCGGAAAGTGTTGATGTACTTTTATATGGAATTGATGAAGCGGTCAGCTTCGAATATACAAACCGTCAAGAGCAGACGCGGATGTACTCTTCAGTTTATGAAGGCTTGATTCCGTTTTTAAATAGGCGGTATCGAGAAAGCACATCTGACTGGGCACGCCAAGAACTGGAACAGTATATGAGTGAGAATACCTGCACC